>CAZCAB010000044.1:0-8293 GCA_964496615.1 uncultured Gammaproteobacteria bacterium | reverse complement strand
ACCCTACTTTTCAGCGATGTCGCTTTTCCTACGTATAAAAGCTCACGACGCGAGCCATAGAAAAGATACACCCCAGGGGTGTTAGGAATTGATCTAAATTTTACTTTCAACGGATCCATACAAATACGTACGGTACACAAAAAAACAAGGAGAATCAAGTAAACGAGTGCTTTTTATTTACCTAATCATAAAACCTAGCCCATCTTTACAATCACGCCATGAATGCTATACTCACCCGCGCATGTCACACCAAGGAGGATCCATGCACGCAATACAGCTGATCATCGTCGGCCTTAACGCCGGGAAGAGCATCGAACTTCTCAAAGACCGAGCTCAAAGAGCAATCCTTCAGACGCTCATCGATCCAAGGCATCGCATGCTCGGAGGCGACATGCGGCCACTCTACATCGACGCATGGCCCAACAACTTCCACCTATGCGCCCTCATCTTGTGCCCTCCAGGAGTGAGCGCACGAGAGCCAGATACCAAAGAAATCTCTTCTGAGGGTATTCCCAACGAGCTCTGGCCCAACAAACCGTTTCACTTTGAAATGGAAAAGCTCTTTGAGCTTGCCAAGGTGGATACTAAGCAGTTCGGATGGGACACGGCAACTGCGAGGTTCAGGCAGTTTGCCACCTCCGCGGACCAGATAGACCGAAAAGAAGCCCTCGAAGAGCGTCTCGCCAGGATGGAGGTAACTCCTGAAGAAAGAGACAACTTCCGAAAAGATCTTCTTTCGGATCTATCACACCCCAATTGGGGTCGTGTGATTGACATGTCGATAGCATCATCAGTAGTCCCGGTCCTGCATATAGGGTTGGAAAGCTGTGTACTTCACTGCTACCTGAGTCTGAAGCATGCACCCGTTGGCCTAAGCGTGGACGTACCGCGTGCATCCATCGCACGCGCGAACGAATCCGCCGTGATTGCTGCGGTAGCTGAGTCTGGGATCCACCAGCTCATCTCTGACCTCCAATCGAATGCTCTGGATAGGTGGTGCCCTATCACTGAAGACACAGTGATCGGAGCGCTTCGTTGGGGCACGGGTCACGAACCGCGTCGGAGAGGTGGTAAGATCGTGGACTTCGAGACATGGGAGAGGCTATTCAAGCTCGGGGCAGAAATCTGCCCGGTCCTCACCGAGGTATCTCCAGATCGTCTCTACGACGAATGGTCGCAAATAGCGAAGTCGCACTCTTCTGAGGGGGAGCGTCGATTCGTCATTGCATCAGCTAATCAGGGGTACGGTGACACGACACAAACCGTGATCATCGCGGAGAACCTCCAGATCAAGGCCTTCTTGCGCTACTGTCTCACAGAGGTCATGTTCTGTCAGCCATAGGCTGCGCAGTTCTCGCCTGATAACCGCCCGAGCGCAAATCGGGCATCAACCAAAGCTCCTGTATGGGGAGCTCTGGTTGAGAGAATCACCAATCTTCTTCCTTGCCCGCGTCATTATACAAAAAAACACCCACACCGCTCCCTACTCACCATTCATAGCATAAATGGTAGGTAAGTTGTGTGTGGATGTTTTATGAAGGATGATGCCGGCCTCTTGTGACATCATCCTGATCAGGCACCGCACCTAAAGCACGTCAAGGAGAATCTTGGTCACTCCGATGCCAAAGCACACTCCCAGACAAGGGACGAGGAAATACCACATCAGCCCCAGCATCTGCAGAAAGCTTAGCTGAGGTAAACCGAGCATGGCAGCAATCCAGTCATTCCAGAGGAGCTGCGCCGGCCACGCAACCGGGATCATGATGAGCGCAGTAACCACGCCGATGATGCTTGTAATCCCGAACAGTAGAGCTGCGAGGATGAGCCAGGGGCGATCATGAAGGAAACCACCTGGCTTTATCGTCCTTCGCAGACGATTGTGCACGCTATTTTTTGAACTGAGGTTCACTCGAATCACGCTCCACCTCCATCGAAAGTATCCATTGTTCTACTGACGGTTGACTATATACAAAAAAAAGCACCAAGTCAAGATGTCGTGAAGGCATCCGATCTTGGCGCTTTACTTCAACAATCGTTTCAAATACTTTCCTGTATAACTCGGTTTGTACCGAGCCACTTCTTCTGGTGTGCCCACTTTCACTACTTGCCCACCTTCATCCCCTCCCTCAGGACCAAGATCTATGATCCAATCAGCACATTTGATAACGTCCAAGTTGTGCTCAATGACCATGACCGTATTCCCTTTTGAAACAAGATTTTGGAGTACGTCGATGAGTTTTTTTACATCATCGTAATGAAGGCCTGTTGTTGGCTCATCGAGTAAATAGAGTGTCTTTGTAGTGTTTCTCTTTGCGAGCTCACGAGACAGTTTGATACGCTGTGCTTCACCACCTGAAAGCGTAGTCGCCGATTGTCCAAGAGTGAGATAATCAAGACCCACACTATTAAGCATCTTGAGCTTATCATATATAGGTGGGATATCCTTAAAAAAGACTTCTGCCTCTTCAATAGTCATATTGAGCACGTCTGCAATGCTCTTCCCCTTATAATGAACTTGAAGTGTCTCCACATTAAAACGAGCACCCTTACACACATCACACAAAATTTGCACGCTCGGAAGAAAATGCATCTCTATATCAAGCACTCCTTTTCCTTCACAATTCTCACAGCGTCCACCAGGTCTGTTAAAGCTAAATCTTCCTTTCTTGTATCCACGAATACGAGACTCCGGTGTCAGCGCAAACATGTCCCGAATATGATCATATGCTTTGGTGTATGTTGCAGGGTTACTTCGCGGGGTCCGCCCAATCGGGCTCTGATCAATACGAATCACTTTATCAATATATTCAAGTCCTTTAATCTCTTTATGTTTCCCAATCCTCTTATCAACATGATGCAATTTATTCGCTATCGCACGATGGACAATGGAGTTCATAAATGTTGATTTTCCTGACCCTGAAACACCGGTAAGACAAACAAGACGACGAAGTGGAATTTCAACTCGCACATCCTTTAGATTATGCTCTGCAGCCCCGATGACCTTAATCTTGGGCGTGTGTGAGTTCACCTTTCTTCTTTTTTCAGGGACCTCAATCTTTTTTTCTCCCCTTAGATATTTACCAGTAATTGACTTTGCCACCCTCCCCTGCACCCTCGCAATATTTGATTTCTCATCTTTGCTATCCAAAAGATGAGAAAGTGGTCCTGAATACACAACCTTCCCCCCATGTTTTCCTGCACCCGGACCAATATCCACAATCCAATCAGAGGTCAAAATAGTATCCTCATCGTGTTCAACCACAATAATGGTATTCCCCATATCACACAGATTGCGAAGTGTTGAAACCAACAAATCATTATCTCTCTGATGTAGCCCTATGGTCGGCTCATCAAGTACGTACAGCGCCCCTACTAAACGCTGCCCAACCTGGGATGCAAGTCGAATCCTTTGCGCCTCTCCCCCTGATAGCGTACCAGCTTTTCTGTTTAAGGTAATATAGTGAAGACCAACATCGACCATAAAGCCAAGTCGGCTTTGGATCTCTCGCAGTGCTGCGCCAGCAATCTCTAGATCATGTGCATCAAGTTCTGTTTGCACCTGCTCAAAATATGACTGTGCATTCCCGATCGTGAGCGACGTGACATCATATATACTTTTTTCTAGTATGCGTACTGAGAGTGCATTTTCATTCAATCTCTTCCCAACGCACACCGGACACCCTTCTTCAGAAAAAAGTTCCAAGGTGCCAAGACCGGTACACGCGCGGCAATAGCCGTATGGACTATTGAAACTGAAAAGGCGTGGTTCAATTTCAGGAAAACTAAACCCATCGTTACTGCATGCGTACTGCGTGCTAAGCACCTGCTCCTGTCCATCATCATATATTGCCGTACACAGCCCATTTGCAAGATCAACAGCAGTTTCCACTGCCTCTGCCAATCGATCAATATCATCGATTGAAATTTTATCAACAACAATCTCAATTGTATGCTTCTTGTTTTTATACAACCGGATCCGCTCTCTGAGACTTTTCATCTTCCCATCAACGCGAACGTGCAAAAATCCAGCATTGTACATATCATACAGCATCTGGTAATACTCACCCTTCCTTCCACGGACGACTGGTGCGAGCAGTGTGACTTCTTTTTTTACTTTCTTTGAAATATGATCAGTGATCTCATCAGTCGTCATTTTTTCAATTTTCTGTCCACACTGTGGGCAGTAGGGTTTTCCAACACGAGCAAACAAAACGCGCAGATAATCATAAATTTCTGTTATCGTGGCAACAATAGAGCGAGGATTTGCTGAATGCGCTTTTTGGTCAATCGAAATACCTGGGGATAATCCCTCTATTTCATCTACGTCTGGTTTTTGCATGTTGCCAAGAAACTGCCTCGCATATGCTGATAGGCTCTCCACATATCGCCGCTGACCCTCAGCAAAAATCGTATCAAACGCCAAAGAAGACTTGCCAGATCCAGAAAGCCCCGTAAACACAATCATGTTGTTTCTGGGAAGCTCAAGAGAAATGTTTTTTAAGTTATGCTCTCTGGCTCCCTTAATAACTATTTTATCCTGCATAGACGCAAAAAGGCCCCGATTCGGGGTTCATATGGGGGGTAGTGTACCCGCCATCTTGCAGGAAGTCAACCAAAAAAGTACTTGCCAGAAAAAAAGACGGCTGCTATACTTTTGTAGCATAAATCATAACAAGATATATGGAAACACGTTTGAAAAAACTCTTTGGAGTCGGAGCAACCTTACTCCTTCTAGGAGCAGGATGTGGTAATCTTGGAGTCACCGGCAGTGAAGCTAACAGAGACGGAGTTAAACCGGCTGACGAATCGCACATGGAGCAGGAAGATCAAGCCGTTATAGAAGAAAAAGAAGTAATGGAATCTGGATTTACCCTTTCAGGAGAAGTCATGGGTGATAGTGTAAAACTATCATGGACATATGATGATGATCTTCCTGAGGATGCTCGTTTTATTCTCGTTCGTGGTGAAGATGAAAATCCAGAACACGACTCGCTTAATTATTGGTACCGAGTTCACGGGAGTAAACGATCAGCAACCTGGATCGGTCAGCCAGAGGGTGCCTTCCACTATCGTGTCTGCCAGGTTGATGAGAAAGAGGGTGAATGCGGCGAATACAGTAATGATCTTCAGTTGACCATAGAGTAAGTTAATGCAAACAAAAAATCCCCTTCTGGGGATTTTTTTATTCTCTTATCTTTCCACCTTCGAAGATGAATAGAATTGGAGGGTTGGTGAGTAACAGTCAAGGACTGTCGCGCATTCGAGAGAGAGGCATTCGAATGACCAGCGGACCACGCAGAGGGGCGCGTGGACTGCTGAGCATGTCGAGTCGCATTTGACCGACTTACGCTTCACTCACCAACCTAGTATATCTTCAGTAGCATAACCCCGGATGCACGGAGCCTGTCTCGCTTAAGGGGGCGACGCCCCTTACCTGGGCCTGCTGTTAACGTGCGGCCCTGGCCTACGATTCTTTGGCCGCCTCTGTGACCAACTGAAGTATGACTAACCGGAATCGCATCTTCCGGACTCCCTCCCGCGCGCGGGAGAGGTCGGAATATGCGACTCACGCCACTCACCCGACCTGCAGTATGACCGAGCGATCAGTATCACTGCAGATCAGATGAGATGTATCACTATATACTATTTTGTTTTTTCTGTCAAGCCCTCTGTCGCATAAACAAAAAATACCTCTAAATAAAGGTATTTTTTACTCTATGAGTACACACTATGTACTCAACGGATGGGCTTACGCGCGACTGGTGAGTACGAGTCGGTATGGAAACCGACGCAACGTGGACGGTTGAACCACCGGATCCACTGTACACTCCATTCGTTTGTAAGCCAACACTGATTTAGGGTACACGAGGATTTCCAGGCCCCTATTCCTTGGTGCGAGGGGCCCCACACTCGCGCTGACGTAATCCCCACGCCTTGCCCAATCAGCTGCAGCCATCCGGAGATCAACAAAAGAGGCTTGCGCCTCGATTGGATGCTCGATTTGCCGCAATTATGGCAGGTCTATTTCAGACCTGCCGCCTCATCAAAGGAGATCGTATCTCCGGCGCTGAATACATGAGATATTCATCTTATGTATTCAACGACGCAGGATAACGGGAATATTTAGACTACCATTCCTTAGTATATTTGTCAAGCTAATTAGTAACAACACGCGCTACCCATGGGAGCACCTGCACACCCATAACTGCCTTTACCCGAGCAAGCACTTCGCGCAGTCCATGTCCCCATATTTTCCCAGGGCCACCATATACTCGCAAATCGCTCGGTACCCCGGTGACGCTGAGCCCAACTGATCTACAGTAATAGACAATTCGTGGCAAATGCCATGACTGTGACACAACAACAACCCGACGCAATCCAAGCACAGTATATGCGTTAGAACAGCTCAAGTATGTGTTAAAGCCAACAGGATCGATGTGTATGTCATCTTCAAAAACACCTGCGCCACGCGCGTAGCTTCTCATTGGCCACACCTCATCTACTCGATTTGATCCACCGTCTCCTGTCATCACGAGCAGTGGCACCATGCCATCTTTGTAGAGCTCCACACCCTTTTGCGCCCGGTCTTCCAAGATGTCACTCATAACACCAGGCTGTTTCATTCCCCCACCAAAAATAAGCGCGGCTTCGTATTCGATCGTATCGTCATCAGAGATGCGCTCAGAAAACACCAAACCATTACTGTATCCTATGACAAGCAACAGCAAAAGTCCCCCAACTTTTAACCATGTAATTGTCCTCTGGCTCATGATATGCGTTTTTTAAGTGCCTTAATCTCATCTCTAAGCAATGCAGCGAGTTCAAACTCAAGATCCCGGGCAGCTTGTTTCATTTTCTTTTGTTTGTCGGCAATAATGTCCGCTATGCTACGAGCATCACCAAGCAGATCAAGTTCAAGTATATCATCTTTTTTGGATCGCTCCTTCCCTTTTTTACCTCTCTTGTGCACCTTCTCAGAAGAAATTCCAAATTCGTCTAGAATATTGCGAATCGTCTTTTCAATACTCTTTGGCGTAATATTGTGCGCCTCATTATATGCCACTTGAATATCCCGACGGCGCTGCGTTTCTTGCAGCGCGCGATCAATTGAACCGGTCATTTCATCTGCATAGAGGATAACCTGACCATGAATGTTTCGCGCAGCCCTCCCAATGGTCTGCACCAAACTTGTTTCAGAACGCAAGAATCCCTCTTTGTCAGCGTCAAGAATCGCTACGAGAGAAACCTCTGGAATATCGAGGCCCTCACGAAGTAAATTCACACCAACAATCACATCAACATCACCCTTCCTAAGTGCATGAATGATCTCTACCCTTTCGAGTGTGTGGATATCACTGTGCAGATATTTCACCTTAATCTTCTGTGTTACAAGATACTCAGTCAAATCTTCTGCCATTTTTTTTGTGAGTGTCGTGACAAGTGCGCGCTGACCCTGAGTAATAGTTTCTTGTATGCGTAAAATGACATCCTCTACTTGAGATTTTACTTTGCCTTTACCTGTCACTGGAAGCACGGTCACTTGTGGATCGACCAGCCCGGTCGGACGCACAATCTGCTCGACAATCTGTTGACTACGTTTCATTTCATAGTCAGAAGGTGTTGCCGAAATATATAGTGCCTGAGGGACTATCGTGTCGAATTCTTCGTATTTGAGTGGCCTGTTATCAAATGCACTTGGTAGACGAAACCCATGATCGATCAAATTCTTCTTTCGAGCTTGGTCCCCAGTATACATTGCACGTATCTGCGGCAACGTCACATGCGATTCATCAATAACAACCATGAAATCCTCAGCGGCGTGGGCAAAATAATCTATGAGAGAAAAGGGTGGGTCACCAGGGAGACGGCCATCAAAATGACGAGAATAATTTTCAATACCTTTGCAATACCCAATGTTCTTAATCATCTCAAGATCATAGTTGACTTTCCTCTTTAGCCGCTCGTATTCAAGTGGCTTATCTTTCTTTTTAAAATACTCGAGCCTTTCCTTGAGTTCAGCTCGGATACTGGAGAACGCCTGCTCCTGAGCAGAGGGTGTTACGACATAGTGTTTTGCGGGAAAAAACCATGCATCCTCTGATTCTTGTCTCACTTTTCTCGTTACTGGATCCACAACTTCAATGAGATCTATTTTGTCTGAAATCTCGCAGCGAAATATCATTTCCATGTTCACCGGCATCACTTCAAACACCTGACCGCGCATACGAAAACTCCCTCGAGTGAGGTCTGCATTTGTTCTTTCATACTGCATAGCCACGAGCTGCTCCATGAG
>CAZCAB010000043.1:0-8336 GCA_964496615.1 uncultured Gammaproteobacteria bacterium | reverse complement strand
TGCGACGCAGCGTAAGGAGGTGTCGTGAGTGATCACAAGGAAAAACGAGAAGGTAGAGACTGGGCGTGGCCCATTGCAGTCGTTTTGTGCGTCATCTGGCTCGTATTTTGTGTTGGTGCGTGCTCGTATTGCATCATCTACTCAGATGAGCCTGAGTGCTCCTCGGACGTGAACGATTCAGATTTCTTTCCGCGTGTCTACTTCTAAGAAGATGTGCGTGAGATGTCCTCATTACCCATGGCGTTCTGTCATGGGTCCAATCCTATGTGCTTAATTGAGTATATGGGATTGACAGGAAGTTAGAACGTATATACTAAACATGTATGAACATATCCATGTGGAAACAAATGTATCTCGCATTCCATCGTAAGATGGATTTTCAGGCTGTATTAAGGTGAGATCTTTTTGATTGCATATACATACGCACATCGGATCTCACCGATGTCGTTTTTATTATATATGTATATGACATCAAGAAAATCTCAAACAAAATTAAGAGACGGACCACCTCAGACAGGAGAGCAGTATATCGTGCAAGATACGAATTTGTTGAAAACTGAGAAAGCAATCATCGTGCTTGGAGTCGTCAAAACAGTTGGTGACATTGTGGTTATGATTGTTCGAGTTTTCCAGTAAGTTGACAGGGTATGTGCGCTCGTATACGCTAGCTGCATATGGAAATTGTTGAAAAGTCTCAAGTTGCGCCTTCAGCAACACTCTCTGTCAATGCTGCTGCCCTTAAAAAAAGAGCTGCAGGGCAGAAAGTCTATAATCTTTCAGCAGGTGAGGCCTTTATTGACACTCCTTCGGTTATCCGTGATGCTGCTTTGCGAGCAGTCGAGCAGGGTCACACATATTACACACCAAGTGCCGGGATACCTGAATTGCGCGAAGTGGCAAGTATGTGGATGAATGAAGAATTTAATTGCTCATACGCAAGGGAGAATGTTTGTGTAACTAATGGTGGGAAGTTTGGTTTATACCTTCTCTTTCAGGCACTACTTAACTCTGGGGATGAGGTCTTGGTACCTTCTCCATATTGGGTGAGTTATCCAAAGATGATCGACCTGTTTGGCGGCAAGCCGGTTGTTGTAAAAACAACATATGACAATGGATGGAAGCTTTCAGTCTCTGAATTAGAAAAAAAAGTGAGCCCAAAGACGAAAATACTCATTTTTAATAATGGATCTAATCCAACGGGCGTTCTGTATTCACGAGATGAAGTGAGGGATATTCTGAATTGGGCAGGGAGCCATAACATTATTGTCATAGCTGATGAGGTGTATGCAAAGCTCGTGTATGATGATACGTCGTACCCTTCATGTGGTGCATTTAAAGATCATGTTTCACATGTAGTTGTTGTACAAAGTACCTCGAAGATGTTTTCAATGACAGGATGGAGAGTTGGCTTTGTGTTTGCTCCACAACATATCGTTTCAGGCCTTTCAGCACTCCAAGGACAGAGCACGAGCGGAGCGTCGAGCGTTGCCCAGTGGTCGTCTGTCTCAGCTTTTGCTCATGCGGATCAGATCACGACATTCGTGCGCCAGCAGATGAAACAAAGGCGAGATACATTGATACATGCTCTGCAGGAACACTTTGGAGTTGACGTGCCAAAACCATCGTCTGCTCTGTATCTTTTTACACCACTTCGCACGTTCGGCATCTCTGAGATGGATGACATTGCTTTTTGTAAAAGAGCGATAGAAGATGCAGGTGTCGCATTCGTACCAGGAAGTGCCTTTGGCGCGCCGGGTTTTGTGAGAATGAGTTTTGGCATTGCTCCAGAAGATATTAGAGTCGGTGTACAGGTATTGCATGAATATGTGTCGCTTGATAGATGACTAGTTTGACAGTATACTGTCTGTACTTATACATCTATACACGTATATGTCGGGGAATGCACAAAAAGAGTTGATTTCACTTCTTACTTCAATAAAAGATACCAAGAAAATGGGTTTGTTTTTGTCTGATATTTTGAGCCATTCTGAGTTTAAAGATGTTGTATCACGATGGCAGATTGTAAAGATGCTCAATCAAGGAATGTCGCAGCGTGAGATCGCAAAAAAACTTGGTATCAGCATTGCAAAAGTAACTCGTGGTTCGCGAGTACTCAAGTACGGTAAAGGCGGCTTCGCGCCTTTTTTGAAACGCAAAAAGAAATAGTATGAAGAAGACTATTGTTTCTGGGATTCAGCCGACTGGAAATTTGCACATAGGGAACTATTTAGGTGCGATAAAGAACTGGGTTGATCTGCAAAATAGTGGGGACTATACCTGTTTTTTCTTTATTGCTGATTATCATTCACTCACCGGTAATCAGACAGCAAAAGAGAGATCAGCATTTACCGTGCAGATGGCAGCTGAACTGATAGCCGCAGGTATTGATCCAAAGAAATCAACGCTTTTTGTGCAGTCCTTTGTGCCTGAACACACCGAGCTTGCATGGATTTTCAATTGTGTTACTCCAATCTCAGAACTTGAGCGGATGACGCAGTTTAAGGATAAATCGGCAAGACAGCATAGTAACATCAATACTGGACTTTTTGCATATCCAGTGCTGCAATCTGCCGACATTCTATTGTACAAAGGGACGCATGTTCCGGTTGGTGAGGATCAAGTGCAGCATGTAGAGCTTACACGAAAAATTGCGCGGTGGTTTAACAAGAAATACAAAAATATATTCCCTGAGACAGAGCATATTCTTACCCAGTCTGCTCGCGTCATGAGTTTGCTTGCGCCTGATAAAAAAATGAGTAAAAGTTTGGGTGAAAATCATGTTGTTGAACTTGATGATGCACCCAAGGTAATTGAGCGAAAAATTAAACGAGCAGTAACGGCTACATCAGGTGGAAGCAAAGCACCAGGGGTTGAAAATCTTCTTTCATTGTTTGAAGCATTTGGAGACATGGGACGGTACAAAGAATTTGCAGCAGCAGAAAAGAAACATGAAATACGGTATGGTGATCTTAAAAAGGAGTTAGCACTTGCAATTGCATCTACCTTTGAAACGTTTCGTGAAACAAAAGCAGAGCTTCTTACAGATCCGGACCATCTTGCCGACATTTTGTCTGAGGGCTCAAAAAGGGCGCAAGAACTTGCTGATATGACGATACAGGAGGTAAGAAAAGTGACGGGGATACGGTCTTAGAATAGGTGGAAAAAAAGTGGAAAAAAAGTGGATGATTCACCTTGACACGATTCGTTTTTGCGTTCTATACTGAGTATATATTGCGCACCCTGAGGGGGTGTGCGCGAAACCCCATTTATTTTTAAGAGACCAGGGGTCGTATATGAAGGATCGTACCGTTTGCGGGCCCGCTCTGAACAAGCGGGTTTCGCGTATCTTGACAAAAGAGATATTTTGATATACACTGCAGGTGCTATGAAAAGAGCAAATAACAATAATAGTGTGAATCCCTCGTAGTGGGCACTTTTTGTGTATTATCAAGAGTCCGCTACGCGGGCTCTTTTATTCCTCGGTAGTTCAGTGGTAGAACGCCGCGCTGTTAACGCGGATGTCCCTGGTTCGAACCCAGGCCGAGGAGCTGCAAGGCTCGAACTTTTATGTTTGAGTCTTTTTTGTTATGATGATCGTATCATGAATAAAGAGTACGTGATTACTGATAACAGCAAATTCATGTTTCACATAAAAACAAAATTGTGGAGGTATCAGGCTGATACTGCCGCATGGCATTTTTTGACGATTGATGAAGAAATGGCAAAAAAGATAAAGAGTGTGCCGTTGCCAAAGAAGCGAGGGTGGGGCAGCATTCGTGTTCAAGTCACCATTGGAGAAACAACGTGGACGACAAGTATTTTCCCAACAAAAGAAGGGGAATATGTCTTGCCAGTAAAAGCTGCTGTGCGTAAGAGAGAACAGATCACTGATGGTGATTTGGTTTTAGCATCATTTGAACCTGTAATGATATAACGTGTGTTTACCGAAAAATTGAAAAATTTAAGTTACTATAAAAAGGCAAAAGCGTGGTACACAAAACATGAACATCTTTTTTTACCAGGCGCACTCCTTTTCGGTTTCATTGTTGATGTCATCACGTTCAAAAGTTTAGATATTGAACTTTCCTTTATCATCCTTGCAGGACATCTCCTCTTTGCTGGTTGTGTGATTCTTTTCATGAATGTGTATGACGCGCGGTGGTCAAGCATGCAGGCAAGGATAATTTCGTATATTCGGCTTTTTAGTCCGATTGCACTCCAATTTAGTTTTGGAGCGCTTCTTTCCGCATCCTTTATCTTCTATTCATTTGCCGGAGTTTTTTCTGTGAGTTGGCCGCTTCTTGTTGTTCTTCTGTTCCTCATGCTTTCAAACGAACTTTTTAAGAAGATGTATCAAAGACCACTGGTGCAGCTCACGCTCTACTATTTTCTTCTATTCATGTTTTTTTCATTAGTATTGCCGTTCGTGTTTCGTTCCATCAGCTCATGGCTTTTTCTTTTTTCAGGCATCTTGTCTCTTGCTGGTATCATCGGATACTTTTATGCATTCCGTGCTTTTATCCCAGATGTTGCTGCTCAGCAGAGAGTATTTGCAACGCGAGTCGCGGTTATTTTTGTTGCGATGAATGTGCTGTATGTATTTAATGTTATTCCACCTGTGCCACTTTCGGTCCGAGATGCAGGACCTTTTCTTGATGTTAAACGGTCAGACCATGTATACCAGGTTGTCGCTCAAAAAGATTCTTTGTTACAAAAGCTCATACCTGGAAAAAAAATGTATATACAAAAGGGAGAAAACATCTATGTGTTTACATCAATTTTTGCCCCATCTGAGCTGCACACGCGTATAGTCCACCATTGGCAGATGTTTGATGAACAAGACGATGCATGGAGATCAACAAGTAAATTAGCATATGGTATCAGTGGAGGCCGAAAGGATGGCTATCGAGGATATACCTTAAGGCCAATAACAGAGTCTGGGAAGTATAGAGTGCTTGTGGAGACAGAGCGAGGACAGGTAATGGGAAAGGTTTCGTTTCGGGTAAGTGTTGACGAGAAGATGCCTGAAAAAGTGACACTTACGAAATAAAAAAACGGCCGTAGGGCCGTTTTTTGCATATGACGACTACTCATCCATTTCGAATTCAGCATCGTCACAATCGCAGCCACACTGGGCACACGATTCACAACCGGGGCATGCGAAGTTTTCAACTTCCGTGCCACATTGTGAGCATTCCATAGTTTTAGACTATATGCAGTGTTGGGAGGGTCCAACGTGTGTAAGTATATGAAAGGTTTTTTTTCGTCGCAACCAGCTATGTGGATAATAGACAGGGGGGAAGGGGCTGTGTATACTGAGAGATACACATATTAATGATAGTATGGATTGGAAAATCAAAAAAGGAATGCTTGTTGCTACAGGTGTTACACTATTGAGCGTTTTTTTGCTCTATCTGATCTTTATTAGTCAATCATAAAAATAACATAGTAGTATATGGCACAATTTGATCTTCTCTTCTCTAACTCTAATCTTTCTCCAGAACTGGTGAGCAAATTTTTCGTTGTCTACCTTCTGGTGATTATATGGTCACTCTTTTGGAAGGGAATGGCTTTGTGGCGGGCGTCTCGCCTTGGACAAAAAGGATGGTTTTGGGCCCTCATGCTTTTAAACACCGTCGGTATATTGGAAATCATCTATATCTACGTTGTGAGTAAAGAGAAAAAGCTCAATACGACGACGAGCCCTAACATGCTTAAAAAGGAGAAGTAAGTATATATGAAGTCGTTTGTGTTTGCGCTTGTCATCATGGCTCTCATTTTTGGTGTAGGGCTATACATACTACGACTTGATACTGACTCTGGAACGGATGCGATTGAGATAGATTCAGATTCGTCTGAGAGTGTGGTTGATAAAGAAGCGACATACCCACGGTATCGAGAAATCACTGAACCAACAGGGTATGTGAACACTGAAGGGATTACACTCGGTGAACTGGTCGGGGAAAAGGTCATACTTCTGGACATCATGACCTATTCGTGTATCAACTGTCAGCGAACATATCCTTTTTTAAATGCGTGGTATGAGAAATACAGGGATCAGGGTCTTGAGATTGTCGGCATCCATACACCAGAGTTTGAATTTGAAAAAGAGATTGAGAATGTAAAAGAAGCAATGCAACGTTTTGGCATTAGCTTTCCTGTTGTTCTTGATAACGATTATGGAACTTGGCGTGCATATGGAAATCGATATTGGCCTCGCAAGTATTTGATCGACATAGACGGCTATGTCGTATACGATCACATCGGAGAGGGGTCATATGACGTGACTGAAAAGAAAATTCAACAATTGCTCATTGAAAGAAAGGAACGCCTTGGTGTGCAGGCCGAAATTGAGGAGGAACTCACACGTCTGGACGATGTTGAGTTTCCCCATGATGGAATCAGGAGTCCAGAAACATATTTCGGGCTTTTGAGACAAAGATATGATGGGTTTGATGTGTCTGGGATGAATGAGGTAACTCACTTTGATCCACCCGAGGAGATTCTTCCAAATCGACTGTATTTGGTCGGTGATTGGAAGCTAACACCGGAATATGCCCAGGCAGCGTCAGATGAGGCCAAAATAGTCTTTCGGTATTTTTCTAAAAAGGTATTCCTCGTTGCAGATGCTGATGAGGAGATTGGGGGTACTATCTTTCTTGATGGAAGCGAGGTTGGTGGGCGTGGAGGAGAGCATACACAAGATAGCGTGGTTCGCTTTAGTAATGAGCAACTGTATCGTCTGATTGAAGATGCTGATGAAGCTGCAGAGCATATTCTTGAGATTCAGTTCGAAAAGCCCGGGGTCCGGGCGTATGCCTTTACCTTTGGATAACGGGGAAAATAGCTCGTGCTTGTAGCACACCTTAAAGGTGTGCTATTATACTGCCATAATCATTACAGATGCCTGTCTACAGGCTCCCAAAGGGGGTCCTTAAGGACGGGTTTTTTATTTTTATTCATCTCATATGAGCAAAATTCGCGCCGAGTACATATGGCTTGACGGGGGTAACCCAACACAGCATTTGCGCTCGAAGACTAAGATTTTGGAGGGAACGGTTAGTAAATTGGAGGATATCCCAGAGTGGGGGTTTGACGGTTCAAGTACTGAGCAGGCTCCTGGTGAAGATAGTGACCGTGCTTTAAAGCCGGTCTATTACGTCCCAGATCCAGTACGTGGTGGCGATAACCTTTTAGTACTCTGTGAGGTGCTGTACCCAGATGGACGTGTGCATGAGAGTAACACAAGAGCGCATCTTCGAGATGTGGCTGCGATGTATAAAGAGCATGATGCTTGGTTTGGCGTAGAACAAGAATATACTTTCATGGATGGGAACAAGCCACTTGGTTGGCCTGATCACGGTTTTCCTGCGCCACAAGGCGGTTATTACTGTGGTGTGGGTGCTGATGAAGTGTTTGGAAGAGACATTGTTGAAGATCACATGCAAGCATGTCTTGATGCAGGACTTTCATTCGTTGGCATCAATGCAGAAGTTATGGGCGGACAGTGGGAATATCAGATTGGAGCGCTTGGGCCGCTTGATGTATCTGATCAGTTGTGGCTTTCACGCTGGCTTTTGTATCGTATAGCAGAGAACTACGGAGTATCAGCAACATTATATCCAAAGCCCGTCAAAGGAGACTGGAATGGGGCAGGAGCACATACAAATTTTTCTACGAAGGCAATGCGAGAAGACGGTGGTGTTGATGTCATCAATGCAGCGTGTGAGAAATTGCGAACAAGACATGACGAACACATTTCCGTGTATGGTGCTCATAACGAGGAGCGTCTGACCGGCCTTCATGAAACATGCAAGATCACCGAGTTTCGATATGGCGTTGCAGATCGCGGGGCAAGTATCAGAATTCCGCTCGCGACTGTAAAAGCGGGCAAGGGCTATTTAGAAGATAGACGTCCGGCAGCGAACATGGATCCGTATAAAGTGTGTGCTGCGCTTATAAAAACAGTGTGCGGAGCGTGGTAATATAAATAAAAAAACGGCGTGAGCCGTTTTTTTATTTGTCCGCTAGAGAAGTGCAATTCCTGCAACGGAGTCGCCTTCTTGTTTGAATCTCATAACGCGCACACCTTGCGTTGCTCTCCCAAGTGTTGAGACTGAGCTAAAGGGTGTTCGTATGATTTGTCCCTTGGCCGAGATAATGAGAATATCGTATTTTTCAGTCTTGTTGATGAGTCTCATGGATACGATCTTTCCAGTTTTTTGAGTGATGGCCATGGTTTTGATTCCTGACCCACCTCGACCCTGGACCTTGTACTCAGACAGTCTCGTTCGTTTGCCGAGTCCATTTTCTGATACAACAAGTACTTCAAGCAC
>CAZCAB010000042.1:0-8393 GCA_964496615.1 uncultured Gammaproteobacteria bacterium | reverse complement strand
GTTTTTGGTCTTACAAAGCATTCTGATCCGAATAAAATAGAAAAAGATCTGATGCAGATACTCCCTCAAAAGGAATGGTTCCCTTGGACATATAAAATTATAGAGTATGGAAGGCAGTACTGCACTGCGAGATGCACGCATGCTCAGTGCCCAATACTTCAAAAACTCTCTACTTGACAAGACATACCTTTTGGTATATAATCGCCCAGCATTTCATAAACGAACAATATGGCTAAAAAATGTCAGATGAGCGGCAAGAAAGCAAAAAGCGGTAACCTTGTCAGCCACAGTCAGATCAAAACCAAACGTAGATTTAGTCCAAATCTACAGACAAAAAAAGTTTTCAATCCTGCGACCGGTAGAACCATGAAAGTGACACTCTCAACACGAGCTCTCAAAACACTCTCAAAGTGGCAAGCAGAAGGAAAAATGTTTGATCTGAGAAAGTTACTTAAATAAAAGGATCGGCGAAAGCCGATTTTTTTATTCCCAATTGCACCAAATGCACGGTGTGCTACAATACGTCTACATTACCATATAGTATATGAATACACGAAGCATTCTTATCTGGGGGGGATTTATCGGCGGACTTGTGCTACTCATTGTTCTGCTCGCTCAGTTTGGATCTGGAGGTGCCACACTCCCAGGACCATCTAACGGTGGTGGCATCATTGAAGGGAACGTACTTTCGGTTGACGTGTCAGAAGATGAGCACAGCAAAGGCACAGCCGGAGCAGGCATCACACTGGTCGAATACTCTGATTTTCAATGTCCGGCGTGCGCGAGTACCTACCCTATTGTGCATAGACTCGCAGACGCATACGGCGAGGAAATTCAAATCGTGTACCGACACTATCCACTCAGACAAATCCATCCGAACGCACAGCTTGCTGCCCAGGCTTCCGAAGCCGCAGCTGCGCAAGGTAAATTCTGGGACATGCACGACTCGCTGTTTAACACACAAGCACAGTGGAGTAATGAACGAAATCCAAAAGACTTTTTTATTGAACTTGCAGAGTCTCTTTCACTTGATATAGAAAAATTTGAAGAAGACCTCACGTCATCTCAGGTAAAAAACGCTGTGAATGAAGATTACTCGAGCGGAAGTCGCTCTGGTGTTCAAGGAACACCCACCTTCTACATAAATGGTGAACGACTTCAAAACCCCGGATCATATGCAGGATTCGAACGAATCATTGAAGAACTCATCGAGCAAAACGCCTCGTAGGATACTCGTCATAGTCATTTCAGCAATCGCCCTGATTGGCTTTTATGATGCAACCTATTTAACGGTCAAACACTTTCAAAACCTCACTCCTAATTGCTCGATTCTTGAAGGATGTGATGTGGTGACAACGAGTGTGTATTCAAAAATAGCAGGTATCCCGGTTGCACTTCTCGGATCAATCTACTACGCAAGCATTCTTGCGCTGGTCATAGCATATGTTGATACGAAGAAAAAACTGTTTCTTAAAATGCTCGCACATCTCACCTGGGCAGGACTCATTGCCTCCGCATGGTTTGTCTACCTGCAGCTTGTCGTGATAGGAGCCATCTGCCTATATTGCATGGGTTCAGCAGTGAGCTCCACACTCCTGTTTCTCTTGAGGTTTCCACTCCTTAAATACTTAGATACATAATATGAACATGCTGATCTGCGGATCTCTTGCCTACGATTACATCATGGATTTCCCTGATTCATTTAAGAATCATATTCTCCCTGATCAACTCCATATTCTCAGCGTAAGCTTCATTGTGCAACAGCTCAAGAAAAATTACGGTGGAACTGCAGGGAACATTGCATACTCACTCGCGCTTCTTGGTGCGAAGCCGCTCATTCGAGCAGGACTCGGATCTGACGCCGGAGACTTTCTCGCTCATTTTCAAAAAAATGGTATCTCGACCGAATATATCGAAATTCACAATGACATTAATACTGCGTCGGCTCATATTACAACTGATAAAGACGACAACCAAATTACCGCCTTCTACCCTGGCCCGCTGAATCGAACAGAAAATCTGTCCATTGATGCTATCAAAGAGCCTATCGCACTTGCTATCATCGGAGCAACTGATAAAGATGCAATGATTATGCACGCAAAGGAGTGCTACGAAAAAAAGATACCCATTGTGTTTGACCCGGGACAACAAATGACTGCGCTTTCTGCACAAGAACTCTCAATGATTATTGGACAAGCAACATTTCTCATCGCCAACGACTACGAAATGAAACTCATCGAAGAAAAAACTGGGTGGACAGGGAAAGAGCTGCTGGAACATGTTGAAGTAGTTATCGAAACACTAGGTGAAAAAGGATCGCGTATTAGTAGCAACGAAGGGTCTATCAATATTACTTCTTGTACCCCCCGGTCGGTTGAAGACCCAACAGGTGCGGGTGATGCATATCGTGCTGGTTTTTTTGTCGGCTATCTCAAAGGTGAACCGCTCAAAACCTGTGGTCAGATGGGAAGCGTGGCTGCAGCATATGCCATTGAACATTACGGGACTCAAAATCATGCGTACACAAAAGATGAATATATCAAAAGATACGAGGACTCGTACGGTACACCAATAATGCTCTAACCAGATGTACATAGGTAAAATACTAGAGCGACTGAAGAAACGTTTTGAGAATGTGAAAGAATACTTCCAGGCTTGAAATATCAACCCACTCATCATCACTCCCTATACCTCCTCCAATTGGTCCAAACTCAATACCCGGACCGTTTACGCGGGCATAGTGCCTCGCATCAGAAGATCCCTGCGCGCCGCGTAAACGCACTGATCGCTCAAGAATTGACGCCCCGATATGACGAAGTGTCTGCATGGTCTGATCATGATCGTCAGTGTAAAGCGCTGGCTCTTTGGCGATCACTTCTAGTGACGCATCTGCCGGGAGTAGTGATTGAATGCGCAAAAGCACGTCATCTGATTCCTCTGGCAAAAAACGAATATCAAGCTCAACACTGCATTCATCTGGAATCTTATTGAACGCCTGGTTACTTGTTTTAATGTTACTCACATTCACGGTGGTTGCCCATACTTCTTGCGTTGGCGTGGGGTATCTTTGCTGAACCGCGCTCAAAAATGAATGCATCTTCCAAATAGCATTTTGCCCCTTCCATGGATATGCACCATGCGCGCTCTGACCTCTCGTGGTAACACGAACCCACGCGATTCCTTTAGTGCGATTCACAATATCAAAGTTTGTACTCTCCCCTGCAATGACAAAATCCGATCGTACCCCCTGATCAATCTGATATTTCGTACCATCAAAGCCGCCCACCTCTTCATCAGTGACAATCTGAAGCGCAAGTGGATATGACACAATCCGAGCAACTTCGTTAAAGACCATCACCATGGTCGCGAGACTCGCCTTCATGTCCATGGTGCCCACACCGTACAACCTGTCACCAATTACTTTTGGAATATATTGTTTCTCTTTGCCAGGAATAACATCAAGATGTCCGTTTAAGATAATTGAGAAGGTTTCAGGACGCTGTGGCGTGTTATACACCAAAGCGCTCTTCACGCCATTATGTTCAAAGCGCTCAATGGTGTATTCCTGTAAATGTGAAAGCGTAAGCTCAAGAGCTTTTGACAAAGCTTCACTGTTGTCCGGCCTCGAAGGAATACGAACAAGTTGCTTTGTTACCTTTAAAATATTGTCTATCATATATACTTCATTATTTAGAATATCTACCCTCTATTACGACACAATGTAACATCGTAAATGGAAGGGCCTGTGACATGCGCTATGCTATGACACAAGCCTATCCGGCGGGTTTTTAGTAGCGAGTATCGAAGATCTGTCCCCAGACCGTCTGCTCGCTCCCATGGTTGCGGCCTTGTTGGGCCTCCTCACACTCCTCGTCGAGCATGGACCGGAATCCACCCAGGAAGACCGGTTCACCATCGATCATGGCCATGAAATTCCGATCGATGTACTCGTAAGTAACACCATCATCGAAATTGATGAACCGCGACCGAGGCATCTCGAGCTGGATCACGTAGTCGCCCCGCTTGCGCATCTCAGAGCGCAATTTCGAAGCGAAGCTCTTATCCAGACAACCGCTGATGTGACCGTAGCAGCCGTACGCCCCCTTCATCGGCTTCGCCCGGAGCATCTGCTTGCCAGAGATGACGTCATCCGGATTGATGCCGTGGCGCTTCAGATACGCGACGAACGAATCTGACAAGCGCTGGGAAGGGTAATCATCGAAGGCCCGCCCCTGCTTGAGGTGCTGACAGAACCCGTGCGAGAACAAGTCGGTCTGATCCGTGACGGGGAAGCACATGCCCATCGGCATCATGTAGCCCTTCGTGTCGTTGATGCGCTGGGAGAAATCCATCTGCGGCGCATCGACGTTGAAGGTCATGCTGCTACCCTTGATGATCCGGCGCATGCGCGGATCGCTCAGGAGCGGCTGGATAACCTGCTGCTTGGGCTTGCGCAACTTCTGTGTCGACCATGAAGAGCGCACGAACAAGACGTACTCGCAGCGCCCACCCGTGCTCTTCACGTGCTCCTCGAACTCCATGGGTCCGAAAAACCGATCAAAGCCCGAAAGCGCACGCACCTCCTCATCGGAGATCCGGTCACCGTAAAGGACACCGAACTCCTCCTTGAGCATCGCCGCATACTTCTCGTCCGTCACGGCGAGCAGGGCAATAGGCTTTTTAAAGCGCTCACGCACGTCATTCAAACCTTCACGGAACCGCCTATTGAAGACCGACTGATTCTCACGAGGGTTGACCTTCTGAACGCACTGATACATCGCGAGCGAATTCTCGATCTCAAAGATGCTACCACGGAGCACCTCCTTGACCACGCTCGGCGACAGATCACTGACGATCGCCAGAAAGTCCTCCGGGAGTCCGCGCATATCGATCTGCACGCCCCAGTTGACGAGACTATCACCAGGTCCGCTCGCGCAGTACTGGTAGTCCTCATCCCACTCCCGATTGGCATCGATGAGGGATGCAAAGGCCTCATTGTACTCAGTGTACAACTCAGCCAGCGCCTCGATCACGATCTTCGGATACGTGACCCTGTACCAGGGAAAGGTCTTGAACGGCACCTTATTCGACTTCACCTTGAAGTTTCGCACGACAGTGCCCACAGCCAGCTGGGGCACATTCCCGGCCATGCCATCGAGCACCGATCGAGCGGTCGAAACTTCTGTCTCTTTACTTACCTGAACCATTTAACACCTCGTTTGTGTGGTCGCGAAGCGACGTAGAAAAAGAACAAGAGCCCGGTCAAGGGCTCTTCTGAGAATCTTTATGGTGATGAAAAACTCGCCGGAGAAAACCATCTGACCACGAAAGATTCTCAGAAGAATCCTTCATCCGTAGATACTACGGGGCCGGCGAGTTTATTGTCGGCGAGTTTTTTTGTGTCTTGAAATCTACATCATACAGGTTAAAAAAACCGCCTTCGGGAGAAGGCGGTGGGAATATGTAACGTATTTACACAATTCAAATCACCGCCCTCTCACCCATGAGAAGGAATCGGTTGATCATCCAATTTATTACGTAATAGTACATCATAGCACTTGTATCGTATCATCGCCCCAAAAACGTGTCAAGGTGTCTGTGGACAAACCTGAATCCATCATGATCTATTGAACACAAGCAGTAAAAAAGATATACTGTCGCCATATGTTACTCTATATTTCTGCACTCTTACTTGGTTTTGTTATCCTCATAGCCGGAGCCGAATATCTGGTTCGCGGATCATCTTCAATCGCTAAGAGGCTCGGCATGTCCACTATTGTTATCGGACTGACGATCGTTGCATTTGGTACATCAGCCCCAGAGCTGATTGTTAACATTTTTTCATCTGCAAAAGGAGCGACACAACTTGCTATCGGTAACGTGGTCGGAAGTAATCTTGCTAATATTTTGCTCATTCTTGGTGTCGCAGCAAGTATCAAGGCCCTTAAAGTAAAAGAAGGAACTACATTTAGAGAAATTCCCTTCGCACTCCTTGCTATTGTCATGGTGGCTGTCATGGGAAACGACCTCTACTTTGATGGAGAAATTGTCCTCATGAACAGTATCTCACGTATCGATGGAATGATCCTTATCGCATTTTTCATTATCTTCATGTACTACACATATGGAATCAGTAAAATCGAAGGTGATCATGAAGGAATAGAAGTCAGATCGTGGAGAACCTCAGTTGCCATGCTGGCGCTCGGTATTGCCGGGCTTGCCTTTGGTGGTAAATTCATTGTCGATGGTGCCACAGGTATTGCCCGCGTTGCAGGACTCTCAGAAGCGCTCATAGGTTTAACCATCGTTGCACTTGGCACTTCACTACCCGAACTTGCCACAACAATTGTTGCCGTGAGAAAAGGGCACACTGATCTGGCGATTGGAAATGCTGTCGGTTCTAACATTTTTAATGTCTTTTTGGTGCTTGGAATATCAGCAACCATCCGCCCACTCCCGTTTGACACAAATATCAACATTGATGTACTCTTCACCACCGGTGCAACACTCCTTCTGTTTATCTTCCTCTTTGTTGTCTACAAGCACAGACTGACAAGATGGCAAGGATTTCTCTTTGTTGCATTGTATCTCGCATATATGAGCTACGTTTTCATACGTTAGCATGAGCAAAACGGAAAACTACAAAGTGGCTGATATCTCACTTGCAGAATTTGGCCGAAAGGAAATCGAAATAGCCGAGCAGGAAATGCCCGGTCTTATGTCTACAAGAAATAAATACGTGGAGCAGCGTCCACTTGATGGTGTGAACATCACAGGAAGTCTGCACATGACCATCCAGACCGCAGTCCTAATCGAGACACTCACTGCTCTTGGCGCCAATGTTCGATGGGCAAGTTGTAATATTTTTTCAACACAGGATCATGCAGCCGCTGCAATTGCGAAGGCAGGAGTCCCGATATTTGCATGGAAAGGTGAAACACTTGAAGAGTACTGGTGGTGCACAGAGCGAGCACTCGATTTTGGAAACGGCAAGGGGCCTGATCTGATCGTTGATGATGGTGGCGATGCTACCATGCTGATTCATAAAGGAGTAGAAATTGAAAAAGACCCAAGTCTTCTTGAGAAAGACTACTCATCTGAGAGCGAAGAATTTCGCGTCTTCATGGCGAAACTCAAAACCGAATACACTAGCAATCCCGGAAGGTGGAGAGAGGTTGCACAAACAGTAAAAGGTGTCTCGGAAGAAACAACCACAGGTGTCCATCGCCTGTACCAGCTCAATGAAAAAAATGAACTTCTCTTCCCTGCAATTAATGTAAACGACTCAGTAACCAAAAGTAAGTTTGATAACATCTATGGATGTCGTCACTCTGTGATTGACGGACTCAATCGTGCAATGGATGTCATGATTTCAGGAAAAGTCGCTGTTGTATGCGGGTACGGTGATGTCGGGAAAGGATGTGCCCAGGCACTCAAAGGACAAGGGGCACGAGTAATCATTACGGAAATTGATCCGATTTGTGCGCTCCAGGCCGCAATGGAAGGGTACGAGGTAACGACCCTTGAAGAAACACTCGGACTTGCGGACATATATGTCACCGCGACTGGAAACAAAGACGTGATTACTGTCGCTCATATGGAAAAAATGAAAGACCAAGCCATTGTGTGCAACATCGGGCACTTTGATAACGAAATTCAGGTTGAGACGCTTAATACCAAAGAGGACGTGAAGCAGACAAACATTAAACCGCAGGTTGATAAATATACGTTTTCAACAGGAAACGAGATCTTTATTCTTGCTCAAGGAAGACTCATGAATCTTGGCTGCGCAACAGGACACCCAAGCTTTGTCATGAGTAATAGTTTTACTAATCAAGCACTTGCACAGATTGATTTGTGGAAAAATGACTACGAAATCGGCGTCTACACACTTTCAAAAAAACTCGATGAAGAGGTTGCACGGCTCCATCTTGAAAAAATCGGGGTGAGGCTCACGAAAATGAGTGAAGAGCAAGCGAGCTACATCGGGGTCTCCAAAGACGGACCTTACAAACCAGACCACTATCGATATTAACCAAAAAGAACCGCTCCGAGCGGTTCTTTTCATTCCTCTGCCTCCTTTTTGCAAAGGGATTGCGCGCTCCGAAGGACTCGAAGCGCGATGTACGCATCACCGGCTAGTGCCGGTTGCGCAAGATGGGTCCGATCACGAAAGTGTGGAGCACCACCCCAACACCGATCGTGTAACGAACCGGTGGGCCGATAAGGGGGAGCTCGCAGACGACCCCCACCTTGGACCACGCTGCGCGAGCGATCCGCTCACGCATGGGCGCAGGCCTGCTCGGCCAGCGGCCTGCCGACCTCGCTGTCGAGGAACTCCTCGGTCAACTCCACGCTGATCCCCCGCATCAGATCGATGATCTCCAATGCAT
>CAZCAB010000041.1:0-8475 GCA_964496615.1 uncultured Gammaproteobacteria bacterium | reverse complement strand
ATAGCGGCTTGTGTTGCCACTCTTCCGACTGCTTTGCCGCGAGCATCAATTTCAGTTGTGTTGTTTTGTGAGCTCATACTTATACAAATTCGATACGAACATTCTCGGCTCCGTCATTTCTATATGTTCCTAGTTTCGTGATTCGTGTATATCCACCCGGACGATCTGCATAGCGAGGTGCAATGTCAGAAATCAGTTTCTTGACCGCCTTACCTGTGTATAGCGCGGACATAATACGCTTGTCTTCTCGTTTTTCAGCTGGCTTTCGAGCATAAGTAATCAGCGGTTCGATGACACCACGAAGTTCTTTCGCTTTTGCGTGTGTTGTCGTGATGGCTTCATGCAAAATAAGGCTCTCAGCTAAAGAACGCATCAGTGCTGTTCGCTGAGCTTTCACTCGTCCAAGTTTTCTACCTTTCTTGCGATGACGCATATGTCTATTTATGATTCTTGCTCCCCAGTCTCATTAGTGTCTTCCACGTCAGCCTCATTGACTACAACCTCCTCCATTGCAGGTGCGCCACCATTAAGCTGTGCAAGCACCTGGTTGTAGTGATCAATAAGAATTTGAGTTGATTGCCCAAGAGCGTCTTCAGGAGTTACTGTACCATTCGTTTCAACAGTAAGCGTGAGTTTTTCGTAGTCAGTGATATCGCCAACACGTGTATTTTCGATGCGGTAACCAACATCCTTTACTGGAGAGTAGAATGAGTCAGTCAAGATAGTTCCTAGTTCAAGATTAGATGAGTCCTTGTCGGTTGCTGGAACATATCCAAGACCTTTGCCAAGGATAACTTCCATTGAAAATTCCTTACCTTTATCACTAATTGTTGCAATCTTCAGCTCAGGATTAATGATTTCAATATCTGCATTTTTGTCAAAATCTGCTGCAGTCACATCACCTGCACCCTTTTTAGTGAGGCCAAGTCTAATAGGGTCATCACTATGTGAGATAACCGCAAGATCCTTAAGATTAAGGATAATTTGCATCATGTCTTCCATGACACCATCGATTCCTGAAAATTCATGCTGGACACCATCGATTCGCACTGCCTCAACCGCTGCGCCTCTCATAGATGATAGGAGTACTCGACGAAGTGAGTTTCCAAGTGTTGTACCAAATCCCTGATGGCACGGTGTAATAACAATCTCGCTGACGTTTTGTCTGTCAGTATCGCGAACCTCGATTTGGTTTGGGACGTGTATTTCTTGCATATAAATCTGGGTTTCCCCCTTAAATGTTATCGTGATGAGTAGTACTCAGTAATGAGCTTAACATCAAACGCAAGCTCTCTATCTTGCTTATCAGGCACTCCAAGGACCTTCCCTGAAAGGGTGGCACCATCGAGAGAAAGCCATGAAGGCGTATCATGCTTTTCAAGCCGTTCTGAAAGATTATCAAAAATTTTCTTCCCTTTTTTGGATTCCTTGACAACAATGGTGTCACCCTCGGAAACGATATATGAAGGGATGTTCATCTTCTTCCCATTAACGGTGAACAGTCCGTGAGACACCATTTGCCTTGCCTGCGGGCGTGTGATGGCAAATCCAAGACGGTAGACCACGTTATCTAGACGTTGCTCAAGGAGGTTCTGAAGATTCACACCTGAGTCACCCTGCATACGTGATGCCTTATCAACATATGATCGGAATTGCCTCTCACGGATTCCATACACAAATTTCGCTTTCTGCTTCTCAGCAAGTTGTTTTCCAAAACTTGAAAGAGAGCGTCTTCGTCTTCCTGTTCCGTGCTGTCCTGGAGATTGATTAAGACGCCTCGCTACTTTTGTGGCGCTACTTTTATGCCCGAGGTTTGTACTAAAGCGACGTGAAATTTTTACTGTAGGTCCAATATGTTTTCCCATATTATACTCGTCTTCGTTTAGGAGGTCGGCACCCATTATGCGGGATTGGGGTCATGTCTTTGACCGAAAGCACTTGCAATCCATTGGTGTTTAATGCGCGGATAGCGCTCTCGCGTCCTCCACCAATACCCTTTACAAATACATTGACCTCTTTGAGTCCGTATTGTTTTACTTTATCAACCACATTTTTCACGGTGATACCCGCTGCATATGGTGTTGCCTTTTTCGGTCCTTTAAAACCAGCAGCACCGGCACTTGCCCAGGCAAGGACATCACCATTTTGATCAGTGATCGTCACAATCGTGTTATTGAAAGTTGCCTGAATATATGCACGACCATGGTTAACCTGGCGTAGATCTTTTCTCTTCTTCTTGTTTTTATAGCTTTTCTTTGGACTTGCCATATTAGGTCTTTGCTGCTGCTTTCTTCTTACCACTTACAGCCATATTTCGTACATTACCACGCCGCGTGCGTGAATTTGTTTTGGTACGTTGCCCCCGTACTGGGAGGCGCTTGCTGTGACGTGATCCGCGGTATGATTTAATATCTCTGAGCCTTTTAACATCTGCACCAACCTGCCTTCGCAAATCACCTTCGGTGGTGTATTGACGTTCAATTATCTCACGAATTTTTGTTTGCTCGTCCTGTGATAGATCCTTTACTCGTTTGTTTGGATCAATCTGCGCGAGATTCAGAATTTTCTCAGATCTGGTATTGCCGATACCAAAGACATACGTGAGTGCAATTTGGACACGTTTTTGCTTAGGTATGCTAACGCCTGAAATTCTCATAACTATCCTGATTTTTTACGTTGTTTCTTTCCCTGTCTTTGCTTGTGTCTCGGATTTTCGCAGATAACATAGACAACGCCACGTCTGCGGATACTGCGACACTTGAGGCATCTTTTTTTGACAGAGGATTGAACTTTCATGTGGTATTTAAAAAACGTCAACCACTGCCGCGATATCAACCCCAAGCCTTTGCTCAGGTACACCGCACTGGTTGCGTTTCATGTCCAAATGGACGTTATATTCTGTAGGTGATCCTTCCCTTTGTCAAATCGTACGGAGTCATCTCCAGTTTGACATCATCTCCTACGGAAAGGCGTATTCTGAATTTACGCATTTTTCCTGAGAGATGGGCGATAATCTCATGGTCATTTTCAAGCCGCACTCTGAATGTTGCGCCAGGCAGGAGTTCTTCAATGACTCCAGTGACCTCAATTACGTCTTTTTTCTTTGCCATGAATTAGGAAAGTTTAGCGACACTATAGTACTAAATTTGTACAATGATGTCAAGTGATTGAAGGTGAGCGTATGTGTATGCTTCGTACGGAATTATTTTGCTATATAGAGGCTTTTTCTGTTTCACCTGTGGACAAGTCCCGCTGCTCAGCAAATATCCAGTGTTTATACAAGAGAAAATTCCAGGTCACGGTTAGCGCAATACTGCCGATTCGAACAAGGAGGTAATGCAATCCCAAAGTTCTACTAAAGATATACATGAAAACCACTGCAATTGTATAGTTCCATCCGGTTAGAGCTAGGTATTTTATAAATTGAGGACGAGCGAGCTGTCTATTTCTAAAAGTCCAAAATTTATTAAGCGTGAAAATGTAGATAACGATAATTGCTTGATTGATAATAACAGAGCTGACGGAATCAAAACCAACGAACTCCTTAAAAAAAATGAGGGTGAGCATGTCCAGAACAAATCCGCTCGAGCCAATGAGTACATACTTAAGGAGCTCTGCGCGAGAGTTCCATACGTATTGTGCAGCTTTCTTCACCATCCCTTTATTCTAGTACTGCTCTAATTCTTCGAAGCCCTGCCCCGAGAGCTTCCTCTTTCTTGATTTTGAAGGTTCCTGTAAGTGCTCCGGTATGTTCTACATGCGGTCCACCGCAGATTTCAATGCTATATGTAGGATCGTGCTCTATATCCGAACTTGGCAGCTGCGCTGGATCCCCAATGGTATATACTTTAACTTTTGCATCATATCTCTCAGGAAACAAGCCAATAGCCTTTCTATCCACTGCCTCTTGCACTGTGTATTCCTGCCAGCTGACAGGAAAATCTCTTTTGATTGCTCTATTTACCATGTCCTCCACTTGCTCAATCTGCGAGTCAGTCAGTGCAACGGGATGATTAAAGTCAAAACGGAGTCGCTTTGGTGTGATGTTACTTCCACTTTGATTCACCTGATCGCCGAGCACATATTTGAGTGACTGATGAAGTAGATGTGTCGCCGTATGATATTTAATACTCATTTCTGAATGATCAGAAAGACCGCCATGAAATTTCTTTTCCATGCCTTTCCTGGATATCTTTTGGTGTTCCTGAAAGATGACGTCATATTCTGCTGCAAGTTTGTTTTCATCCACGTCAACGGAATCGACAAACACTTCAAGAGGAAAACCATGCGTTTGGAATAGATCAAATGCGATTTGAGCGAGCTGCTGATAATTTTCCATATCAGGTTTCGCTTTCTCAAGAACTTTTTTGAGCTCTTTCTCACCTCGCTTCAGTGCCTTTCTAAACTTTTTCTCCTCTGTATCGAGAATATCTGCGATTTCATCTCTTTTCTCCTTTAATTTTGGATATGCGTCCGCATATGAATCCGCGACAGCACTTGCAATTTCCTTGGCAAACAGATCATCAATGCCGAGTCGATGGCCCCATCTAATCGCTCGTCGAACGAGTCTACGAGTAAAGTAACCCTGATCTTTGTTAGATGGATATGCTCCATCAGCAATAAGATGAGTCGCAGCACGCATGTGATCTAGAATGACACGAAATGCCTGCGTGTCTTCGCTATTCTCTCCATATGTCTTGCCCGAGAGTTTCTCAACTGTGGATCTTGATGCATCAAATGCATCAATCATGAAGATATCAGGGTTGTCTAGCACGGCAGTGGCCATACGTTCAAGCCCGCCACCAAAGTCCACATTTTTGTTTGGAAGCGGTTCAAATCCAGTGTCAGTTTTCAGGTATTCCATGAATACACTGTTTCCTATTTCAAAAAAACGTCCACAATCACAATTTACATGACATGGTTGATCAGACCATTCAGATGCATTATGGACATCATCATTTTCTGGAGTGAAATCCCAGAACATCTCAGAATCAGGACCACCCGGTTCACCGGTTGGCATATTTTGCGGAATCCCAGCTCTACTCCACCAATTCTTACTCTCATCGTAGTAGAAGATTCGTGCATCTTGCAACCCCTTTTTCTCAGGAAAGTCAGCAACTGTTGCATCTATTCCTCTTTCTTTATAAATATCTTGCCAAATTTGTGCAGATTCCTCATCTTTTGGAAGCTTCAGCTCGTCATTTCCTCTAAAACAGGTAACATATAATCGAGATGGGTCGAGTTTAAGTTCGTCAAATAGAAATGAAGCAATCCAGGGAATTTGCTCTTTTTTGAAGTAATCACCCAAAGACCAATTTCCAAGCATTTCAAAAAAAGTAGTGTGACGATTGTCTCCCACTTCCTCAATATCCACTGTTCGAAAACACTTTTGAGAATCAGTAATCCTCTTTCCCTCCGGATGCGGTTCACCGAGTAAAAAGGGAACCATGGGCTGCATCCCTGAACCAGTAAATAATGTGGTCGGGTCGTTATCTGGTATAAGCGAAGATGAATCAATCACAACATGACCTTGTTTCGCATAAAAATCAAGATATTTCTGTCGTATTTCATCAAGTGTCATAGAGAATGTATAACTGCATTACCAATGCATTGCTGGTCTTTATAAAAAACTGCGAATTGTCCCGGGGTAACAGCGCGCTGTGGTTGCTTAAAGATGATGTACTTCTCACTGAGAGTGCAGCTTTGCAACTGCTGTCTATGTCGTAGCCGTACTTCACATTCTATCGGAAACTGCGGTTGCTGTCCACTTATAAAATGGATATTTTCTATCACCACCCTCTCAATCATCATGAGCGGGTCATCGTCATGACCAACAATGAGTGTATTTGATTCGCCGTCCTTTCGCAAAACATATAGCGGCCTATCTGATGATATATGCAGGTTTCTCTGACCGATTGTGTAAAAAGGTAGTCCATCATGGGTGCCGAGCATGTTTCCGGAAGTGTCGACTATGTCTCCCGGCGTCTGCATAATCTTTTTCATCAAGAACTCCTTCATGGGCACTTCTCCTACAAAGCATATTCCCATGCTCTCCTCTTTATCTGCGTTGAGGAGGTCGTTCTCACGGGCGATCGCGCGAACCTGTTTTTTTGTGTACTCACCCAGTGGAAAGATGGTATGGGAGAGCTGATACTGCGATAGTGATGAGAGGAAATAGGTCTGATCTTTCTCGCTATCGAAAGCTTTTTGAAGTGAGTGCATCCCATCAACAACTGCATTGCGGGCATAATGACCTGTCGCGAGCATATCAAATCCAAGATCTTGTGCTTTTTGAAGCCACGATCCAAATTTGATGAATTTGTTACACAGAATATCAGGATTTGGTGTTCTGTTCTTCTCGTATTCACTAAACATGTAATCCAGAACTTTTTTTCTGTATTCTTCCTGAAAGTCAAAGGTTATAATCGGAATGCCAATTTTTGCGGCAACACGGACAGCGTCTTGATAGTCTGCGTTCCAACAGCTGCCACCGTCATCATAGTTAATGACAAAAACACCGGTCACGTCATGACCGCGTTGTTTTAGCAGGAGCGCTGCAACTGCAGAATCGACTCCACCGGAAAGTGCGCAGAGTACTTTCATAGTAGTATAAACTCAATATCGCCACAGTATACTGAAAAAAACAAAAAAATCAACTATAAAACCGCCTTTTGGCGGTATTCAATCATGTACATGCATTAAGCTGCAGCAGTCAGAGCAAGACCAAGTAAGAAGACAATACAAAATACTATGAGCCATCCCATCGTGGACATGAGCATCACGCTCGCTGCCTTGTAATGCCTTCGAATATCACGCTTTATCGGCTCATAAAATACGAGATAGCCGATGATAATGATAGACACGACGGCAAATAAAAGATTAAGTACAACGCGCAATACATCGCCTACACCGGCATACAGCGGCCCAAACGAGAGGTATATCATCGAAATGAACAAGCAGTACATTGCAACAGCAACCGCATGGAGGAAGCCGCGCCAAAATGGGTGTCTATAATCTCTCTTGAATAGCATATGAAGCAAGTATACACTAATTTATCTGAAAAAGTAATAGTAAGAGATTCAAATACTACTCACTATAACTAACTGATTTCAGAAAATGATCCTTCCCGTGCTTCAAGAGAAGTTCATTCATATGATCAGCAGGATTTTTTCGCGTCTGCACACGCGTATAGAGTGGATCAAGATATGACTCTTCTCCTAGATTTCTTGACTCCAATCCCTTTTTCGCTATAGCGAGAAGGTGGGGAAAGTGGTCCATAAGAACAATGTCGTCCAGATGAGTGTCCATCCCAAAGACAGCAGCAGTGTTTACCAATTTTTTGCACCAATCATATGAGAATTGCTCCATATACTGCTCAAATTCGCTTATATTCTCAACGAGACCGAGTATAAGGGCAGGAAGCGCAAGCTCATCTCCTATAGGTGCGGTCGCACATGGACGATACTCAATATATAGATTCACATATTTCCCTGGCAAGTAGCTTTCAAGTGAGTCCTGTTGGAGGTGCTTGAGAAAATCAGCTAAAGTGATTTTCTCGGCATCAAACATGATTCTAAGTTTTACGTGGGGCCAAAAGTTGATATGAGCCGTGTTCAAATCTGCTGACTCAGGGATAAATGCAGTGCGTTGACCATTGGCAAAATACCCATCCCATTTTTTTCCTTTGAAATATGTGAGCCATCCAATAGTTTCATCAAGTCTACCAAAGTTATTGCCCCGAATGGGACCAATCATGGGCATATATTCTTTGTCCCAATAATATGAATAATAATGAGCGAGCGAAGAGAATAATGCATCGGGCATTCTTGTCATTTTTGAACAGTCGGGAACATCTGAAAGTACGTTGTAATCCCAAAGCAAAATACGAAAATCCTTACAGGGGAGAACATTAAAGTTACAGATAGACGAATTTCCACATAGCGCCACAGTAAATCCTACTAGTTTCAATAGCTGATTGAGTATATTTACCGCCTCATCCATCTTGACACTAATCCCGACCTGGTGAGCATTAAGAGGAATAAATAAACTGTGCATGAGGAGTCTGTCCTTGAAGCATTCAGCCTGCTTACTTGTCTTATATTTTCTCTCGGTGGAAATATGTCCAGGGAGCATTCCGAGAGCAGTCAGGCGAACATTTTGACCGGATAGTGCAGCAAGAACATCCGAGCGGACAGTGGAAAGAAGTTTTTCGGCATCATGCAGTGTGTCTGCTGGAGGGAGCGCCATCTCGAGTGTTGGCAATCCTCCATCCGTACTAATGTTGGCGTTTCGGTCATTAAATTTTTTATCAACAAACAATATCTTGTTAAAAAAAGCATCCTCCGAACCAACCCACCCTTTTTCAAGCAGCTTATCATACATCTTGAGGATCACCTCCTCTTCAATGACTCCTCCATCAAGCGTGCAGATTCCATTTTCAAATTCAAGACCCACTCTGCGCATGTCGTAGTCGAC
>CAZCAB010000040.1:1958-8642 GCA_964496615.1 uncultured Gammaproteobacteria bacterium | reverse complement strand
AACAAGAGACACGCTGTTTACCGCCGATATCTCTATTCCAAGCGAAGCACAGATCAAAGATACTATCCCTCTCTCTTTAACACTTTCAAACAAGAGTGTCATCCCGATCAAGATTGCTCAAATCAAGAATATTCTCCCGACCGGCATGTCCATTTCATATCTCAAGGAGACGTCTTTTGAAATCATGTCAGGAGAAACGTATATACTCCCCGCAACATTGACGCTTAATGACGCAGCTGCAGGAATAAGCAATCTGATATTTATTCCTATCCTCGACATTGGAGCAGGAGTGCCTTTGCAAACTCTCACAGGTCAACTCAAAATAACCATTCCCGATATATCACTACACGCTGCTGCATACTACTACACAGGTACCGGAGACCAAGTTGGTCGCGGACCATTCCCGGCAACTTCTGATGAGGAAACAACTGCCTGGAACAGTACGTATCTGCAAGCTGGGGTACAAAGCATTAAAAATCTCAGACTCGTTATGCCACTTCCAAAAAACGTGCGCTACACTGGAAAAAATGGTGTTCTCAAAGGAAGTACAATCATGTATGAACCTGATACTCATCGACTCGTATGGACACTTGATATGCTCAGTGCTTTTGACAGTGCAGTGGTTAATGTCGAACTTGGCGTCACACCAGAAAACCCCGCCCCCTATACCCCCAAAATGGTTGAAGCCTTCTATCTCTCTGGAACATATATGGAAAGTGGCGAGGAGCTAAATATGGACAGCGGAGGAACTGTTCTTCTCGATACACCATAATTTGGCTAAAATAACCAAAAAAAGATCATTTTTGATCTTTTTTACTTCTCTTGACATACCTGCTCTTCTATGCTACACTCATATGTTACTATAGCCAAGCTATGCGTATTGCAATGATCGGACAAAAAGGAATCCCTGCCAAATATGGAGGTGTTGAAAGACATGTCCATGATTTGTCAGTTGCTCTTGCCGACAATGGTCACGATGTCTTTGTGTACGCACGCAGATGGTATTCTCGTGATACGTCCCTGGAGCAGGTGAGTTCAATTATTCTTCCAAGTATCAACACAAAACACCTCGATACTATCACACATACACTTTTTTCGACTTTCCACGCACTGAATAAAAAATATGATGTTATCCACTACCATGGTGTTGGCCCCGCACTTCTTTCATGGATCCCGCGCCTTTTTTCTCCAAAAACAACAGTGGTAACCACCTTTCACTCCATTGACCGATATCATCTCAAATGGAATGCCTTTGCACGGTTCGTGCTCAGGCTCGGTGAAAAAGCAGCGTGCATGTTTGCGCACAAAACGATTACCATTTCACGTTCACTGCAGCAATACTGCTTGAATGAATATCAAAAAGAAACCGAGTATATCCCTAATGGGGTGACGCTGCATAACAGCAAATATGGATCAGAAACAATCGCGCCTTGGGGACTCAAGAAAAACGGATATCTGGTCATGGTTTCACGTTTGGTGCCACACAAAGGCGCCCATCTTCTTATCGAAGCCTTTAAAAGGCTCAAGGCCAAAAAAGGGAGCGAGCTCAAAGACATGAAACTGGTCATTGTCGGTGGGTCTGCACAAACCGATGAGTATGTAACGCAACTTCATAAAATGGGAATGTTCCAGAGAGATATCATCTTCACTGGTTTTCAAAACGGCCGAGCACTTGAGGAACTTTACGCAAATGCAGCTGCTCTTGTGCACCCGTCACTCAACGAAGGGCTCCCGCTCACGGTACTACAAGCCATGAGCCACAGTAGACCAGTACTGCTCTCTCGCATTCCTGAGCACAGAGAACTGATCAAAAAACAGTCAGTCTTCTTTACTGAAAACTCAGTGTCGGAGCTGACAGATACACTTGAACATTTCTTCTCACTTTCAGCCACTCAAAAACGTGCGCTCGGTACGCAAAACAAAAAAATAGTCATCAAGGACTATAACTGGCAGTACCTCGTGGATGATACGCTCCGAGTGTATGAGCAGGCGCGCGACACCCAGGCCGTGGCAAAATTTCGTTTTGCATAAATAAAAAAATTCATTGCACCTGTAAGTGGGTAATCAAACTATTTACAAATGCAATGAATAAGACTGGAGGGAGCATCCATGTACGATTGCGAGGACGAATTCGATATCGAAGAAGAATACGGGCCACATGACGAAATCAGGATTCCATTTGAGATCGCTGGAATCCGATTCGTGGCTGTCGGCTTTTTGGGCGGGCATGAAAGCACCGTGACAGCCCTCGAAGCCTGCACCCGGATGCCGACTCAGGCTGTCACGAGCCTCGAACACTTCGAGATGATCGAGCATTACAGCGATGAGTTGCCGCCGTTTCTGTTCGACTTCTCGACACTCGTGACAAGAGTCGTGCCGCCTGACTACCCTCGTAGCTTCATGTATCTTGGTGACAGCAGCCGCGGATGGTACAGAAGCTGGTTCACTACCGGCCATCAGGTTGGCAGGAACGCCCTCGTCTTGTGTCTCGACGAGTAACAATGAGACGCCAGCTCAGGACTAGACGATTAGTACGATAAATCCTCTAGTCCTTAGCAAAATCCCCATAAAGAAGTACCCGTCAAACGGGTTTTTTTGATTCAAGAAACAATTAAATTTGGCGCCTCGTCATACCGCTTATAATGCGCAAAAAGCGCTCCCCACCACAAAAAGGTAAGCCACATAACCGGAGTATGATGCAGCATGTTATCAGAAACGCTCATGACGATAAAACTAAATATCCACGCAAAAAGTGGAATGTACACCACTCTTTTTTTAACCGAGATGATAAGCGGATACAGACTTCGTGCAAGAAGCAAAGCCAAAAGCACAAGATATACAAAGAGACCAACAATACCTGTTTCGAGCAGTATGCGCAGGTAATCGTTATGCGCTTCAGCTGAGTCATCCCATAGATGTTGCGCTCCTCTATTCTCACTCCACACCGATACAAAACTTCCATACCCGTAGCCAAAGTAAGGTCTGGCGGCAATGATGGGAAGAGAACCATTAAACACTGATATTCGCCACGCAAATGAATCTGCATCATCGTTTCTACTGGTAAGCCGCTCGACTACTTGTATGCGTGAGAGCGCAATATCATAATTTTGGAAAAGCCACCGGTTAAAAGGAAACAAAATAACGTACGATACGACAAGTAGAGATATCAGCACGGCAAGCATCCGTCTGTAATGCATAACACCAATGACGAGTAAAAATACCAGCATCCCTATCCATGCAGCACGGGTAAATGTCAATATGAGCAAAATAGAAAGAAGGGTGAGTGTCCACGGCACACTTCGTAGTCTTTTGTGGATTTCCTTCTTTACATCAGTATAGCCGAATTGAATCAAAAGAAAGATGAGTGTCATCAGGAAAAAGGCAAATACATTGGGATGGGCAAACGTTCCAAAAATGCGACCGTGCACATCAAATGTAGTAATGCCGGTCTTCAAAACCGCTTGCACTACACCAAGAAGCACCGGAAGCATTGCTGCGAGACCAGTTACGATAAGCAGCTGTTTGATGGTGATAGACCGCGATCTCATAAAAGCATACCCAAGGACAAAAAAGAGGATCACATTGATGAACTTTATAACCTCAATAAAGGTGATAAAGGGCGTCACACTGTAAAAAAAGCTCAATAGAAAAAGTATGCCCAAAAAGGCAAACCCCGGTAGAAGGGGTGTTTTTACCACATGCTTGTAATGCCGGTACACCATATATGAACCCCACAAAACAAACAGAAGTGATATTGCAGCATTCACATTGATAACGTGCTCATCATAGAAGAAAAGAACACGCTCTCGATACAGATCAATAGCCGGACGAACAACTAAAAAAGCAAGAAGGAGTCTTTCTTGCAAAAATACATGCCCGATGAGAAGAAGCGAGATGAGAATGATAAATGCATCAATGCGTACATCAGGAATAACAACCAAAGCAAGACCTAAGACAAGCAAAAGTAAAACGAGCGCATGGTATGCACGATGATTGAGTCTCGTGAAGAACATTGTGAGTCGTCTAAAAAAAACGTATACTACACATAAGTATACCACAGTAACATCGAATTTTCTTTCATGAATATTTTGCAGGTCCACAAATACTTCTGGCCACGCGACGGAGCGAGTAAATACATGCTCTTTGTCTTTGAAGAGCTGAAAAAAAAGGGACACACCGTCATACCGTTTACCATGAAGCAAAAAGAGACGCTCCGCTCCCCTTTTTCAAAATACTTTGTTACAGAAATGAAATTAGACAGCACCCGCGTACCACTCAAAACAAAAATCTCATATGCTTCTAAAATTTTCTACAACAGAGAAGCACACCAAAAAACGCAGGTATTACTTGATGATCATCAGATTGACGTAGCACATCTGCATAACATATACCACCATATCAGCCCTTCCATTTTAAAACCGCTCAAAAAAAGAAATATTCCAATAGTCATGACCCTTCATGACTACAAAATGATCGCCCCAAACTACACCTTGTATCACCACGGCTCAATTCATGAAGAAGATGCATCTGGCATGCATACGAGTTGCATTACAAACAAATGCCATAAGGACAGCAGAGCGCAGAGTACCTTACTCACCGCAGAGATGATCTTTCACCACAAGATAATGCGCTACTATGAAAAATACGTAGATGCATTCATAGCACCAAGTCAATTCATGAAAGATATGCTCGTCAAATATGGATGGGATGCTGATGCTATTTTTCATGTCCCGCATCCGATTGATACTAAAAGATACACCGTGACAAAAGAAGATCGTGGATATGTCGCGTACGCGGGAAGACTTTCAGAAGAAAAGGGAATACGAACACTCATACATGCGGCGTCGCTTACTCCGGAAATTCCCTACCGCATCATAGGCGATGGCCCGCTCCTTTCATGGGCAGAGACCTACATTCAAAAACATAAGCTAACCAATGTAACGCTCACGGGATACAAAACAGGAGCTGCATTGACAAAACTCATGAAACATGCAAGGCTACACGTACTTCCAAGCGAATGGTATGAGAACTATCCTCTTGCCGCGCTGGAAGCGCAGGCACTGGGAAAAGTAATCATTAGCACGCGCATAGGGGGCATTCCTGAACTTGTCGCTCCTGGGCAACTCACTGCTCCCAAGGCGCCTGAACTGCTCGCTGACATGCTTCGTGCATGGTTTTTCTGCCCTGAAAAAAGAAGGAGGGCAGCAAGCGCTCAGGCGCGAGCTCGCGTCGAAAAAGTGAATGATCCGCAAAAACATCTTGAAAAAATTCTCTCGATATACAAAAGTTATGCCTCGTAGCATATCAATAATCATACTACTTTTTACATTACTAGGCGGGCTCATGAGCCCTTCTTTTGGACATGCAAAGGAGTTAAACTCCTCTTTTCCACGCATTGCTAACTATTATCTTGCGTGGGATATTAATGCGCAACAAGCAAGAGAGCTTGCAAAGTGGGACCTACTTATCCTTGATATGGAGCTCGCAATTACTGCAAAAGAGCAGCTTCTAGAAATACGAAGACTTCATCCAGATATCATCATTCTCGCATATATCACGCCACAAGAAATTCTCAGAGCTCCAACTAGAAACAGTAGCCTACTGCGAAGACGTATTGCAAGGCAAGTACCAGACAACTGGTATCTAAAAGATACGCAAAAGAATAAGCTTAACTGGTGGCCAAATACATACCTATTGAATATCGCTGATCCAGCATTTGTCAGCTACATGAGTCATTTCATCTCTCATGACATACTTGGTAGCGGACTGTGGGATGGAGTACTGCTTGATAACGCATGGGATGGTATACGATGGGCTGTTGGTGATAGCGTTGACATAAATGGAGATGGTAAAGCGGATCTGCATGCTGATGATCTGTGGAAAAAGGGAATGGCAGACCTCTACACTTCAGTGCGCGAAAAAACCAATGACGAATACTTAGTTATTGGTAATTCTGATAGAAAAACTCATCTCGAACTTCTTGATGGAAAAATGATTGAAGGATTCAATCGTTTTTCATGGAAAGATGGTATGCAGCTGTATTCAGATTTTGAGAATAAAAGTGGTAATGGTGGACCCACACTGATAAATGCCAATGGTGACTACACTCACTATAAAAATATGCGTTTTGGCCTTGTGAGCACCCTTTTGAGAAATGGATTTTACTCATACGATGTCGGGCCTGAATCTCATGAACAACTCTGGTGGTATGACGAGTATGGCGTCGATCTCGGTAAGGCAGAGACTGACGCACTTCCTAGCTATGACAGCAGGCCACTCAAAAGAGGTTTTGATTCAGGTTTGGTTGTTATTAATCCGACAGACAAACCACACAGGGTATCGCTCGGCTCTGATTATGAGCACCTGCACGGAACACAAGATCCAGACGTAAATAGTGGTAGAATCGTACGCTCCGTCACCGTTGCAGCACTCGATGGACTCTTGCTTCTCAAACCAATCCAATTTATAGACAACACGCTTATTCCAAATGGTGCATTTGCACGATTCTTCACTGCAAACGGAACACGCGCAAGAAATGGTCTTTTTATCCACAGCAGCGCGTACAAAAATGGAGAGACGTTTGGAACTATTGATATCGATGGTGATGGGGTGAAAGACACACTACAAATTCGTGGACCCCGCCTTCTTGGAACCAGAAACGACGGACAACCATTTTTTAGAAAG
>CAZCAB010000040.1:0-1948 GCA_964496615.1 uncultured Gammaproteobacteria bacterium | reverse complement strand
ACCCGTTTGGCTTCACCGATAAAGAGGTCTATGCAGCAGTGGGAGACACGGCTAGTAATGACAAAAAAATCATTACGTGGTCTACATCACTTCCCTTTATCCAGATATATACCAAGGATGGAGCACCTATCACACGAAATTTTTCTCCATTCGGCACTCGATATACAGGCGGGTATAGTATCTCAGCTCTGGATTCGAACCTGGTGATCGCAACCGGGTCTGGAACATCTGATGATGTCTACATCTTTGATACGCAATTAAATCAAGCTCGCGCCTTCAGCATCGCAGGACATAGAAGTAACACTCCTGTTGATGTCACTACAGGAGATGTCCTTGGTGACACAAAAAAAGAAATCATTACTGGATGGACAGATGAAAACTACATGTACGTGAGCATATTTACCTACGGTGGGAATTTTATCTCATCATTCACACAAAAATACAAAAACGGAGAAATTGCTCGCCATAGACTTCGAACACATGATGTTAATCATGATGGAAAAGATGAGATTATCCTTCTCTCCTCTGGCATCCCCTTCTAAATTACCACATGCATCAAAAAACACTCCGTATGTGGAGTGTTTTTTGATCCCAGCTGTATGCTAGTACATACCATACATGTGGGATTGCCACGTGAGTGAGAGGGTCAGTCTCACTCACGTGGCTATATAGGAAGGAACCCTCCTCCCCTGTCCGAAGACAGAGGAGGAGAGGTTATAGGTCACTACTGACAGTCGTCATCGACACCGTTGCGACAATTGTTGTCAAAGTTGTCGCACCACTCGGTGGCGTTCGGATGGTTGTGGTAGCTGCCGTCGGTCTGGAGAGGTGCATCCCCAGCGGCATTCGGAACGGTCTGATTGGCGACGCCAGGATTGTCATCACAGTCCCCGCCGATCAGCTCCGGACACGTCGGATCCAAACTGTCCACGCAAGGTGCGACCTCGCAGGCACAGTCCCCGTCGTCGTCCCGGTTGTCGTGGGTCAAATCTGCAGAAGGACCGCCATTGGAGCCGTCCTGACCTGCCTGAGTCAAACCACGAGTATCTACGAACCCACACACCCCATCGACACAGAGTTGGTTCTCGATGAGACACTCCGCATGGCTTTCACACGGGGCTTCCGGAATGTCCAGGCCATTGAAGTCGATGTGCTGCCCACCCTGAGTCGGGCAGGCGAGTTGACCGGCGACACCAGTCTCCTCACAGTCGCACACCCGGAATGTCACTTCCGGCGTGAGCTGGGCTGTCACACACCATTCCCCATTCTGGCCAGCAGGATCCTCAGCGAGAGTGGGATCTGGAATTCCCCCATCCTCACCTGGTACCCCTTGGATACCCTGCGGGCCCTGACAGTCCAGAACATTGAACTCACCGTCCGAGAAAATGTCCTCGATCGGATCGTTCTGCCCATTGCCGTTCAGGTCCCAGCAGGCATTACCCTTATCGCCCTTGAGCTGAGCAACGAGATCGGGATCATTGAAGATCTGAACGACCATCGCCGCGACGAGCTCATCGAGCGTAGGCGCATCAGCGCCTGCAGGACCTTCTGGACCCTGAGGACCAGCCGGACCTTCCGGACCAGCCGGACCAGTGGGACCTTGGATACCCTGCGGACCTTGCGGACCATCGGCACCAGCCGGACCTTCCGGACCTTGCGGACCAGCCGGACCCTGAGCACCGTCAGCGCCAGGAGCACCATCACCACCAGCCGGACCTTCCGGACCTTCCGGACCAGCCGGACCCTGAATGCCCTGATCGCCCTGAGCACCAGCCGGACCTTGAGGACCTGCTGGACCTTGCGGACCAGCGGAACCATCGGCGCCAGCCGGACCCTGAATGCCCTGATCGCCCTGAGCACCAGCCGGACCTTGAGCACCAGCCGGGCCTTGAATGCCCTGAGCACCAGCCGGGCCAGGTTCACCTTGAGGACCTGCTGGACCTTGAGC
>CAZCAB010000039.1:0-8659 GCA_964496615.1 uncultured Gammaproteobacteria bacterium | reverse complement strand
GGGGGCGCCTTGTGCACCGGTCTGCGCTAGAGCGCAACGCCGAAGCGAGACAGCAGCTTGCCGGCATTGACCTCCCTGAGGAGTTCATCGCCGGAGAAGCTCACGTCGCTCGGCGCCATGGCCTGCTGGACATCGCGGACGATGTCCCACATCTTGCCCTCGCCCTTTGACAGCTCGTTGAAGGCCTGCTGGACAAGCTCGCCAACGGTCCCCTCAACCGCACGGTTGACGGGCACAGCGAGCTTCGCGCGATCGAACTCAGCGGACTTTGCCAGCTGACCGACCACTGCCATGGTCCAGCCACCCCCCGACACGGAGTCGTCCGGGATCAGGTCGATCTGGAGCGCGTGCAGCGCTTCAGCGATCCGATCGGTCTGGTCAGCGCGGACGATGTTGTTGGCACCACCACACATGACCTTGAGCCCGAGACCCGAGAGCCCTGCAACATGATCGCGAGTGATCTCGTTGCCCTGACCGTTGACGATGAGGATGTCGAACTGACCCGAAATCCCGCCGCTGTACGCCTTGCTGTTTGGCATGCGCACCCGCGTGATCTTCGAGCAGTCACCGTCGGTGATCTGGAGCGCACCGACGGCGTCGAGTGCCCCCTGCGCCAGATCGAAGATCAGGATGTTACGCGGATTGACACCAGCAGCGAGCAGATGCGGGATAGTCCCGCGAGTCACACCACCAGCCGCCTCAATCAGCACGCGCATCGCGCCGATGTGACGCTCGGTGCGCGTGGCCAAGTTGCGGAGCGCGATCTTCGCAGCCGTTGCGACACCGAGTCCGGTCGGGACCGACGACGGCCAGCTGAAACCACCGAGCTCTTCGGGCTCACATGTGACCATGCGCGGATCGAGTCCCATCTGCCACCACATCCGACACATCTGCGTCCAGTGTGCGCCGGTCGTGACGTCGGGAGACAACGACTCCGGAGCGATCGCATCCAAAGGCAGCACACCGCCCCACTCGCTGACGTGCTTGGCACGCCAGAGGTTGGCGAACTGGATGCCCATGGCCATCGCCGGCACCGAAAGTGCCATGGCGAGGGAGTGCGGGAGCACACGCTCAGTCCGGTCCTTCTTGGCGTCATCGTCGGCCTTGAAGACCCGGCCCTGACCGTTCTCGCCCGTGATCAGCAACTCCCCCTTCTTCCCGCCATGCAGACCGGGCATGTTCGGGAAGCAGGTCTGCGCCTTGCGGATCATGGCACCAGCCAAGAGCTTTGCACGACCGAAGACGTCGGCAAGCGTGAGCTCATCGCGCAGGCAGTCACCGCCGACGGCAACCGTCGCGTGACCTGCGGGTCCGAGGTTGGCACGCACCAGTGCGTAGTGCACAGCACCGCTGGGGACGCCGTAGAACTGCACGTCCCAGCCAGTACGTATGACCAAATCTCGAACGAGGCTCAAGTACTGATCATCGATCGGGATCGTAGTGAGAATGACCTCGAACGCACCCGAAGCCGAGTACGCTTGAGTGAGGTGCTCGTCAACATCATCGATCTGAACAGACGCCGCCATCCGGTCTTCACTGACCGTCCGGCGGCCCTCGAGCGGGGAGTGATGCACCCCCTGTTCGTTGATGATGGTGATGAGTCCTCCGTACTTCCGAGCTCCTTCAAGAAGCTTTCTCTCAAGGGTAGGCATGCCTACACCTCCTGATGCTTATGCCCGAAACGGGCTAAAATGAACAAACGTATCACAAGAATACTCTCATTGCGCCTATTTGGTCAAGTGCTTGACAGAATAGCCTCAATGGTGTATATTCCGCCCAGTTTCGCCAATAAAGGGCAAAACATTTAATTTGTGGGAGCATGCACCACTGCATGCACTCGTACCACTATTACCTATACATATGTCACATAGAATGACAGCGCTCAAGGATAAAGTAGACACCTCAAAGAGCTATGAGCTTTCTGAGGCACTTTCGCTTGTAAAAGAGACAAGTACAGTTAAATTTGATGCCAGTCTAGAAGTACACGCACGACTTGGTATTGACCCTAAAAAGGGTGATCAACAAATCCGTGCCACAGTAACACTCCCTCACGGTACTGGAAAAACAAAAAAGGTTGCAGCATTTGTTGGCGCAGCAGACGAGAAGGCGGCAAAAGATGCCGGAGCGGACTACGTGTACGGCGAAGAGGAGATTAAAAAAATCAAAGACACCGGGAAAATAGAATTTGATATCGCTGTTGCCACCCCAGAAATGATGCCAAAACTCGCAGTTGCTGCTAAAGTACTTGGACCTAAAGGACTCATGCCCAACCCTAAGACTGATACAGTTGATAAAGACGTTACAAAAATGGTCACTGACCTTAAAAAGGGAAAGGCCGCATTTAAAAATGATGATGGAGCGAATGTCCATCAAATCATTGGAAAAGTCAGCTTTAATACTGAAAAGCTTGCTGAAAACTTCGAGGCATTCATGGATGCACTCAAAAAAGCACGACCTCAATCTGCAAAAGGAACCTACATCAAGTCATTGTATCTCACCTCTTCAATGGGGCCAAGCGTGAAAGTTATATTAGAAAAATAACAATCAATCACATACTCAAAAACCCCTGCCTGCAGGGGTTTTTGGATCCCTTGCCCGACACTTCCTGATTTGGTACACTGCCAGATGCTATGACCAACCACCGAGACAATTACATCTCCTGGGATGAATGCTTCATGCGCATGGCACACACGATTTCGCAAAGAAGCAAGGATCCATCGACACAAGCCGGTGCTGTTATCGCTGATATTGATAATGTTGTCATTGGCCTTGGCTACAACGGCTTCCCTCGCGGTGTCGACAATGAAACATTCCCCTGGGAAAGAGACGGGAAACTACAGGATACGAAATACGCATATGTCTGTCACGCAGAGGAAAATGCAGTGTACAACGCCAACAACACGACAAAGGGTGCAAAAATATACTGTACACTCTTTCCCTGCAATGAATGCTCAAAGACGCTCATTCAAAATGGGATTAAAGAAGTTATCTTCGAAAACGACAAGTATCATAATGATGATATCTGGGTAGCTTCACGACGAATGCTCGATGCGGCAGGAATAACGTACAGGCAATATACCTGCGAATGGACAAAGGAAAATGAGTGATATGAAAAAAATCTTAGGCTTCACAGGACATATGGCTGCAGGTAAAACAACAGCAGTCACCTATCTGCAGGAAAAATACGATGCACACTCGCATCGATTTTCTACACCACTACGTGATATTCTCACTCGTCTGCACAAGCCAGGGTCACGAGACAATCTTCAAACACTTTCGCAAATACTCAGAGAACATTTCGGAGAGGACTTGCTCGCAAAGATAATTGCAGAGGATGTGCAGGCAGACACCTCTTCTCTTATCGTACTTGATGGCATACGAAGACAAGCCGATATTCAGTACCTTCGAGAAATCCCGGGATTTATGCTTATCACGATCTCGGCTGATGTGGAAAGAAGATTTCAGAGAATATCAATCAGATCGGAAAATCCTGACGATCAAGGAAAAACACTCGAGGAATTTAAAAAGGAACATGAAAGAGAGCCTGAACAACAAATTGATGATGTCTCCCGTACTGCAGATATATCTATTGATAACAACGGATCACTTGAAAATTTATACACAAAACTCGATCAATTGATATGAATATACAGTACAAGCGACTTCATCCTGATGCCAAAATGCCAAACTACGGGCACCCAGGCGATGCCGGTCTTGATCTGTATGCACTTGAAACAAAAACACTGCATCCTGGTGAGAGACATATATTCATGAACGGATTTGCTCTTGAGTTCGATTTCGGGTGGGTTGCCTGTGTGAAAGATAAAGGAAGCCTGCCGGCTCATCATGGGCTGCACACTATGGGTGGCGTCTTTGATGCAGGATATCGCGGCGAATACTCAGTACAACTCATTAATCTGGGAAACACGTCCGTCACCATTGAAAAAGGGCAAAAAATCGCTCAACTTGTTATATATAGAGTCGCTGAAGCTCGCCTTACCGAAATAAATGGCGATCTCTCTGAATCGTCGCGTGGTGGAGGAAAATTAGGAAGTACAGGAAAATTTTAATATGCAGGCATATCTAGACATCGTACAAAAAATATTAAACGAGGGGGTGAACAAAGATGACCGGACAGGTACGGGAACCCGCGCTATTGCTGGAGTCATGTTTGAACACGACATGAGCAAAGGATTCCCTCTTCTCACAACAAAAAAGATGCCGTTCAAAGTCATTGCAACCGAACTTGAGTTTTTTATCAAGGGAATCACAGACAAGACGTGGTTACAAGAACGTAAATGTAGAATTTGGGATGAATGGTGTAATCCAAAAAAAGTGCCCTACGCTCACGACGAAGAAACCAAACAAAAAATGATGGAAGAGAGAGATCTTGGCGCAGTATATGGATTTCAATGGCGACATTTTAATGCTCCATACCACAACTACAATACAGACTATCGTGATCAAGGTGTGGATCAGCTCAAAAATCTTATCGATCTTCTTAAAACCGACCCAAACAGCAGGAGGATGATTGTGTCTGCATGGAATCCTGCCATGCTTTCATATATGGCGCTCCCCCCGTGCCACTACTGTTTTCAGGTAACAGTGACTGATGGCAAACTCAACCTTATGTGGAACCAACGCTCAGTTGATGTCATGCTTGGCCTCCCTTTCAATATAGCAAGCTATGCACTGTTGCTGCATCTGCTTGCAAAAGAAGCTGGTCTTGGAGAAGGAAGGATCGTTGGATTTCTTGGTGACACACATATATATGCCAATCACATTGACGGTGCAAAAGAGCAACTGGCACGCGACCCAAACTTGCATTCACTCTGTTCTATCCAGACTGATCCATTTACCTCAATTTTTGAATGGGAAGCTTCCCACACGAAAAAGGTCGGTTATACAAGTCATGAACGGATTACGTTTGAAATTGCTGTATGATTGCACTGGTTGCTGCCATCGCAAAAAACAATTGCATTGGAGTAGATAACGATCTTCCGTGGCACCTACCGGAAGATCTTAAACATTTTAAAAAACTTACCTCTGGTAAGACCGTTCTCATGGGAAGAAAAACGTGGGAGTCTCTCCCAGAAAAATTTAGACCACTCCCCAACCGAACAAATATTGTTATCACCAGACAAGCCACATACTCTGTACCTGAAGGAGTCGAGCTCTACACATCTATTGATGCTGCGCTTGACGCACACAAAAAAGAAGATGTCATGGTCATTGGAGGAGCTCAAATATATTCACAAACCATACAGAGTGCTGATCTCCTTTACATCACACATGTAGAGACAACGGTCGACGGCCACGCATTTTTTCCAGCCATAGATCCTACTCAATGGAAAGTAACAGAAAAAGACCCTCGAGAGGGTTTCTCATTCGTCACATATGAACGAATCACGTAAAGGAAAATTCATAGTCTTCTACGGTGTAAATAATCTGGGTAAAAGCACGCAAGCGCAGATGCTTCTTGAGCGTATGCACAAAGAAAGCCTGCCAGTAGAATACCTCAAATACCCGCTCTATGACCTTGAACCATCCGGTCCTATTATCAACAATTACTTACGAGAGGGAAATACGTATGGACTGACAGATCGCGAATTTCAAGTGATGAATGTGCTCAATAGAACGCAATACAACGAAACCCTCAAAGAAAAATTGCGATCTGGCACACATATCATATCTGAAAACTACATGGGAAGCGGTATCGCATGGGGCGCTGCCAGTGGAATAGATCTTGCGTATCTTGAAAAACTCAATGCGCATCTGTATACAGAAGATATTGTCTTTTTGTTTGATGGAAAACGATTTATAGAAGCCATTGAAAAGGGACATTCATACGAGACAAATGATGAGCTCACCACCAAAACGCAAGAGGTATACAGAAAGCTAGCTCAAGAAAGAGGATGGCATATCATAGATGCAAACGAAACCATCCAAAATATCCATGAAAAGCTTTGGAAACATGTCCAAGACATGCTATACTGATGAAAAATATGAGTCTATGTTAATTTCACCTATCCAAATAATTCTCGAGAGTCTTAATTTGTACAAAAAACACTTTAAGAAATTTGTTATATACGCGCTATTATTTGCAGTACCTACGGCGCTTGGTATTGTGCTTGCCCTTGTCTTTATACTCTCAAGTGATGCACTCAGTCCCGTTGCGATACTTATTGGAAAAGGGATCATGGTGCTTGCCCTTGGTATTATCAACATATGGATTGGAATGAGCCTTATTGAATTCATTGCAGATGTCTATGGTGGCTCGGAAAATTCTACAATCAGGATGGAGCTTAAAAAAGCATCCAGGCTCATCGTACCTGGTGTGATCGCGGCGCTTCTGACAGGACTCATCACACTCGGTGGTCTTATTCTTTTGATCATCCCAGGACTCTATCTTGGCATGCTCCTCTTTTTCTCGCTTCATGCAGTTGTGATCGAAGGCAAAAGCCCCATGGATGCGCTCCATGCGAGCAAAGGACTTGTTCAAGGAAGATGGTGGCAGGTATTCTGGCGTATCTTTATCCCCGCGCTGCTTTTCGGTGTTGCGCTGTTTATCATAAATCTCATCACAGGACTCCCCTTTGATCTACTCGTGAAACGATTTGATGAAGGAACAACCCTCTGGTGGATTTTCCTCGTCACGTATGGTTTTATCAGCTATGCGATCAGCGCCTTACTCACCCCACTTACCACTGCCGCACCTGTTATTCTCTATCTAGAGATGAGAAAGAATCCTCACAAAAAAGAATAAATAGACTTAAAAGACCCGCTTGTGCGGGTCTTTTCAATGGAGCTCAATAATGCTACAATCCATACCAGATTATATGGCTGAACTTATTCCCGTCATTGGCATGGAGGTCCACGTGCAGCTCAAAACCAAGAGCAAGATGTTTTGTGGTTCACCTAATGATCCTGATTGTGACACACCGAATAAACATATATGCGAAGTATGTCTCGCCCATCCCGGCACGCTCCCCGTTCCCAATAAAGAGGCAATTGCAATGACAGCGAAAATCGGGAAAGCTCTTGGCTGCACCATCAGAGAACTCTCAAAGTTTGATCGTAAACACTATTTTTATCCAGACCTTCCAAAGGGGTACCAAATTTCTCAGTACGATGAACCGATTGCAGAAGGTGGAGAGATGAACCTTCAGTTTTTTTTGGAGGAAAATATTCGTGATGAAGCGCGCATCGGTATCACCCGTGTCCACCTTGAAGAAGATACCGCCAAGCTGTCGCACGATAAAAAGGGAAATACACTTGTGGACTTTAACCGCGCAGGTGTCCCTCTCGTTGAAATCGTCACTGATCCTGACTTCATGTCCGCACGCGAGGCAAAAAAATACTGCCAAGAACTGCGACTTCTTTTTAGATATCTTGGTGTGAGCGATGCAGATATGGAAAAAGGGCACATGCGTTGTGAGGCAAATGTGTCAGTCCAACAAGCTGGTCAATTTGAAGTGAGTGAAGGTAGTGTAATCCCATTTGGTAACTATTCGCTCAATCCAAAAGTTGAACTCAAGAATATCAACTCATTTCGTGCAATTGAAAAAGCGATCGAATACGAAATTGATCGCCAAAAAAGCATGATCGCCAAAAAAGAAACGTGGGTTCAACAGACTCGAGGCTGGGATGAAAACAAAGGTAAAACCGTTCTTCAAAGAGAAAAAGAGAACGCACAAGATTACAGATACTTCCCAGATCCGGATATCCCACCGTTTCATCCACCAGCACTCTCTCAAGGCATCTCGCTCCCAGAACTTCCTCAAGCCAAAAGAAAACGTTTCCACGAGGAATATGGATTTTCATATGCAGACGCACATATCTTAGCTGCCGACAAAAGCTGGGCACACTTCACTGATGAGGTCATGAGTGAAGTATCAGAGTGGTTACACTCACTCCCTGATACGAAAAAAAAGTCTAAGCAAGCTCTCGTCGGCCAAAAGCAAAAACTTGCTAAACTCGTTGGTGGCTGGCTGACGAGTAAACTTTCTGGCGTGCTTTCCGACAAAGGAAAAGAGATTAGGGATATTTCTTTTACGGCAGAAAATTTCGCCGAATTGATTGCCCTTATCTATTCAGGTAGATTAAACGCAACAAACGCACAAAAAATTCTGGAATTGATGGTAGAAAGTAAGACAGATCTTGACCCAACACATGTCATGGAAGAAAAAGGATATGGTCAAATCTCGGACGAAAGAATTGTAGGAAAACTTGTTGATGCTGTCATAAAGGATCATCCAAAACAAGTGGAACAATTCAAGGCTGGAAAAGATGTGGTACTAAAATTCCTCATTGGCATGGTGATGAAAGCCTCAGAAGGAAGTGCAGATCCTGAAGTCGCTGAAAAAATTCTCAGAGAAAAATTGTAAACTCCCCTAAAAAACAAAGACGCCTTCATCGGACGTTTTTTCGAAGATCATAAACCAGATTCCGGCCTTAATTTTTCGGAACCGTTTCGACGGCGGTAACGGCTTCAAATAGCCCCTTTCTTCAAGCTCATTAACAGACTTGAGAAGCGTTCTTTTTACATCGCCTATCATCGTTTTTCTTGAAAGCCCAATATGTTCATAGGCAAGGACTTTCAAATCCATTTCCAATCTATTTGATTTATAGAGCCGCTTGTCAAGAAACCGGAATAATC
>CAZCAB010000038.1:0-8763 GCA_964496615.1 uncultured Gammaproteobacteria bacterium | reverse complement strand
CAATCGCGAAGGCAATAGAAGAAAAGACCGCCAAAAAGGTGGCCGACTTGATAGAGTCTGGCATCACACCTAAGCTGGCGGTTATTTTAGTTGGTGATGATAAACCGTCACATACATATGTCAGAAGAAAGGGAAAAGCAGCTGAACGAGTCGGCATTATTTTTAACAAGCACGAAATTCCAGGTGATGTGACGCAAAAACAGCTCCTTAATAAAGTTGACGAGATACAGGATGACCCGACACTCTGTGGCCTGATTGTACAGCTACCTCTACCTGATCATATTGATACTGATGCAATACTTAACAAAATCAGATCGGACATTGATGTCGATTGCTTGACCGATATTAATTTGGGGAAACTTGTCATGAAGACAAATACACTTGTTCCACCAACGCCAGGTGCGGTAATTTCAATCATTCACAGCCTCAATGTTGACCTTGTTGGAAAAAATGTAACTATCATCGGTGTCGGACCACTCGTTGGCAAACCGCTTGCCGTCATGATGATGAATGAGAGAGCAAGCGTATCCACCTGCAATAGTAGAACGAAAGATACTACGCAAAAGTGTCTTTCATCTGATATTATAGTTACAGGTGTTGGTAGAAAAGATCTCCTGCGCGGTGATATGGTTCCTGATGGCGCTATCGTCATTGACACCGGTGTTGATTTTGAGGATGGGAAAATGTATGGGGACGTGAATGTGAAAGAATGTTTGGAAAAGGCATCGCATGTGACCCCAACTCCAGGTGGAGTCGGCCCTATTACTGTTGCACGGCTACTCTGGAATACAGCGTTGTGTGCAGAGGAAATAAAAAAATAATCATATGAATGAACAGACTGTTTTAAAAGAAAATATCACTATCGTTGTCGGCTCCCAGTGGGGCGACGAGGGAAAGGGTAAAATTACTGATTACTTTGCAGGAAATGTCGACTATGTTGTCCGTTTTCAAGGTGGGAATAATGCCGGACACACGGTTGTTGTTGGTGATGATACCTACAAGCTTCACTTGATTCCATCTGGTGTGCTGTATCCGAATACAACGGCAGTCATTGGTGCCGGCGTTGTCATAGACCCACAGGTACTGCTAAAGGAAATAGAGGCGCTCAAACTTCGAGGAATCAACCCTAGAATTAAGGTTTCTCAACGTGCGCATATCATTTTTCCATACCATATTGCAATGGATGAAGCGGTAAATGCTCACCAGGGACAGCTTGCAGCAGGGAGTACTCGTCGGGGTATTGCCCCGGTATGTGCAGACAAAGCATATCGCCATGGTATTCGTATGGGTGATCTCTTTGAACCTGAACTTCTCAAAGAGAAATTGCTTAAATCATATACTTTCAACGCTCGAATTCTTGATGAAGTATTTGATAAACCTTTTGACAGATCGTTTCGCGATCTCTACGACATGTACCTTGGTCTTGGCCAAACACTGGCTCCATATGTTTCAGATACAGAACTTGAATTGCACGAAGCATTCAAGGCTGGGAAAAAAATACTTATGGAAGGTGCGCAGGGCATGTCACTTGATCTAGATCATGGCATGTATCCACACACAACAAGTACAAATAATGTTGCCGGATACGCATCGGTCGGAAGTGGGCTCGGCTACAACACACAGGCTCGCGTGATCGGCGTGGTGAAGGCATACATGAGTAGAGTTGGCGTCAGTCCCTTTCCCAGTGAAATTGAGGGTCAGGAAGCTCAAGAGCTGCGCGACCAGGGAAACGAGTATGGCACGACAACTGGCCGACCAAGGCGTGTTGGCTGGCTTGACCTGGTACAAGTTAAACAATCTGCTCGCACAAGCGGGCTTACGGAAATCGCTCTTACAAAGCTCGATGTGCTCTCTGGATTTTCTGAAATACACATCTGCACTGCCTATGAGATCAACGGTAAGAAGGTGACTGAGATGCCGGCAAGTCTTACTCAGCTTCGCTCGGCACAACCGGTATATACCACGCTTCCCGGATGGACCATACAGGAGAATATTGCCGATATCGTGTCTCGTGGCTTCGAAGGGCTCCCGCAGAACATTCGTGCATATATTACCTACATTGAAAAGGAAATTGATTTGCCTGTACGTATCGTCTCTCTCGGACCTGCTCGATCTGAAACTATACTACGAACTCATGCCCTCGCTACTGCAGGACAACCAAGTTAATCTTTCATCGCTGTCACTTGAACAAATCGCGGATTTTCTTGCGAGTGAACGCATTGCCCTCAAACCCGAGGAGGCTCTCAAAATTCAAAATGAAATTCTCGGACGCTCCCCCACCATGGCTGAGCTTATCTTGTGGTCTATTCAGGGATCTGAGCATTGCTCATACAAGAGCTCACGTCAGCATCTGAATCAATTTACAACCGATTCACCAGATGTCATTCTTGGCCCTTCTGAAGATGCAGGGATTGTTGAGGTAGCGCGCGATCATACCGGCCATCGATACGGTATTGTTATGAGCCACGAGTCCCACAATCATCCATCGCAAATCGTTCCATATGAAGGGGCGGCAACTGGCATCGGGGGAAATGTGCGTGATGTTTCTTGTATGGGAGCAAAAGTAATTGCAACCGCTGATCCACTCCGATTTGGCGACATAACATCCTCCAAGACAAAGTGGATCGCTGATGGTGTTGTCTCAGGCATTGCTGGATATGGAAATCCTATTGGTGTGCCCAATATCGCAGGAGATGTCTATTTTAATGAGTCATATAATGAAAACTGTTTGGTGAATGTTGTCACATTGGGAGTAACCAGGGATGACTGGGTCATTCACTCCAAGGCACCGAAAAATGCCGCTGGGTATGATCTCATTTTGGTTGGCAAGCCAACAGACAACTCAGGATTTGGTGGGGCTAGTTTTGCATCACTTGAACTCGATGAAGAAAAAAAAGAGCAGAATAAAGGAGCGGTGCAGGAGCCAAATGCTTTTTTAAAAAGACACCTCCTCAAGGCTACCTATGGTCTCTTTGATATTATGAGACATAGGAAACTCCTTGATCGTGTGGGTTTTAAGGACTTGGGAGCTGGAGGAATAGCGTGCGCATCGGTTGAGCTCGCGGACGCATCAGGACTGGGAGCCTATATCTCTATTGATGATGTCTTTGTCGGCATGGATAACCTTCCTCCTGAGGTTATTTTATGCGCTGAAACACAGGAGCGCTACATGTGGGTATCATCACCCGACGTGACCCCCCTCATTCTTGAACACTACAATAAGACATTTGATCTTCCTGCGATCGCACAAGGAGCTCAAGCAAAGGTCATCGGTAAAATAACCCAGGAACCTCAGTTCGTCGTAGAGGCAGCAGGTAAAAAAATTGTTTCAGCAAAGGCATGTGATGTCACACGAGGACTCATGTATGACCGAACAGTACGTAAACCTCACGTAGAATACTCCGAGCCATATCTCAATCCATCAACTGAGGAGCTTCATGATATTGCGCTTAAAGTGCTCACCCACGAAAATGTTGCAAGCCGCGCTCCTATCTATGAAAGATACGACAAAAATGTTCAAGGGATAAGCATCCTTGAGCCAGGAGAAGCTGACGCTGGAGTTATGCAGCCGTTCATGGACAAGCAATGGCCAGAGGAAATCCGAAAAACGGGAATTGCGCTCTCAGTTGATCAAAATCCAAGATACTGCATGATTGATCCATACCAGGGTGGCGTCAATGCAGTGGTCGAATCAATGAGAAATGTTGCCGCAGTTGGCGCGAGTCCCATTGCGCTTACCGATTGTCTTAACTTTGGAAATCCTGAAAAAGAGGAGCAAATGTGGCAGTTTGCCGAAGGCGTTCGCGGTGTTTCAGACGCAGCAAAAGCCATATCGCTAAAACATCATCCAGGTCACAGTGTTCCGATTATTTCAGGCAATGTGTCACTGTATAACGAGTCCAGCGGAAAACCAATCGCCCCCTCTCCCATCATTGGTTGCCTTGGTAAACTCGCCGATGTAGGTAAAGCGATATCAATGCATTTCAAAAAAACTGATACTCTTTTGTACATGATTGGTGAGAGAAAAAATGAACTCGGTGGTAGTGTATATTACGATGTGTTCAGCGAGACTGGTAAGCATATCCCAAAACCTGATTTAGACGCTGTTCAAAGGGAGATATATTGCATGATTAATGCCATCGATGAAGGGTTCCTTTTCTCCGCTCACGACATCTCAGATGGGGGAATACTCTGCACACTATCTGAAATGTCTTTTAAAAACGAAATCGGCTGTTCTATCACTATCCCTGGAAATCTTCCGCTTTCGACAGTGCTTTTCTCTGAAACCGGGGGTTTTGTATGTGAAGTTCGTCGAGAAAGTGAGGCACGATTTATTGAGGTATGTAAAGAGCAAAGCGTGACACCATATATGATCGGACGCACACACGTGTATAAACAGCTTGCTTTTAACCAGTCAGTGACGCTTGATCTGCCGCACGCAAAACATGTCTGGACACGCGGTTTACGAGAAAAGCTATGAGTATCCTTTTCCTCATCATCGCGATTTTTTTGTGCATATCACTTGCCATCTTTCCCAAAAGAGTTGGTAAAATTACGCTCAACATGGCAACTGCACCGCTCCTTGTACTCATCCTACTCCTTGTTTTGGGAATCATAGACCACACAACAGTAATTGATGGCATAGTCGGAAATGAGCATATCCAACCGTGGCAAATACTCACCATCTTTTTCACCGTCGCATATGTAAGTGTGAGTGCAGATAGAACAGGCATTTTTGATTATTTTGCGTATACTATTGTTCATAAATCAAAAGGAAATGGAAACCTATTGTTCCTTTTCCTTTTTTTGTTTAGCGCTGCGCTGACGGTTGTCACATCAAATGACATCGTCATACTGACACTAACCCCAATCATCTTTTATCTTTCAACTCACGCACACATTAATGTCGTCCCTCTCCTTTTTGCGCAATTTTTTGTGGCAAATACTGCGAGTATGTACCTGTTCACCGGAGATCCCACGAATATTATCATTGGAAATGCGCTCAACATTCCTTTTTGGGAATTCACCAAGGCTATGTATATCGCAGCAAGCGTCGCGCTTGTTGCAAATTACATTGCGCTAAAGACAGTATTCAAAAAAAACATAACGAAAAAATTTACACTCAAGAAAGAATCCTCCTACACAATTTCAAGTTGGCTCGATGCACTTGTCGGTTTTGCTATTCTCCTTGTCATGCTGATAACACTGACACTTTCTGATTCACTCCCCGTGTCTATCTGGCAGATTACTCTACTATACGCCTGTATAGCACTAGGCAAGGATATCATCATGAATACCAAGGGCACGCACTTTGCTGAAAACGTGCTCCATATCCCCTGGAAGATATTCCCATTTGTGGGCACTTTTTTCATCCTTGTACACGCTCTTTTTCTTGCCGGAGTCACCGATATCATCGCTGAGAGCTACGCATCCATGATCACCGGCGTCGGAAGCGCTATAGCGCTCATAGGAACAAGTGGCTTTATCCTCTCAAACATCATCAACAACCAGCCGGCAGCACTCTTTCTAAGCTCGGTACTAACTCATCCTCAGATGACGATTGGACCTGAAGCGCTGCGCGCATCTGGATATTCGCTGGTGGCTGCAACATCGCTTGGAGCCAACCTCACGATTATCGGTGCCCTTGCCGGCCTTATGTGGCAGCGAATCTTAAAAAAGAAAGGGTTGCATGTGTCATACACTGATTTTCTTAAGAAAGGTATCGTTATCACCCCTCTTGTCTTTATGATAACATTAGGAGCACTGTATTTGAGTCACATGATATGAGTCTTGTACAAGAGATAGGAAAGGAGCTCAAAGCAAACATTGACCCCGTATACAGAGATGGTAGCAGACGCTTTTTTAGGGAAGAAATTAGAAATCTTGGGGTTCGCACCCCAATTGTTCGCAAGCTCGCACGTAAACATTTCCCAAAAGGAAAAACAAAAAAAGAGATATTCTCGCTATGCGAAACACTCCTCAACACTGGTCTGATGGAACACTCCTCAATCGCATTTTCGTGGACATTCAGAATGAAGGATCAATTTGTACCATCTGACATAGCCCGATTTGAAAGGTGGATTAAAAAATATGTTGATAATTGGGCACTGTGTGATGATTTTTGCACGCACGCAGTCGGACATTTGGTATACATGTACCCTGAGACCACAAAAAGACCTTTCAGGTGGAGTACATCCAAAAATGTCTGGGAAAGGCGTGCAGCCGCTGTCACATTTATTTACCCAATCAAAAGAAAAAAATATCTTAGTGAGGTATTCAAAATGTCGGATGTGCTGCTCACTGATTCTGAGGACATGGTGCAAAAGGGATATGGCTGGATGCTCAAAGAAGCGAGTAATGTATATCCTGCAAAAGTGTTTGACTATGTATCAAAGAACAAAAAGCGCATGCCCCGCACTGCGCTTCGATACGCGATTGAAAAATATCCAAAAGAAATGAGACGTGTTGCAATGCAATGAAATACCCACCAAAATTGGTGGGTATCCATGTCCATGGTATGACTCAGGCTCAGGATGAGCATGAGTGATGCCATGGACTATCCTCCTTTTGTCTGTGACATCGTGCTCACTTGCCATGACGGTACTCGTGTTCCGGATCGATGACCCGTCCTCCGGGCTGCTGATGGGAAAAAGCGCCTGCTGAGCGCTCACTCTGCGGCAAGAACCCGTCTGCATACGAAGCGAGCACATGGGCCACCTGATGAAGTGCGCGCGCAACGCTGAGATTGGTCTGCCCAGCGACAACGCTGACCGTCTCCCCCCTGATAGCCAGGGTGACGTTCTCGCCTCCCGGAACCACAACTTCCAAGTCCGCTGTCATGCGTACCTCCCTGAAAAAACTAATACTATTCTAATCACTCCTCCCACTTCAGTCAATATGTCTCTCACCTACGCCGCTGCAGGCGTGAACATACAAGCAGGAAATGACGCTGTAGCGCGCATTAAAAAGCATGTGCAAAGAACACATTCACCTCATGTGATTGCAGATGTAAGCTCATTTGGCTCGCTTTTTGATATCAAGGCGGTTTCAGAGAAGTATACGCATCCAATGCTCGTGCAAAGCATAGATGGCGTTGGCACGAAGGTCATGGTCGCTAAGATGATGGACATGTATCACAACATCGGTAGAGATCTTGTTGGAAATGTTGTCGGGGATATCCTTGTTATGGGAGCAAAGCCGCTTACCTTTCTTGATTACATCGCAAATGATGTGACTGAGCCTGAAAAAATTGAGAGCATTGTTGAGGGAATCGCAGATGAATGCATGGAAAGCGGCATGTCCTTGGTTGGCGGGGAAATAGCCGAAATGCCTGGTGTATACCAAAAAGGAGAGATTGATCTTGTCGGTTTTGTTACAGGTATTGTCGACAAAAGCAATGTGGTGAATGGCAAACACATTGTGCAGGGTGATTGTCTGCTCGGACTCCCCTCCTCTGGTATTCATACAAACGGATTTACGCTTGCTCGCAAAATACTTTTTGATATTGGAAAATACGGTGTTAAATCACATATTCCAGAACTTTCGTGTAGCGTGGGAGAGGAGCTGCTCAAACCTCACAGAAACTACACCAAACCCATTATGCGACTCATGAAAAGTGATATGATACCAAAAGGTATGGCTCATATCACCGGAGGTGGCTTTATCGAAAACATCCCTCGAATTCTCCCTAAGGGACTTTCCATCGAGATACGCAAGGGATCATGGGACATTCAGCCGATTTTTGAAGTAATGCAGCAAATCGGTGATGTAGAAGAACATGAGATGTACAAGACCTTTAATATGGGTATCGGGATAGTATTAGTAGTTAGTCCACAGCATGCAAACGCAATATGTGATACAATGGGCGCAAAAGAGATTGGTGTTGTTGTTAGCGGAGGAGGAGAGGTGGTGTTAAAATAAAAAACGCCATATACATTATGGTGTTGTGCCCGCGGAGGACGCTATCTCGCGATGATCAGTCGCCACTGATAGCGTCCCCCACGGGTGTAAGCGGCTCGGTGCATCAAGTCAGTATTTCTACCAGGCCGTGAAGCATGTTATGAGGTGCCCACCCCACATGCAACGTTGGCTCTTTAGTCGGCCACCTCCTTTGTCGACCAGTTGATCAGCCAGTCGACGGTTAAACATAGCATACCAGGTAGCATTTGTCAAGTCTAGGGGGAAATATATGCCTTAAATTAGTGATGAAAATAGCCATTATACAATTTCCGGGGAGCAACAGCGAACAAGAATCTGCACGTGCAATTTCTGATGCAGGCATGGATCCAGTCCCTTTTTTGTGGAATCAAGACCCATCCATCCTTGAGAGGTGTGATGGGTTTTTCATTATTGGCGGTTTTTCATACGAGGACAGATCCCGTGCCGGCATCATTGCTGCTCTTGACCCGATCATGCCATACATACGTGTTCAGGCACAGAAGGGAAAGCCTGTCCTTGGAATTTGTAATGGCGCACAAATACTTGTTGAAACCGGGATGGTACCTGGAGCAAGCGGATACCCGGTTTCCATGTCACTTACAGAAAACAAGCGGGTAAGCGAGGGGCAAGTGCTCGGCACCGGCTTTTACAACAACTGGATATACATGCGCTGCACTGTCGCACCAAAAACAACGGCATTTACTAGAAATCTCAAGCCATCAGAGCACCTGAGGGTTCCTGTCGCGCATGCAGAGGGACGCTTCGTTATTCCTGATGATCTACTCAGAACCATGATTGTGCAACAAATGACTCCGTTTCGCTATT
>CAZCAB010000037.1:0-8832 GCA_964496615.1 uncultured Gammaproteobacteria bacterium | reverse complement strand
ACCCCTCTCGGGGCTCTTCGTTATTTTGCGAATTCTACGGTCCTTGTTTCTCGTATGACATTGACCTTGATCTCTCCTGGGTATGAAAGTTCATTCTCAATTTTTCGCGCTATATCACGTGCTAGATTGTATGCAGTGTAGTCATCTACTGCATCTGGTTTTACAAAGACGCGTACTTCTCGACCCGCTTGAATAGCGTACACTTTATCAATTCCTGGGAAATCACTAGCTGTCTTTTCAAGCTCTTCAAGTCTTGCAACATACTGCTCAAAGGTATCTCTTCGTGCACCCATTCTCGAGGCTGAGATTGCATCTGCTGCCATGACAAGTTTCACAAGGAGTGATTCAGGGTTTGTTTCATGGTGCTTGAGGGCAACTTCCTGAAAGTCCTCATGCATACTGAATTTTTTGAGGATTCTCTCACCAACTTCAGTATGCGCTCCCTCGGTCTCATGATCAATTGCTTTTCCAATATCATGGAAGAATCCGGCTTTTTTTGCGTGATGAGGATCAAGACCCAGCTCATCTGCCATCATGCCGGCAATATGACCTACTTCAAGACAATGCTTGAGCACATTTTGCCCATATGATGTTCGGTACTTTAGTCTTCCGATGATTGAGATAAGTTTAGGATCAAGGCCGGTAAGACCCATTTCGTAGCAAGCATCTTCACCCGCTTTTTTGATATCAAGAGCAAGCTCTTTTTTTGCGATATTAATGTACTCCTCGATTTTCGCAGGTTGGATACGACCATCTTTAATCAGCTTCTCTAAGGCAAGCTGACATACACGCCTTCTGATCGGGGAAAAACCAGAGATAACGAGCATGTTTGGTGTATCATCGATTACAAGCTCACATCCGGTGAGTTTTTCAATAGTTTTAATGTTTCTTCCATCTTTTCCAATAATTCTTCCCTTCATCTCATCACTTGGAAGACTCACCACAGTAGCTGAGTTTTCATTTGAGTGATTCGATGCACATCTTTGCATTGTCTCGATGACAATTTGTCTTGCTTTCTCTTCAAGTGTTTCAATGCCAGATTGTTCAAGTTTTTTTATGCGTGAGTGCAGATCAAGCTTACTTTGCTCTTCTACCTTGGTAAGAAGCTCATCTTTAGCTTCGTCTTTTGACATGCTTGCCACCGTTTCGAGTTTGGCAATCGCCTGATCTCTCAGCTGATTGATCTTTTCCTTGATACCCTGGACTTCCTGCACCTTTGAAGCAAGTTTTTGCTTCGATTCTTCAAACTCAAGGAGTTTTTGATCAAACATGTTTTCACGCTTTTCAAGGCGTTCTCGTATTTTATTGAGCTCGCCTCGTTGTGTCTGTTCTTCTTTTTTGGCCTCATCAATAAGGCCCATAGCTTTTTCCTTTGCCTTCAAAAGAAGTTCTTTTTCTTTATTCTTTGCATCAGCCACGATTTGGTCAGCCTTGGTTTCAGCGGAGTTGACTTTGGCTTTAGCAAACGTTGTACGCAGAAAGTATCCGATAGCGAGACCGACAAGTCCACCAATGGAGAGGCTTCCTGCTAATAGTAATTCGGACATAGTCAAAATATCAGTGTCCGAGAAACTGAGGGCGAAAAGAAAAGGCGAGTGCCTTTAATTGCTCATGCCAGTAGTGGCATGCGTATGAGAGAGAATAAGTAAAGTGAGATCTATCATAACGTGCAATCGTTTCTTTTCACAAAGTCAGCTTTTCTTGGACATAATGAGTAATGTGATAGCAGGGAAACTATAGCAAAAAGTGATGTCTTTGTCAATCTAGGAGGATTTAACAAAAAAACGCTACATAGAGCGTTTATTTTTATCTCGCACTGGGGATAACTAGTGGTAGTGTGCCCGCCTCGAGTACTCGAGGCGGGACTAGCTCGCGGAGTCTTGCTCCTGCGTAGCCTGGCTTTCCTTAGCCTTTTCTTGATTTCCCGCGCGAATGTGGTCGCTCAGCGCTTCGCGAGCCAGACGCATGATTCGCTCACCTTCGTGGTTGAGGTAGGTTACACCGCTGTCACGCTGGATGACGCCCAGCGCTCGCAGGTGTCCTGCGATGGCAATCAGTCTAGCCATCGTCGACGTGGAGCATGTGCAGCGCCTGTAGCACGATGAGTCAGCATGGATGTGAAACTTGTTCTGTTGTGCGTACATATAGATACGCAATGCGCCAGCCAACACATGGTCGATGTCCACAAAGTCGTTGGCTTGCTTGACGGTTGTGTCCCAGCTGCATGTGCAATGACGTGCAACGGGCTTGAGAGTTGGTGTTGGCCGAGCATGGCACCGATTCAGGTGCTGCCCCTTGTAGTCCTCAACCAACTTGCGAAGGAGTCGCAAAACGACCACAATCCTTTCGCTTTTTTCCATGACATGCCCCTTGTTGTGCGAGTTGAGCGAGAGTATACAAGAGGGGTGGTTTGTTGTGAAGGGTTATGGGTGGATAACGTGAGATTTCCAGTTATCCGTCGTTACGTTTTTGGGAGGATGTGCGTCTATTACTTGAAATTTTCCTATGTGTGTTCTGCGAAGTTTTTTGCAATAGGCACCAGTATGTAGTTTTTGCCCGATATCGTGGCAGAGTGTGCGGATATATGTGCCGGTTGAGACAGTGCACACAATATCCACTTCGTGATTTTCTTGATTACCCTTTAAAAGGGAGATGTTTTGGATGGTGATACTCACCGGCTTTCTTTCTATTTCAATTCCTTTTCGTGCGAGCTCGTACAATTTTTTACCTTTAATTTTTTTTGCGGAAAACATGGGCGGGATTTGCTCGCGGGTTCCAACAAAGGAAGCAAGGACGTCATGCATTTTTTTCTTATCTGGGTAGCTGATATTCCCCTGAGGAACAATTTTTCCAGTCACATCATGTGTGTCACTTGTTGCTCCAAGTTGAATTGTGGCTTCGTATACCTTATCCATTTCCTTAAATTCATCGAGTCTTTTGGTGGCAGATCGTCCAATGCCGACGATGAGCAGTCCGGTGGCGAAAGGGTCCAGTGTCCCGGCATGCCCGATTTTTTTAATACCAGTTACTTTTCGCAAATACGAAACAACATCATGGCTGGTCCAATCCATGGGTTTGTCAATGAGCAAAAAACCTGATGTGTCTTGATTCATATATATAGTAGTGGTATGGTGAAATTACACTTGGAGGTGATTCATGACGTATCGTTCGATGGCCATGCTTGTCTTGGTCAGTGCTGTGGCGCTCTGGCTACTTCCGCGATTCGAGGCTTTCGAGTCGTGGGAGATCCTTATCGACATCGAAACTCTGGGGCTTGAAGTATCGAAGCTGGCAGTGGTTCAGTTCATCGTTGGGTCTTGCATTATGCTGCTCATCATGCTCGGTCTCAACGATGTTGCATTCAGCCTGAGGCTCTACGGTAATGAAGACATTACCCTTTTCTCACCGTTCATCTTCTACGGATTGCTCGGTCAGACGTGGGCGGTATGGGGGAGCTTTGTCTCCTTTTTCATCTCGATCGTCTTGGTAAATCAGATCAGCGATCTGCAAAGACGTCGACGTCAGCGTTCGTCTACCTAGACATAGTCCCGTGTTGAGATTACTCCGCGGGGCTGCACCACACATGAGCGTAACAAAATATGGACAAACAAGCAACAAGTTGGGGTCATGTTCATAGCGATGGCTCAGAGATATGGGATACCGATCCCATTTTTGCTTGCGCACCTTCTTTTTTTCAAAAACTGAAACTTCTCTTTTATCCCAAAAAACTCATGCTGTTTTGGTGGATCAAGAAAAATATGCGAAATAACGAAAGAGTGTATCGCATTTTGGATATTGGTTGTGGAACAGGCGCGGCATTGATTGAAATGAAGTCATTGTTTGGGAATACGGTTCAACTACATGGCCTTGATGTTGTGCAAATGCAGGTCGACATTGCAAAGCGTAAGTTAGAGGATCTTGACATAGCTGCTCAGGTATCTGTCTATGACGGACAAAATATTCCTTTTGATGATAATTATTTTGACGTGATATACAGCTCCGATGTTCTTGGGCATGTGAGAGATGTTCCTGGTTGGCTCAGCGATATATATAGAGTAACAAAAAAAGATGGCGTCATTGCAATGTTTTCTGAATCGAAGTTGGGAAAGCATGCCTACCTTCGCAATTATTTGATGAAGCACGGTCTTAATACTGACCCTCATGCAGAGTTTCATATCTCTCTCTATTCAAAACAACAACTTAAAGACATGTTTGAGGATGCTGGGTTTGATATACTAAGCATGTGGTCCATCGCCTTTTTGAAATTTCTTGTTCATCCTGATGAGCTGTATCCCGCATTGCAGTCACAAAGAAAATTCCTCGTCCTGCGGGTCGTTAATAAAGTGCTGACTTTTTTTAAAAACAAAACCAGACCAATATCACTTGCAGTCTGTGAACTGTACGTGCTTGTTGAGATGCTCCTTTTCGGAAAGGAGTTTGAGTCACAAGGATATATCATTTGGGCTAAGAAAGATTGACATGTTCTTGAGGTGCGTATATGCTATTACAATCACTAAGGAGGAGTCATGCCTAAGAGTTTTTTGGTCGAGTGTCCAGAGTGCATCCTAGCCCAGTTTGACAACATCGTGGAGGGAGTTGAAGTGCTCCGACATACTGCAGTACTTGTTCGGGGATTGCTGGTCATTCCTCCGCACACGTTTACTGGTAAGGAGTGGGTCGAACAACGGCGTGAGGCCGTGAGGTGGGGTCCCGGGTACACGGAATACCGCGACGTGCCGCCCAAGGGCGTAGACACAGAAGTGGAGTGTCAGGGGTTCACCTTCCGTCTCGGACGCCAGGTGACTGATCCGGCAGATCCCAAAGTGCGCTTTAAGCTCTCCACCGACGAAGTCATGGAATTCATGAGCGGTGGGTCCATGTGGTTCACCACCGGGAGAACCGTCCATCGTGGTATGCAGGAAGTGATTCGCTTGGATCCAGTGCCCGAATCTGACGGCACATCTCATTCCTGACCCGAGGAATAAATCGGGGAACTTCAAAAGTCCGACACAGTCGGATTTTTGTTTTAACCTCGTTTTTCATGTATACTATTGCCAACTTTTTTGTCCACAAGGAGGACACATGAGTCCGCTCGAGTACTGGATGGCAGTGAACCCTGAGCTCTGGGAGATGCTCGGGTTCGCACGCTAGGTGCTCCCAGGGGGGAGCGAAACATCTTATTGCCCTGACCACGGTCGGGGCACACACAAAGATCCGGAGAATCCGGATTTTTGTCTTAATTATTGACATTTTTGCCTGTTTTTAGTACAGTAAGGCCAACATTTTTCCATGAACGTAACAGAACTCGCGCGCCGTTTGCGCGTCAATACAAAGACACTACTCGACGTACTCCCTGAGTACGGTTTTGACATTGGGCAAAAGGCTATCAAGATTGATGACAAGGTAGCGCAGCAAGTCATGCGTAAGTGGAAGTTCATTAAAAGAGATCTTGAGGCGAAGCGAAAAAAAGAGCAGGAAGAGCGAAAGAAGAAAGAAAAAGAGCTTCGTCGTGAAAGTGGACAGAGTGTCACGCTCAAGACGCGGATGACTGTTCGTGAATTTGCTGAAGCCATGAATCTGCCAGTCACTCAGGTGATTACTGAGCTCATGAAAAATGGCATTTTGGCAAACCAAAATCAGGATATTGATTACGATACCATGGCCATCATGGCAGAAGAGCTAGGATTTCAAATCCAAAAAGAAGGAGAGGATGAAGAGAGTTCCGGTGATGATGAGCGTGCACAAGATCTTGAGAAGACACTTTCTGCTGTAGAAGGAAAAGCTCGTCCTCCGGTTATCGTGGTGATGGGGCATGTTGATCATGGAAAGACAAAATTACTTGATACGATCCGTCAGGCGAATATCATTTCAACAGAATCAGGTGGTATTACGCAGCACATTGGTGCATATCAAACAGTGTGGAAAGATCCAAAGACTAAAGAAGAGCGTGCCCTCACTTTTATTGATACGCCGGGGCATGAAGCTTTTACCGTCATGCGATCTCGTGGTGCGACCGTTGCCGACATTGGTATTTTGGTAGTTGCCGCTGATGATGGGGTAAAACCGCAAACAAAAGAGGTTATCCAAATTTTGAAAGCTGCAAAACTTCCTTTTGTTGTTGCAATTAACAAGATTGACAAAGAAACGGCTGATGCAACGAAGACCATGACAGAACTTTCAGGTCATGGAGTTCAGCCGGAGGAATGGGGTGGGGATATTCCGATGGTCCAAATATCGGCATTGAACAATCTGCATATTGATAAACTGCTGGATGTGCTTTTGCTCGTGGCTGATGTAAATGCCGAGAAGATTACAGCAGATCCAGATATGCCTGCCGTCGGAACCGTGGTTGAATCTCATGTTGATAAAGGGATGGGGCCGGTAGCTACGGTGCTTGTGCAGTCAGGTACATTGAAAAAAGGCGATGAGCTAGTGGTCAATGGTGAGATATATGGGAAAGTTCGTGCGATGCGGGATTATAAGGGTGAAAATATACAGGAAGCAGGACCATCAGTACCAGCTCAGATTATCGGGTTTAAAGTAGCTCCTGAGGTCGGAGATATCCTTGATCTTACCAAAGCTGGCAGTGCTCAGAAAATTGACGTCAAACAAAAGAAGACACAGCAGACTGGAGCGCAAAAAACTACGATCATTGCAGCTCAAAGCGAGGATGAGGATGAAAAGAAGAAAACCGTTAATGTGCTTATTAAGGCCGACGTACTCGGCTCACTCGAGGCTATTATTGGCTCGCTCGAGAAATTTAAACATGATGAAGTCGGTGTAAAGATCATCGGGAAGGGACTGGGAAACATTACTGAAGATGATGTGAATAAAGCAGAGGCAGGCGGAGCGACCGTGATTGGATTTCACACGAATCCCACGTCAGGAGCTGAGGAGTCGATGCGAGAGAAGAAAATTGATTTTAAAAGATACGATATCATTTATGATCTTATCGATTGGGTGAAAGAGGAACTTGGGAAGCTTCTTTCAGATGAGAAGATTGTTACTGAGCATGGAAACATGAAGATTTTGGCAATTTTTAGAAAAGGAAAAGGGTCTATGATTGTTGGTGGAAGAGTCGAGAGCGGGAAAGTTCTCAAAGGAGCCCTTGCACGAGTAAAACGTGAAGGTGTAGATATGGGATCAGGAACAGTCAAAGAATGTAAAATTGGACAGAGTTCTGAGAAAGAAGTGGCGCAGGGAACGGAATGTGGAATTACCTTTGAAGGGCCAGTACGTATTGAAGAGGGGGATGTACTTGAGATATACTCTGAGGAAACAAAGGCCAGGGAACTTATATTCGAATAACTAAGAGCCGGCCTTGCCGGCTTTTTCATATATATGTTAGAACAAGAATCACAAGAGCCTCAGGTGGATATGCCTGAGCAGCCAAAGGTGGATGCACCTGAAAAAAAGCCAGATAACTCCATTGCCATGTACACATTGGGCGGGCGTGCACAAGCAAAGCTCGCTGGCGTAGACGCGTACGTTAATGTTATTCAACTCGGTGACTACGGACTGATTGACCGTACTGGGACGAAACTTACTGATGTAGAACAACATACTGCAGACGCGGCAGGGGATATCGATGATCCTGAGGCGATCAAGAAAATTGAGGAGCAGCTTGATGCTTCAAGGCTCCAAGGAGAAGCTCTTAAGGTGCTATCACAAATTTTTAGAGAATTTGGTTCGCAGGATGTTTTTGTCGCAGATGCTGGTCCTGATGGGGGCGCAGCTTTTGATACAGCTAAGATGGGTCATAAAATGGATTTTGGCGATGCAACAACGTTTGTGGTTCCGGAGGATAGGAAAGATGAGCTGAAAGGTCTTTTGAAAGAGCCGGTTTCAACTTCATCGTCAGAACAATCTGAGCAGTTTAACATGGATTTGCGCTGGCAATTTATGGATGAAGATCAAGGTGTGCGCGTTAAATATAATATCGGGGGCAGAGAAGAAGAGATTGTATTTTTGTTTGCGGAAAGACAAACTCAGGAGGCTCAAAATGTTGATGAGGAAATAGAAGAAAGTGAAACGGCTACCAAGGACGCAGCATAATATAGCAACATAGGATGACAAAACCAGCATTTGCTGGTTTTGTCTTTGGTTAGGTATACTGAAAATTGCTCGATACACAGAACAAGGAGTACCAATGGCCGAGCAAGAGAAGATTTTTCTCGATCGTGGCAACTACATCCCAGAGGACGAAGCACGTCAAGAACAGGCCCGTGCACAGGTCGATGCCTTTTGCAGAGTATGGAAGGGCTTAGGTGGTCCTTCGGAAGAGCTCGACGAAGTCATCGACACGCAGAAGCCAGGAAGCAACCACGACATCCGCCAGCTCGCGGTTGCCGTTGCAATGGCGATCACCAACAGTGCTCTGAGTCATCATCAAGAAACGCCGTACGGCCTCCTTGAAGAGATGGTCATGGATCAGTGCGATTCGTGGTCGTCAATCAGAGCGGCTGCGATCCAATCCCTGTGCATGCAGAGCAACCTTGGGTCTGGGAGCGATACAGCAAATGTTGCACATCGCGATTCGGAAAAGCATGGCAAGCACACGGGCGATGAGGGGAAGTTCTTCTGGCATCCCGAGATTGAACTTCGCGAAGCGTTCATCGTCTTTGCGGCTGGCCTTGCCGTCGTCGTGTGCGCCGAAGGTCTCGAGTGGCAGGGGATTGACTACTCGCAGGTCTTCTTGTCTGAGGAGGACATGCGAGCCCTTGCTGAATTTGGGTACACGGGGCCTGCTTAAGCGGCCATCGATCCTTACATGCCCCGCGTAGAGCGCTCAGCGCCGCGCGGGGAAAATCCATTTGTGCACAATTGCTGCAT
>CAZCAB010000036.1:0-8894 GCA_964496615.1 uncultured Gammaproteobacteria bacterium | reverse complement strand
AGTGGATTTTCTTTAAATAGCTTCTCTTTGATTATTGCTTTTTGCACAATCTGACTAGGCAACTTTTTTAACTTTTTGACGAACCTGCTGGTATAGTGGATTTTCTTGACAATCATACGGCTACAAAAGATCAGCCATTGATTTGGCAGTGATGGTTTTGCCCTCGTCGTATTCTTTTTTACCTATTGCTATATCTTCAAGCAATTCTTTTTCTGAGATGAGTTCTTTGTCTAATTCGACAAGATGTTTAATATAGCCGCTTACAGAAGTAAAACCTCTCTTCTTTGAAAGAGTTTTGATTTCTTTGGTTGCTTTTTGGGGGAGTGAAATGCTTAGTACCTGGCGCATATAGAAATTTATGATAATACGTATATTGTATTACATCTGTAATACAATATCAATAAAACAAAACACCGCAAGTGCGGTGTTTTAGTTTCTAGTAAGCCCCCACAGGGGTGACCAACGGGAATTGAACCCGTATCGCCGGGACCACAACCCAGAGTAATAACCATTATACCATGGCCACCCCACTAGAGGCTTAGAACGGGCATAGCATAACGGAATGAATCGCTTTTGTCAATTGTTTGATGTTAAAAATTTAGAACCCACCGTGCGATTTTAGTCACACGGTGGGTTGTTAGGCTACCAGAGCCCAAGCTCCTTTACAAAAGGGGTGATCTTGTCTTCTGGGCAGGAGCGGTTCATGAATACGAGTGGAGAGGAGTCCTCTGCAAGAAATGCAGAAACATGCATCACCCCGTCCTTGTCGGCGTACAAGGCAAGGCGGACGCGAGAGTGGAAAAAGCCGTTCTTGATATGCGTCATGTCAAGAACGCTGTGCAATGCCTTTTCCAGTTCCTCTACGACCATGTTGGTGAGGTTGTCCAGGGCGCTACGACCCTTCCGACGCGGGAAGATGGCCCACTTGCGCTTCATCCTCCAGATGATGGTCCTCACGATGGTGGCTTCGAAGTCTTCCCCTTCGTACCAGCGGACGTCAAAGACTTCATCAGTCTCAAGAGTCCGCTCGAAGATGGCAATGTCGGAGTGGATGCATCGAAGCAGCCCTTCCCAGAGTTCGTCGTCATCCAGCTCGGGGGTCTGACGACGAATGGTCTGATTTGCGTACGAGAGCCGTGCACGCTCCATTGCGTACTCAGCATGATCAATCGCATCGTGAGGATCTTCGGCGCTACCCAGCAGGGATACCAGCGCGATGGCCGCGCACAGTCCGAGCGTGAGGATAGTCTTAATGGCATGGGTCATTTCTACAGCTCCTTTTTGTAGTTAGGGATGCGCTTCACAAGCGATCCTTTGCAGGTGTTGCGCTTCGGTTTGGGCGATCCTTCGTGTTCGTGTGCAAAGGCTCGCCAAATCATCATGGGTTCACCTCGCTTGGTCCGGAGTTCTTCTCCGTAAAGCTTGATGTTGGTGCTAAACCTTGTGCTACCAAGGTCCCAGCTAACGGTTTGCTCTGCCTCAGTCAACCAGAGACTGGTTGGGAGCTCGCTGTCTTTTGCGCGCTCGGTGACCACTCTTCGGCTTGCTACGTGGAGCGCGATATTGCGTGCGTCAGGATAGAAACAGAGCAACAGTCCGCTCCACAGATCGTAATCTGCCGTCTTAAGCATTGTGTCATCGACAAGTCCTCGAGAGACCTTATCGATGATTTCAGCTTCTGTGACCGCTATGGCTTCCTGCCCCGAAAGACGAGGCTGTCTCGCAACCTTTCTAATCTTGTCAGGATTCATGGAGAAAGTGTCGAGCGCCTTATGGACACTCTTGCTCAGCTCGAGTCCCAGATTCTGGATGGGAGGCAGAAGAAAGACCCAAAAGATGACGATTGCGATTGCCCACATCATGGAAGTCTCGGCGACTACGATCACCGCAGTCTTCTCCTCTTCCTCGAAATCGTCCCAAATGGACTTAATGGACGAAGTTACCAGAGTAATGAAGTTACGCATGACACACTCCTTGTTTCGTATGCGAGATGATTTGAGTTGTAGAGTTGTATCCTCTTTGCGGAGTCCTCTGAGGAGGAAGACTCCTGCAAAGACCTTTTTGGTCCTCACAGGAATACTACTCACAACAAAAAACCGCCTCTGGGGCGGTTTCGTTGAATGTTTATGTAACTATAACTTACCGCACCCAGTGAGGAGTTCGGCTGTAAAAGTAAGTGTGAGTTGTTGTATTTATGTGATTCATACTATCTCTAGCTTGCACTATATATTTGATCTTGTCAAGCCCGCTTATCCACTCCCATACTTTCGAAGGCTCTAAGTATTTCGAGTGGTACCGCAAATATAACTGTATTTGATTGATCTGAGGAGAGGTCATTTAGACTGTTAAGCGTTCTTAAATGAAGAGCTCCGGGTTGTTCAGAGAGCGTGTGCGCTGCGTCAGCAAGATTTTGCGAGGCAGCAAGCTCACCCTGTGATTTAATAATCACCGCCCGTCTTTCACGTTCCGCTTCCGCCTGTTTTGCAATGGTTCTTTGCATGTTGTCAGGCAAGATAACATCCTTGAGCTCCACGCTTTCAACTTTGATACCCCATGGGTCAGTCGCAGCATCAACAATGTCTTTAATTTTTTGAGCAGCAGCTTCTCTGTTTGCGAGAAGTTCATCAAGCTCGAGTTCTCCTACGACGTTTCGCATGGTTGTTTGTGCAAGCTGACTGACTGCAAACCAGAAGTTCTCGACTTCCAGGATTGCCTTGCCTGCGTCTGCGACTTTGTAATAAATGACTGCGTTGATTTTTGCAGGAATATTGTCTTTCGTAATGGCCTCTTGAAAGGGAACATCAACTGCTTTTACACGCATGTCGACTTTGGTCATGCTTTGAAAGATTGGAATGATGAGCCGCCATCCCGGATTGACAACACCAATGAATTTACCAAGTTGAAATTTTACTCCTCGTTGATATTCGTTGACCTGACGAATGCTAATGAGGATAACAACGAGAACGAACGTGAAAAGATACCAGAACATATTTTTGTGTAAATTATACGTTTACTCATCTCGAGTCCTCAAGAGGAGTAAACGGTAGGCGAGCGGTCATTACTATGTTCTTCCTGCACTCGCCAACCTTCCTTTATGCTACTAGGGCTTACTCGTCCCGTACGGGTCGATTTTGTCCACTAGGGGTGAAATATGCCTTCTACAGAGGCAGGGTCGTACACATCAAGCGCGGGCTTCCAAAAAAACTCTACCGGTCCTGCCGCGCGTTGGGTGTCTATGAGCTGGGCTATGATTTCGGTTTGACTTTCCCATTTGGCTATCGCGTCAAGCTTAGCCTCAAACACGTCTTTGCTACCGAAGAGCCCGACAACTGGTTCACCATGTGGCCGCATGTAGGTGGGCCACTCAAACAGTTCCGGCCTTCGTATGGGCGAACCCAACTCTGACCAGATTCCACTTGTTGCATGGAAGATTGAGATAAGCAGCTCCATGTTTACTGCTTTGTGGTCTGGGTGTATGTCTTGAAGACATGGCGAAAACACTACATGGGGGCGTGCAAGCCGCAATACCGCAGTGAGCGCATTTTGCAAACCTGTATGACCTTTGTAGACACCGAGGTCGCCTGGCTGACTTTTACGTCTGCCAATGTACCTCCATGTGTCACCATCAGGAAACCCAAGCCAGTGGATATTTCTTCGTTGCACGCCTAATCTCATGTAGGCATGCTCCGTCTCAGTCCGACGTGTTTGGACTATTGAGTCACGCTGTAAGCGTGAGAGATATCCCATCCTTCCGTCTGTCACGATTGCTACATCAACCCAAGCACCAGCCTCAATGGCTAGTTTGATCGCCATGCCCGCTCCAATTGCGGCGTCATCATCATGCGGCGAAACAAACAATAACCGGGGCTGGGTACCTTCTCTGAGCGTCATGGCGCTCAGAATGCTGTGAACCACTTTCGGCGGTTCAGTTAACTCGAAGCGCGTAGTGACTTGCGTCATGGCGCTACCTCCTTCTTTTGGTTGTGGAAACGAAAGACGAACATAGGGAGCTTAGCAGTGAATATGTGCTGTGTCAATATGAGGGATAGGTTTTGTATTATTGACAAAAAAGAATATATATGATATACAAATCATGCAACAAACCTACGTCGATGTACCCATAACTCAGCTCGTCTACTGAGTAATCGACGGTCCCTAATCAAACTAGGGATTTTCCGAAATGGGAGAGGAGAATACCATGTCTGGTGTAACCCCTCAGGACCCGAGCAAGGTGGCCCATGCCGACGTCTGCATCGAGTTCGTGTTCGATGGTGTCTTTTACGAAGCGGTGGGGTTTCTGCGCAAAGGCGAGATTTCCGTACCGCTCCAAGAGGCCTTGAGTCGAACGGAGAATGGCACGACCCTCGATTCCGACGATGTCCATCGCATCCATCGACACCGTGTGAAGTTCACGACCAAGTTGGGCCTTCGTTTCAATGAGCTCGCGACCTCAATGTTCAGTCCTGTGTCGTGCCGCAACTACGGATTGTACAGTCGTGTTGACGGTTGGGCAGGGACTAGCTTCCACGTACTAAACCACGATTGTAGAAGCTACACGCTCATTCTGCGTCGGCGTGCGTAAGCCGCGGTTTCACCTGGAGCGAGAGCCTTGATGATGTAGCCTAGCTATATCTCAGGCTCTCGCTCCGACAAACAATAACAAAAATTCCCGCTAAGCGGGATTTTATTTTGTATATACAATTCGTTGATTTGAGAGGCCGTTTTTTTGTACCCCCGGTAGGAATCGAACCTACATTCTCGGCTTAGAAGGCCGATGTTCTATCCATTGAACTACAGGGGCATGTCGATACAGTGTACGGATTTTTTGCTCAGTTGTCAATTATTTCTATTCTTTTTAATATGTCTGTGTACTCGTTGGGATCGCGCTGTCTTTTTTCTCATAAGTTCTTTCTCATAGTGCTTGGCAGGCACTTGTGTTTTGTGTCCCAAGCTGAGCTGGACTTTTGATAGATTAGCCCCATCTTTGAGGAGTTGGTCAGCATATACATGTCGAAGTGTGTGCGGTGTCACGCGCTTTGCAAGACCAACGTGTGTGGCATATTTTTCTATGATACGTTGTATGGACCGTGGTGCAAGACCACTTTTTTTTGTGCTTCCTGACTTGTGGTCCCCAGATCGCTTGTCATGTGAAACAAAGGCATGCACATTTTTGTCGCCCCGTTCTTTGAAATACACTTTGAGCGCGTGCGCTGCTTGCCTGGTGATGGGCAGCCGTCTTCTTTTTTGAGAACTCTTTTCAATGATTGCGATGCGGTCATTGAAAACAATGTGTCTCTTTTCAAGTGATGATAACTCTGAGACAGTCGCGCCTGTGCAGATGAGTAGTTCAAGGAGTGCAATGTCACGAAGTCTGATGAAATGCTCATATGCGTTCATTGCTCGTGCGTTGTATGGAGCCATGAGAAGCTGATTGAGTTCTTTTTTTGTAAGACGGGGGAGGGGTTTATTTTTTACCTTTTCAAGAACAAATGCATGTTTGGTAAGCACCTTTAGGTTTTTGCCTGCCAAATATGAAAAAAAAGATCGAAGAGCGATTAAGTGGTAGTTAATTGTTTTTGGGTTGAGTGGATCACCATGCACGTCAAGTAATGTAGCGAGCCAATTTTTGTATGCTTGTACATCTTTTTGTGTCATCTTTGTTGGATCCTTTTTACATTTTGGCCATGTTAAAAAACGCGAAAGGTATACGTTGTAGTTTTTGAAGGTTGAAAGACTTTTTGTCTTTTTGATATGTAGGAGATACTGCTCTACTTGTTTTTTCATACAAAGATATTGTACGACACACTTGACAAAAAGGCAAAATCATGGTATACTTGTTTTAACACTCGAGGACCCACAGGTCCTTTTGTGTTCAAAAACAAAAACACACACCTATGCACGACAAGAGTCGGGCAGGAGTATCACAGGAGTTTTCTGCATACGCTCCCGTATACTACTACCTACTTGCCGGCATTGCGATGCTCGCTTTGGTGTATGTATTCGTACCACGAGTATCGGTCGGTTAAAATAGATACATGGTGAAAAGCCATCCGCGCGTACCAACGGGCGGATTTGTTTTTCTTCACTTTACGAATATCTTTTGATATAGTGAAGCTATATTAATAACAATGTATGACTATACAATACATGCAAAGAAGTATTTTATTCACGCTCATGCTTGCATTGCTCGCATTTCCTGCTTTTTCACTCGCGCAGGAGGATGATACAGCATCACAGGCAGCGGATGTCCTTGCGCAGACCGTGGATATTGATGAGGAGACCGGGGAGATTCTCGATTTAACGCTCACTGAAGTACAGATTGAAGAGCCGACACGTGTTCCATCTACGTTTGGGATATGGATGAAAACCTTTCGGGAGAATGTTTCACTGGTGTTAACGCGTGATCCAGTGAAAAAAGCGGAAAAGCAGCTTCAATTTGCTGAAGAGCGGCAACGACTTGCGCAGTTTATCGCGGAAAATAGTGATAATGCAAAGGCGCAAGAAAAGGCTGCAAAAATGATTGAGCGCGCAGAAAAAATGTTTGAAAAGATTGATCAGAACAAAGATAAATGGATTAATTTGCAAGGAGAGCGTATGCGCAGACTTGCAAAAAACCTTGCAACACATCAAGTAAGGCGTGAACGAGTCCTTGATCGATTAGAAGAAATAATGCCTCCTGAAAGACGTGAACGTATCTATCAGCAAAAAGAAAGGTTACATGCACGTGCCGAGCGACTATTCGCGTCATTTGAGGAAAATGGGATGTCAGATGAGGTTCGAGCCCATGCAGCGCAAATGAGGCAGCGAGTTGAGCGTAGTAAACAACGATTCGATCAGTTCCGGTCTGACATGAGAGAGCTTCAGGAGAGGGCGGCAGGAGGGGATGAAGAAGCGCTAGAGCGTTTCATGAAACAGCGAGAAGAGCACGTGCAAAGGCGTAGCGATCGTGCAGAGGAAAAACTTGAGCAAGTTAAGGATCGATTAAGGCGAGATGCAGCTCAAGGGGGTGAAGGTGCGCAGGCGGCTGAGCGATTATTGGAGAATATCGAAGATACACAAGAGCGAGTAGAAAGACGTGCTGAGCGAAGAGATGAAAGAAGAGAAAGAGCAGACAATCAAGCGCAGGGTGGGGAGGCGCAAGAGGAAGTGGAGCAAGAGCGAGTAGAGCAACCGCAGCCAAGACGTCGGGGCAATGTTTTGCAACTTCTTGGTGATGAGCCAGAAGAAGGTGTTGAAGATGAGCAAGAGGATGAGCCAGAGCAGAATGTACAAGAAGAGCCGGCTCCAAAAAAAGAGGTACCTCAAAAAGCCAAGGAGCGTGCTCAGAATAGATTTGAAAAGGCAATTGATAAAAAGAAAGCAAGCGTTCCGTCACTAAAAGACGCCGCAGGATCTCGTGGTGATCAACAAGAGGATGAGCCTGAGGAAGAGCCTGCTGATAACGAAGGATCTAGATTAAACATTCGTCGTCAGATAGTACCACTTGGTAATGTACTTGAACAGCCAGATGTGGTGAGACAAGACAGGGGAAATCTTATAGGAGACGACGATGATAATGGAGGCGTGCGGCAGTTCCAACTCCAGCCAATCCCGCTCAACACGGGCGTCCAACCGCTTAATAGATAACGCACTTGCATATCACCGCGCTCTGAAATACAATAGTCCATGCTATGCATGGACTATTTTTAATCCTCCCAAACATACGATCAGCACATAACGTCGGTGCGATGTTCAGAACAGCTGACGCGTTTGCTGTTGAGAAAATATACTTGTGCGGGTATACAGCGCAGCCTCCAAAGCCGCAGATAGATAAGGTGTCTCTTGGTGCAGAGACTTGGGTGCCGTGGGAGCAGGTTTCTGATTGCACCTCTCTTATTCAAAAACTGCGAGAAGAAGGCGTGCGGATTTTGGGACTTGAACATACGAGCGACAGTAACGATATCGGATCAATTACATTAGATAGTTCATGCGCAGTCATTGTCGGTAATGAAGATTTGCTGTCTCTTTGTGACGATATTGTGCATATTCCCATGCTTGGGAGAAAAGAATCGCTAAACGTGAGCGTTGCGGCAGGTATAGCGTTATATCATCTGCGCAACAGCTAAGTGTACTTTTTAAAATGCAAATAGTATACTCAGGTATATAACACCCGTATATGCACGAACCACAAGTACAACATACCCTCGTTATCTTGCAAAAGGTGAAACAAGATTTGCCCAGGGTTACACCACAACAACTTCATGAGCGTATCGACTCACTGCTTGTAGCAGCTCAACAAGATCCTGATATTACACTCGAGGAGCTTGAAAATGCAATGATCGATACACTACATGATGCGTGGCCGTATGTACGCGCGTATCGTGAATTTCACGAGAGACATCGACATGAGCTTGGTGGAAAGCTTTTGCTTCAGAGAATTAAGCGGGAGCTTCGAGGTACATTGCAGGGGTATTTTAATGAAGGCGGCACCTATACGGATCTATTTTTTGGAAGGTCATCACATGTTTTTCCGCATACATATCATGATGAACTTCATACACTCCTTATCGATCTTGATGGAGAGATTAAGCGGCATGTCCACCAGGCGATTTGCAGTCATGAAAAAGATGCCTTCGAAAGGCGAGTACATGAATTGTCATCCGAATATGACTTGCTTCATGGACATGTAAGAGCGCTCAAACAGCTTGCACAGGAGGAAGAAGATTCGCATCTAGCGTCAGAAATAGCTGAGCATGTGCGTGGTATCGAACATGGTCTTGCATTTTTAGGGCCACATCCGGATTTTGATCATGTGTCATCTGCGCACGAGTATTTCTCTGGAAGAAAGAGAGAAAAGAAAATGAATAAAGTATTTAAAATAGTGCTTTTGTTAGGATTTTGTTTCTTGCTATCAG
>CAZCAB010000035.1:0-8976 GCA_964496615.1 uncultured Gammaproteobacteria bacterium | reverse complement strand
ATACACGCATTTTCCAGGACACATGTATGGTTATAACATCACTGGTAAAACCATACATGTGTCCTGGAAAATGCGTGTATTGTCCGACTGAAGTACGCATGCCAAAAAGCTACATTGCAAGTGAGCCTGCTGCTGCTCGATCGCTCCGTCTTGATTTTGACCCATATGAGCTCATGAAACAGAGAATTCTCATGCTCGAGGGTAATGGACATAAATGCGACAAAATCGAATACATCACCAAGGGTGGGACATGGAACGCATATCCGCTCAAATATCAATATTGGTACATGCTTGAAAGTTTTCGAGCATGCAACAACTTGAGCAGGCGAAAACCAACGAAACGAACATACGAGGATGACTGGAAGAGCAATAAACTTGAAGAGCTGATTGACGCCATAGAGACTGAGCAGCGGTATAACGAGACAGCAAAACACAGAATCATTGGGGTCACACTTGAAACACGCCCTGACGCAATCTCATCCAAAACCATCTATCACATGAGGCGGCAAGGATGCACCAGAGTCGAACTCGGCCTGCAGGCACCAGATGATACAATCTTGGAGCTTATCAAACGAGGGCACACTGTCGATCAATTTAGAGAGGCAATTGCACTTCTTCGTGAAGCAGGCTTTAAAGTCGATCTTCACTTTATGCCTGATCTTCCCGGAACCACGCCAGATCATGATATAGAGATGTACAAAACGCTTTTTTCTGATCCTGCACTGCGCCCAGACATGGTCAAAATATATCCAAATACCGTTATCAAAAGCGCCGAGCTTTATCAATGGCTCCAAGATGGACGATACAAGCCATACGGAGAAAAAAATCTGTTTCATGCTCTTCTTCAGATGAAACTTGCGACACCCAGATATTGTCGAATTTCAAGGCTTATTCGAGATATCCCCTCAGATGAAATTGAAGCCGGCAACAAAATAACAAACCTACGTCAGGAGCTTGAAAAAGAACTTCACTCTCAGGGTAAAAAGTGTGTCTGCCTGAGATGTCGCGAGGTTGCTCGGCAGAAAAAAAATCTCACAGGAAATGAATCTCCACAGCTTTTTGTAGACGAATACGACACAGTCGGTGGTAGAGAGTATTTCATCACCTTTGAAGATGAGAACAGAAATGCAGTGTATGGCTTTTTGAGACTGAGAATCCCGACAAAACGACTTTCCTCTAAAATGAAAACATACTTCCCTGAACTAGACGATGCTGCCTTTATCAGAGAACTTCATACATACGGTCAAATGGTGGGTATCGGTGAACGAGATGAATCAGCTGCACAGCATAAAGGGCTTGGTAAAAAACTTGTCAAAGAGGCGGAGAAGCTCTCTCGCGCACATGGTTTTAGGAAAATTGCTATTATCTCCGGTGTTGGTGTTCGCGGATACTATCGTAAACTCGGGTACAAAAAAAAGGGGACATACATGCTCAAACATTGACTCCCGAGATGCCGTCTGCTAGGCTATTCCACAAGGAGGATACATGGAACATGTAAAAGGTAAGCGGGTATTCCAAGTCGTCGGCCTCATCTTTATGGCCATTTGTCTGTTGGCCATATACCAGTCACACTTCATCATCGCCTTTGTCAGCTTCTTCCTGGCGCTTGTCACAGGCATACTCGGTGTGGAGCTGATCACCTTTTTTCACCAGAAAGACGAACAGCTCGCTACCGCCCAGAGCCTGCGGGATGCTGACTCAGCAATGGCGAACACCCCTTCGCGCACGATCGAGGCGTGTCCTAAGTGCAACGGGATCATGTACGCTGAGCATGATGGACGTAAGTACCGCTGCGGTAGCTGTGGTCACACGCACATCGAGTACATCTAGTCCATGCGCGTTACTCTCACCCTCACCAAGCTCGGAGTAGGGGTACTACTCATGGTTGCAGCCTTCGACAAGCCGCTCCTGCTGGCAGTTGTCCTCACCATGATCGGATTTTCTCTTGCTCACGGCGCGGTAAACAAACTCGGTACACACTTCCACTTCCGCTCCTGGGTCAAGGAGCGTAAAGCTGCGCTTATTGGAGATACGCTGGTGCATCCAGCAAGCATCTCTGAGAAGGACATAAATCTAGACAGCTCAGACGTAGTTAGTCTAGGTGCAAATGTCCTTAGCTGCGGCGGATGTGGAAGGTCAAATCCGAGCATGCTCGCCCATGCGAGCGGGAAGGAACACTGCGAAAAATGCTCACTGCCTTCTAGGACGTGAGTAAATTCGTGTGAAATCGAAACAGAAAACGTCAAAGGAGGTTTGACACATGAGTGAAGCGGGACAAGTCATTGGGCAGATGATGCTGGGAAGTATAGGAGGAGTTCTACTCCTGGGCTTTATCTTCCTCGTCGTCGTCTCTGTTGGCGGCACGCTGATGATCTTCGTGGATCAGTTTGCGAAGAATGCAGCCGCCTCGAAGAAGAAGACCACGCAGGATACCACCTCTAGCCGCTGAGCATAGCTCGCGGCTAGGGAAAACCAAACGCACAACGCGTTTTTTTGTTTGTGATTACGAAGCGTATAATTCGCGTATCGCTTCGATCATGGATGAAAGAGTATGATTTCGCTTTATACGAGCTTTGGCAGTATCGCCGAGTTTTTGCAAATCAGATCGACTTATCGATGCAGTCATTGTAGCCGCCAGTGCTGATTGGTCATGTGGTGGTGGACACCATCCTGTCGAGGAATCAACCACCGAAGATACTCCCCCAACGTTGGTTGCTATCACTGGCAATCCTGCGGCTTGTGCCTCAAGTATAGTGTACGGCAGACCCTCTTTTCTGGAAGCGAGTACAAATACATCAAAATTACCTAAATATTGTCTTGCATTGTCCATATAACCAAGCAGATAGACATCGTCTTGGAGACCGTGTGCGTCAATCTTTTTTTCGAGAAATCTCCGCTGATCTCCGTCACCAATGATAACGCACGAAATATTTTTGTGTTTTTTCCTTACCTTTGCAAAAGCATCAATCAACAAGTCAACTCCTTTTGTTTTGTAAAAATTAGCAATTGTTCCGAATACAAACTTATCTTCAAGATCAAAATCCAATTTTTTCTGAAAACTATCGCTTAACTCAATCCCTAAAGGAATAACGTGGAGCGCATCTTTTCTAGCAACTCGCTCACCTTCCTTTCTATCATACTCAGATAACGTTACAATCGCATCTTTGTACCGAGCACTCACCTTCTCGAGCATGTAATAGATACTCCTTTTATAAAAAGAAAGTGGCTCATTAAACACCCACCCGTGCGCGGTGTAAACCACTTTCATCTTCTTTCTTCTGGCAAGCGCTCCGAGAACACCTGCTTTTGAACTATTTAAATGCACAACATCTGGCAAAAAGTCTCGATAGAGATCTGAAAGTTCAGAGATAGCACGCGTATCTTTAAACGGTGAAATGGATCTTACAAGATGATTCAGTTGCGTCACCTCAATCCCCTCTTTTCTGAGCTTTTCCTGAAGTGACTGATCACCATGTTTTTCCCCGACCGCAGCTCGAATCTGAAAAACATCTTTCAAACTTTTTGCAATATCAAAAACATACCGTTGAGCACCACCCCACGGTCCGCCTTGTGTGACGACAAGGAGTACTTTCTTTTTATCGTCCATATATACTAAGAAGTTCTGTGGCATTCCTAATCGCAGCAACATTTGCAACACCGGTAGCTCGCACACGCTTCACATTACCTGTCGTGATCCCGCCGATTGCTACAATCGGCCTCTTTGTTTGTAGCGCTGCATTTTCAGCGACTTGGAGTCCGATCCCTTGTTTATCCGGCTTACAAGGAGTTTCAAACACCGGACCAATGCTCATATAATCTGGATATTCTTTATTACTTTTCTGTATATCCTCAATACTATGATTTGACCTCCCGATTATCTTGTTGCTTCCCAAAAGACGTCGTGCTCGATCTATTGTACCATCCCCCTGTCCAAGATGCACACCGGCAACAGGAAGTTGCGCAGCAATTTTTGGGTAATCATTAATGATAAGGAGAACCTTTTCAGATCGATTGCTATTCCAGTTCTCAACATACTCAGATAGCCTCTTTGCTTTTTGATATACCCCTGACTCTCCTGATTCTTTATCGCGCAATTGGATAACCTTGGCGCCAGCATGGATCAATTCCTTGCATTTCTCTTCAGAGTCCACCAGAGGATACACAACCCCCTCTTTAAAATAACGATGCATGTAATAATGAGGAGTCCTTTCAAGAAGCCGATATTCTAACGTATATACCCTATATCTCAAATCCTCAATTTTAATCGCCAGCCTTGGTGCATACACTTTTGCATACTCCTCAAGAACACGAAGTGATTGCCCGACTCTCCCGGCAGACGCGCGGATTATATCAAAGCTCGACCCTCTTTCGTATTCTGTATCCACAACCTTCTCTTTCCCCAAATCTTCCCCTATTCGAGATCCAGCCGTATATGCACACCCAAAATGGTATTCACAATCAGTCAGCGTATGTCGCAAACCCTTGCATTCCTCAAAAAAATCACGGTCTCGTATGATAAAACGAGCGATATCCTCAATCACCCGTAACCCCTCTCTCGCACGCCCAAAATTGGCGTCAATAAGCGAAAAATCCCTGTTTGCCATATGAATGCATTGATGGTATCATAGCAAAACTCGAATCGCAATATGGACGATTTTGACCACATACAACTCGCTTCTGGACCTGTCATCATCGAAAATGACAAGATCCTTCTTGTTCGTCCAGATTCAAGCCTTAGAGATTTTTGGGTACTTCCTGGCGGGAAGGTCGACATACAAAATATGGAGGATCCTCAGGACACTTGTATTCGTGAAGTAAAGGAAGAGCTTAGTATTGATATCGATATCATCGCTCCCATGAGAACACTCCTCATGAAACGGGCGCAGGATGAAAGCAAACTCGCTGTCCTTATCCATTTTCTTGCAAAGAGAATAGGGGAACCTCGAAAAACCGATGAAATTCTTGAATTTGCATGGCATGATATTCATGATTTGCCTGACAACACCCCTGACAACGTACGAATTATGGTCTCAGATTATATAAACAAGAAAAAAGTATGATATTTGTCTCACTTGAATATCGATAGTAAGTGATATCTTTATATACGATAACTATTTTGATATGAGCGCACTACAACAAAAAGATCCGCAAATATATGATCTTGCACAGCGGGAGGTAAAAAGACAACGGGAGGGTCTTGAAATGATCCCATCTGAAAACCATGCATCTGAGGCTGTCATTGAAGCACTTGGAACACGCCTTACTGATAAGTACTCTGAAGGATATCCTGGACAGAGATATTATGGTGGGTGCGAAGTCGTCGATGAAGTAGAAAACCTCGCCCGCGACAGAGCCTGCCAGTTATTTGGAGCTGACCATGCAAATGTGCAACCACATTCAGGTTGTCCTGCTAACATCGCTGTGTACTTTGCTCTGCTTGACCCGGGAGATACGATCCTTGGACTCAAGCTGTTCCACGGAGGTCATATGACGCATGGACTCAAAGTTAATATTTCAGGAACATATTTTAACAGCGTTCAGTATGGATGCCGTGAAGACGGATACATTGATCTAGACGAGATGAGACGACTCGCCCATGAACACAAACCAAAGCTGATTGTCACAGGAGGATCTGCATACCCAAGGACGTACGAATGGGAAAAATATAAAGAAATCGCTGATGAGGTTGGTGCGTTCATGCTCGCTGATATGAGCCATGTTGCAGGTCTTGTTGCAGGGGGAGCCCATCCAAACCCTGTTGGTGTTGCCGATGTGGTGACGACCACGACGCACAAAACGCTCAGAGGTCCTCGTGGAGCCATGATACTCTCAAATGGTAACCCATCAACGCCACTCAAAAAACCAAAGAGGACAAAGGAAAATATTCCCACAATGATCGATAGAGCAATCATTCCTGGTATTCAAGGGGGACCACACAATCATCAGACTGCTGCAATTGCAGTCGCACTCCTTGAAGCATCACAACCGTCGTTTAAAGACTATGCGGCTCAAGTGGTTAAAAACGCTCAAACGCTTGCTGATGAACTTCTTTCACGTGGCTACGAGCTTGTCACTGGCGGAACAGAAACGCACCTAATGCTTATCAATCTGAACAACAAAAATGTGACCGGCAAGCAAGGAGAAAAATCTCTCGGAAAAGCAGGGATTACCGTCAACAAAAATACCATCCCGCATGATCCGCGAAAACCTTTTGACCCATCAGGTGTTCGACTAGGAACCCCCGCACTCACCTCGCGAGGCATGAAAGAAGATGAAATGAAGGTGATCGCCGGCTTTATTGACCGCGCGATTCAGAATGTTGAAAACGATGATGAACTTGACCGAGTGCATCATGAAGTAAAGGAAATGTGTAAGGACTTTTCACTCCCAAACTAGCATATGCCAGTGCTCGCCTCTGAACAAGAAACCATATCCATGGGGATCGACTTAGGCAAAAAACTCACTGGTGGAGATATTGTTCTTCTGCACGGCGAGCTCGGCGCAGGAAAAACAACTCTCACAAAAGGAATAGCAAGAGGTCTTGGTGTGAAGGATGATATTGTAAGTCCCACATTCACGCTCATGAACGTATATGAAGGAAATGCCCTCACGCTGGTGCATGTTGATACGTATCGGCTAGAAAATGAACAGGATCTTATTGATATCGGCATACAAGACTATCTCGGATCGCCAGATACTGTCTGCATCATTGAGTGGCCACAGAAGATACAGGGACTACTAAAAAATGAAAAAACAAAGGATGTTGAGCTCGCGCACAAGGGGGCGCAACGGGAAATAAAAATCCGGCTCTAGAGCCGGATTTATGTTATTTGAGTGCTGCTCTCACAAATTGCCTAAAGAGTGGATGCGGCCTCATGGGACGACTTTTAAACTCCGGATGAAATTGCGTGCCGACCATAAAGGGGTGATTCTTCATTTCCACAATCTCGACCAAATCTGATTCTGGATTTACTCCGACAACCCTCAAGCCAGCTTTATCAATCGCGTCTCTATACTCATTGTTAAATTCATACCGATGTCTGTGTCTTTCTGAGACTTTAGATCTCCCGTACGCTTTCGCAACCTTACTCCCCTTTTTCAGCTGAGCATCGTATGCACCAAGTCTCATCGTACCACCATACCGACCATGCTGGATGTTTTTCTCTTGATGCGGATTTACAATGATAACAGGATGCACTGTTGCATCATCAACTTCCACAGTATGTGCTTCAGGTTTCTTTAATACGTTACGAACAAACTCAATGCAGGCAAGTTGCATGCCATAACAAAGACCAAGATACGGAATTTTATTCTCGCGAGCATATTTGACCGCTGAAATAATCCCTTCAATACCTCGTGTACCAAATCCACCAGGAACAATGATACCATCAAAACCCTTAAGCACTTTAATCGACTTCGGATCAGTCTCAAACTCTTCTGAATCAATCCACTCAAGGACTGGTTTTGCATTATTTGCCCATGCAGCGTGCTTTGCAGCTTCTATCACTGAAATGTAGGAGTCAGCAAGTGTATAGTCTCCGGTGCCGAAATACTTCCCAACAACACCAATACGAACTTCCTTTTTTGCATTCTTTATCTTCCCGGAAAAACGCTTCCAACTACTCATGTCTGATTTTTTGGATTTCATCCCGAGCGCTTTCAAAATCTTGTTTCCAATATTTTGATCCTCCATCTTCAGTGGAATTTCGTAGATGGACGACACGTCTGGAGCTGAGATGCAATTCTCTTTTGCAACACCACAAAAGGTCGCCAATTTCTCCCTTCGTGGCTTATCAAGCTCCATCGGACCACGAGCCACAAGAATATCTGCTTGCAATCCTGCATTGTTAAGGAGTCGTGATGCATGTTGTGTCGGTTTTGTCTTCATCTCACCGAGGTGAGATGGAACCGGCAAATAACTAACAAGCACAATTGCAACGCTATCTGGATCTTTTAAACTCATTTCTCGTGCAGCTTCCAAAAACAAAATGTTTTCATACTCCCCTACAGTTCCACCAATCTCCACGATCGTTATATCAGCATTATGACTTTTTTGCGCAGTCCTGATTCTCCCTATGATTTCCTCAGGAATATGAGGAACGACCTGCACGCACCGCCCTTTATATTTCATGCTTCGCTCAGCTTGAATTACACTTTGATACACCCGACCCGTTGTCATGTAATTCATGCTGGTCAAATCAGTATCAAGAAATCTTTCATAGTTACCCATATCCTGATCTGTCTCGTCACCATCATCAGTAACAAAGACTTCCCCATGTTCAACAGGATTCATGGTTCCCGCATCCACATTAATATATGGATCAGCCTTCAGCGCAGTCACACGAAATCCCTTTGCTTGAAAAATAGCTCCAAGACTCGCTGAAGTAACCCCCTTTCCAACACCAGAAAGGACACCACCAACTACGAACACAAATTTTGGTTCTTTGCTTTTAGCCATATAAAAAAAGTTGTGATAAGTATAGCATATTTTTTTAAATCTAAAAACCCTCTTGCGGAGGGTTTTTGTTACCGTTGGGAGACAATTGCAGTCACTTCTGCCTCGAGTCCGTGCCCGAAATTGACCGTCACCGAATGTTCTCCTAGTTCTTTTATTGGCTCTTTCATCTTCAACTGCTTTGTCGTCACGTTCACGCCGAGTTGTGCTTTTATGAGGCTAGCAATCTTCTTGCCGGTCAGTGCAGCATACAATCGTCCTTCATCACTTGCTTTCTCCTCTGTGCGAACCTCATTGCCATCAAGCTTTGCAGCATCCTGCTGAACGATTTTCAAATCATCTTCAGCTTTCCTGGCACGCTTTGCCTGTGCCCGCTGTGCCTTTGCAATAGCATCCTTGGTAGCAATGCGTGCAAGTCCTTGACGGAGTAAAAAATTGCGCGCAAAACCAGCTGACACATTTAAGATATCCCCTTGCTTACCTGTTCCCTCCACGTCTTTGAGCAATAATACCTTCATAAT
>CAZCAB010000034.1:0-8977 GCA_964496615.1 uncultured Gammaproteobacteria bacterium | reverse complement strand
TACGACATTTAGTATTGCCCTTGCCATGGTCATCCTCACTCAGATTATGAGCATTCGTCAGTTTGGGCTGCTGGGGCATCTAGGCAAATTCTTCAAGTTCAAAGATGTTTTTCTAGGGTTTAAAAAGGGAATTGGAGATGGTTTTATCGCTATCATTGAATTTCTCGTTGGATTACTTGATATTATTTCCGAAATTGCAAAGGTCGTATCTCTTTCACTGCGTCTATTTGGAAATATGTACGCCGGCGAAGTGCTGATGGCAGTGCTTCTTGGCGCATTTGCCGTTGCTATTCCAAGTGCTTGGCTTGCAATGAACCTCTTAGTAGGTGTATTGCAGGCCATGGTATTTGGAGCCCTCACAGCAGCGTATTACACGCTTGCAGTTGAGGTCGCTGAATCTACTTAATCAATAACTAACGTATTTATATATGGAAGGAATGAGTGTTGAGGCTGCACGTCTCATTGCAAAAGGTCTGTGTACCGTGTCGATGTTCGGCTCAGGTATCGGTGAGGGATACCTGGTTGGAAAGGCTCTTGAGGCCATCGGTCGCAATCCAAAGATGGAGGGGAGCATCTTTACCAAGATGATTATTGGTGTGGCGCTCGCTGAATCTACTGCGATCTACGCTTTCGTGGCATTTTTCATCATCTAATGTATTTGATCTAAGCGCAGATTCTCTGCGCTTTCGTTCGCATATATTTATACATATGGAAGTACTACTTGAAACGCTTGGCAAAGTCGGCTTTGAATGGAGAATGGGATTGTTTAGTCTTATTAACTTTCTCATTGTCTTTTGGATTTTAAAGAAGCTCTTTTTCTCAACAGTGACTGATACTATTAATCAGCGGGAAAAGAAGATAAAGGAAGGAATCGAGAATTTTCAGAAAGCGAAGACCGAGCTTGAAATGGCTGAGAAAAATGCTCGGGAAATCATCGAGAGCGCAAAAAAAGAGGCCAGTGAGATTATTGAGGCTGCGCACCAGGATGGTAAGGAGTATGCACAGCAGATGAAGGATAAGACAAAAGAGGATGTTGCACAGCTAATAGCCGAGGCAAAGGAGAGTATTGCCAAGCAGAAAGCTGAGCTTACCGATGAGGTTAAAAAAGATGCAGCAAAACTGGTCATCGCAGTTGCACGAAAAGTGCTTGGTAAAAAAGTCGATGACAAGCTTGATCAGTCATTTATAGAGAAAACCATCAAAGATGTCGGTTAGACTTCCCTCACAGTACGCAAAAATTCTTCATGGTGTCACGAAGGGTCTTTCTGGTGATCAACTTTCTCGTGCACTCATGGCGTATGCTGGGCTTCTCAGAGACGAGCATGCAACGAAAAAACTTGATCAAATCGAACGTGAATATGAAGAGCTTGTCGCGAGGGAGAGCGGAGAGGAACCTATTCACGTGCGCTCAACACGACCACTCAGCCAGGAAGTGCTAGACGAAATGAAGGAGGTCTTTAATGCACAGAAGCTAACACAGGATCAAGATGAGTCCCTCATTGGCGGTGTTGTCGTGCGAAAGGGAAATACTATTTTTGATGCATCGATTAATACACAACTTAGCAAATTAGCACAATCTATTACCTAATATATGAGCACAACTGCAATCATTGAACAACTCAGGAAGAACATTGAATCATTCAAGCAAGATATTCAAGTAGAAGAAGTGGGGACGGTGATCGCTGTTGGTGATGGTATCGCCAGAATGAGTGGTCTTGAAAAATGTCAGCAGCAGGAGATGCTTGAATTTCCTGGTGGTGTATATGGCATTGCACTGAATCTCGAGGAGGAGACAGTGGGTGCGATTATTTTGGGTGATTTTAGAGGTATCAAGGAAGGGGATACTGTGAAAAGAACCGGTAGGATCATGTCTGTTCCTGTTGGCGATCAGCTCATCGGACGGGTGCTCAATGCAGTTGGAGAGCCAATCGATGGTGGCAAAGAACTTTCAACAAAGGAATTTTACCCGGTTGAGCGAGTTGCCCCTGGAGTGATGACAAGGCGACCCGTGGATACTCCTGTGCAGACCGGGATTAAGGCGATCGATGCGCTTATTCCTGTTGGACGAGGGCAGCGGGAGCTTATCATTGGTGATCGGCAGACAGGTAAAACAGCAATTGCGATTGATGCGATCATCAACCAAAAAGATCAGGATATGATCTGCGTGTATGTAGCTGTTGGTCAAAAGGAATCAAAAGTGGCCCGTATTGTTGAGAAGTTGAAGGAGGCTGGTGCAATGGACTATACCATCGTGGTATCAGCCGGCGCATCTGAACCTGCTCCAATGTCGTATTTAGCGCCATATTCGGGTGTTGCAATGGCTGAGTATTTTGCTGATAAAGGAAAAGATGTCTTGATAATCTATGATGATCTTACCAAGCAAGCATGGGCATATCGAGAGATGTCTTTACTCCTTCGAAGACCTCCTGGGCGTGAAGCGTATCCAGGTGATGTGTTTTACCTGCATTCACGTCTTTTAGAGCGAGCGTGTAATTTGAATGAAAAGTATGGTGGCGGATCAATTACTGCGCTTCCAATCATTGAAACGCAAGCTGGTGACATTTCTGCCTTTGTGCCTACTAATGTTATTTCTATTACTGATGGGCAGATCTTTCTTGAAACAGATCTCTTCTATCGCGGTATCAGACCTGCACTAAACGTCGGTCTTTCGGTATCACGTGTTGGTGGTGCTGCACAGATAAAGCCGATGAAAAAAGTGGCAGGAAGTTTGAAGCTTTCTCTTGCTCAATTTAGAGAGCTAGAGGCATTTGCGCAGTTTGCCAGTGATCTTGATCCGGAAACGAAAAAGCAGATCGACAGAGGGCAGCGATTAACAGAGCTTCTAAAACAACCACAATACTCCCCACTTCCGGTTGAGGAACAGGTAATTTCTATTTTCGCTGCAAGTAATGGCTACTTTGATGAGGTGCAGGTGAATGATATTGGAGATGCAGAAGAGAAGCTCTTGGTACATTTTAGATCAAAGCATGCAGGGCTTCTTGAAAAAATAGCTAGTGGTGAGTGGAGTGATGAAGTAGCCGAGCAATGTAAAAAGGGGTGCGAAGCATATTCCAAATAGTCATGCCAGTAAACACCAAGGCAATCAAGGGACGGATCAAGTCCGTCAAGAATACCAAGAAAATCACCAAGGCAATGGAGATGGTTTCTGCTGCTAAGATGAGAAAGGCGGTCGAGGCTGCACTTGCGACGCGCATGTATGCAACGCTCGCTCGTGAGCTTATGGAGCATCTTGGGCATATTGATGAGCCGAATATTCCGCTTCTAGAAATGCGTCCGGTCAGCAATGTCCTTATTGTACTCATGAGTTCAAATAGAGGTCTTTGCGGGAGTTTCAATAGTAATATCTTCAGAAATACCAAGGCTCTCATGGAAGATACTGAGAATATCGCAACGCATCGTACGAAGAGTGGTGAGAAGGTGGGACCTGCTAATGGGGTGAATTTCCATATTCTCGGCATCGGTAAGAAGTCTGCTGGATTTGCTAAAAAATATGGGTATGAGCTAGTGTCAGTATATGATGGGCTTGGTGAAAAAGCGGAGTTTGAAGATATCATTCCCATCGCGCAAAGCATCACTGATGAATTTAAGCAGGGAAAGTATGATAAAGTGCTTGTCGCCTTTACTGACTTTAAGAGCTCACTGGAGCAGGTGCCAAAGATGAGACAGCTTTTACCTATTTCAGAGCGTGATCTTGAGAAGATGCTTTCTGACATCGGTGAAAAGATACAGATGGATGAGAAGGAAGGATATCCGATAGAGAATTATCTCTTTGAGCCCAATTTGGATACTATTGTTGAGTATGTCCTCCCGCGGCTCGTGGAGATTCAGCTATATCAGGCACTCCTAGAATCAGCAGCAAGTGAGCACAGTGCTCGAATGGTAGCGATGAAGAATGCGAGCGAGGCAGCTGGAGATATGATCGATGGTCTTACCCTGCAATTTAACAAGGCGCGGCAGGCAGCAATTACGCAGGAGATTGCGGAAATTGCTGGTGGCGCTGCTGCATTGAGCAAATAAATATGAAAATGAAAAACCCACTATCAAAAGCAAGTAGAGAGCAGCGGGCACTCAGGAGAGCGCAAGATGCGCTTGATGCAGAAGAGAAAGCACAAGCAGCTCTAGACAAAATGGATGATCCTGAGCATCTTGAGGCTCTTGGGAATCAACTCATGGGTGAGGTTGAGGAGGAATCATATAAGGAGCTCGCACGTCGGTACAAAGAGGTTATATCCTTTCTTGCGGGTGACTGGGATAACATGGTCCAGGATCTTGATAAGGGCATCGATCCCGTTCTTGACGAGCATCTCGTAATTGTATCCACACACCATCTTCCTGAGGAAGAGGAACCATTTTCCAGACCGATGTTGGTCCCGTATAAAAAAGTTCCTCGTGACCTTGAGGATAGTCTGCGCGAATATCTACTATTTGATGTTGATGAAAAGAAAAAGATGCTCGAATATCTTAAAATTGATCCCTTTCAGAAGGTCAGGGTAGCTGGTGAGAAGTTCATTAAAGCAGCATTGAATCTAGGGGGTCTAAAAGTAATAAAATTTGGTGATATACCATATGTCAAAAAATACCGGAACAATTAGTCAAATCATCGGTGTTGTCGTTGATGTAGAATTTAAAACCGACATTCCCGAAATATATAACGCGCTTGAGGTGAAAAACGGTGATAGCGTCCTAACCCTTGAGGTACAACAGCATCTTGGTAGTGGCTCAGTCCGTACCATTGCTATGGGCTCAACTGATGGGCTTGAGAGAGGGATTGATGTGAAGGATACCGGGGCCCCTATCTCAGTTCCCGTAGGCGAGCAGACACTCGGTCGCATGTTTGATGTTACCGGACGAGAAATTGATGAAAAGGAGCCTGTCAAAGCTAAAAAGACGTATCCAATCCACAGGAAAGCGCCGGATTTTAAAGACCAATCTAAGCAGACCGAGGTGCTTGAGACCGGTATCAAAGTGGTTGATCTTCTTTGCCCGTTCCTCAAGGGTGGTAAGGTTGGTCTTTTCGGTGGAGCCGGTGTAGGAAAAACAGTCATCATCCAGGAACTAATCAGAAACATTGCACAAGAACATGGAGGATACTCAATGTTTGCAGGGGTGGGTGAACGTACGCGTGAAGGGAATGATCTGTACAAGGAAATGGAAGAGAGTGGTGTTCTTGATAAGACGGCGCTGGTATTTGGTCAGATGAATGAGCCTCCTGGTGCCCGTGCGCGAGTCGCACTTACCGCTCTTGCTATGGCAGAGTACTTCAGGGATGAAGAGGGGAGAGACCTTCTGCTTTTTGTGGATAACATTTTTAGATTTACGCAGGCCGGTTCTGAGGTCTCAGCTTTGCTTGGAAGGATGCCTTCTGCTGTAGGATATCAGCCGACATTGGCAACGGAAATGGGAGCGCTTCAGGAACGAATTACATCAACAGATAAAGGGTCAATCACCTCTGTTCAAGCAGTATATGTGCCAGCGGACGATCTGACAGATCCTGCGCCGGCAACAACATTTGCTCATCTTGATTCGACAGTGGTGCTTAATCGATCACTTGCTGAACTTGGTATCTATCCCGCTGTTGATCCACTGGATTCAACATCAACCGTGCTTGATCCGGCAGTTGTCGGTGATGAACACTATCGTGTGGCACGTGAACTTCAAAAGGTACTTCAAAGATACAAGGACCTGCAGGATATCATCGCAATTCTTGGCATGGAAGAGCTTTCAGATGAAGACAAACAAACGGTAGCGCGAGCTCGCAAAATACAGAAATTCCTGTCGCAGTCGTTCTTTGTTGCTGAACAGTTTACCGGTATGGAAGGAAAATATGTCCCCGTTGCGGAGACTGTTCGTGGATTTGCCGAAATTCTGGATGGTAAGCATGATGAAGTGAATGAGCAAGAGTTCTACATGAAAGGATCAATAGATGAAGTGGTAAAGAACTAGCATGAAAGCCACGCACATCACATTCAAGATAGTGACTCCCCAAGGGGTGGTATATGAGGATGATGAGGTTGATAAGGTTACCATTCCGGCCCTTGCAGGTGAAATGACCGTGCTTCCAGAACACGCTCCTCTTGTATCAGTGATGGGTACAGGCGAGCTTTTAATCCATAAGGGTGGTGCAACACATGCTATTGCAGCCCATCAAGGCATTCTTGAAATACGTCCTGATTCTCAAGTATATGTACTAGCAGATACAGCGGAGAGAGCTGAACACATTGATCTTGAGAGAGCGCAGGAGGCGCGTAAACGTGCAGAGCAGTTGATGAAAGAGAAAAGGCAGGCAGGTGATATCGATTTTGCGCGTATTCAAGCATTGATCGAAAAGGAGCTCAACAGAGTGTCAGTAGGAAAGAAATATAGGCGGTAATTGACAAAATGATATAGCGGTGATACCATCTATCCATATGAAATCAGTCCTAATTAACATTGCACTCGTGGACCTCGTTATGTAGGGCTTGTTACTATATCTAAACACAAGCCCCGCATGACGGGGCTTTTATATATCACTATGAAAAAAAGAGAAGAACTCAAAATCCTCTACATCCAGGTTCGTGAAGATGAGCCAACACGGGAGCAAGAGCTTGATGAATTCACCCGATTCAGTGGCTTAAGGGAAGATCAATTTACCGTTGTCAATGTTTTTGATAGGCCTCATTTTGACGGTGCTGTTATGGATGATCACGATGCGCTCATGATCGGTGGATCGAGTGACGCATCTGGTATGGAAACAATGGAGCATCCTGATAAATACCCGTACGGAAAGTCGATCAGGAAAGTATTCAGAAGGTGTATTGATGAATCAATTCCTGTATTTGCTTCATGCTATGGATATGAGGAAGCGGCCACTGAAATTGGCGGACACCTTATCAAAGATGATCGCAATGTGAATGTCGGTTATGCACACATTCACACAACTGACGAAGGGAAGGATGATCCATTGCTTCATGATGCGCCTGATGGCTTTGCAGCAGTTAATTGGCACAGTGAACGATCTGATTCTCTTCCTGATGATGCGGTCGTGCTCGCATATACCGACACCTGCCCTCATGCTATTTTCAAACTCAAAGGAAAGCCGTTTTACGCGTTTCAATTTCATCCTGAAATTGATAAACAAGGACTTGTTGGAAGATTGACCCGCTATATTACCAGGTATCACTCAGAAGGCGGTATGGAGCTTCTTGATACCATCAAGCAAACCTGTCCTGACGTCCCAGAAGGAAATCTCCTTGTCAGGAAATTTATCGACCGCGTAGTTCTTGCTCAGTAGTACCCCATCATATATAATGGGGTACATATGATCAACGAGGACACTATTAAGCAAGTCGCCTCTCTTGCCCGTCTTGAGCTAACTCAAAAGGAAAAAAAGATGTATACCGAGCAAATCTCGGTCGTTTTGGAGTATATGAAAATGCTTGACGAAGTTGACACTGAAGATGTTATAGAAACAACACAGGTGACCGGACTTGAGAATGTATGCCGGGACGATGTAGTGGTTGATTCCTTGGCGCAGAGAGATGATTTGCTTAATGCCTTCTCAGGCCAAAAGGATTCTCATCTTACGGTCCAAGCAGTTTTTAACGATGCGTAGCATGAATTTGGAAGGAATGACAATCACACGGGCGCATACAGGACTTGTCACAAAGGAGTTCAGTTCAGTTGAGCTGACAAAAGCGTATCTTGATCGGATTTCAAAAAGAAATAAGGAGATTAATGCATATATCCAGGTTAATGACAAAGGTGCATTAAGGCGTGCGAAGGAAGCTGACAAAAGGATTGCTTCAGGAGATAGTTCCACGCTTACCGGCATCCCATATTCGGTTAAAGATGCTATTTGTACCAGAGATGTTCGTTCTACCGGTGGGGCAAAGATTCTGGACAGCTATACCCCTCCATACAACGCAACGGTAGTTGAGAATATTGAAAAAGAAGGTGCCGTGCTTCTTGGAAAAAACAATTGCGATGCCTTTGGCCATGGAGCAAGCAACGAACATTCAATGTATGGGCCTGTTCGCAATCCACATGATGTTGAGAGGGTTGCTGGTGGGAGTAGTGGCGGCTCTGCAGCGGTGATAGCCGACGAGCAGGCAGTTTTTTCAATTGCAGAGGATACTGGAGGCTCCATAAGGCAGCCTGCAGCGCTTTGTGGTATTGTCGGTCTAAGACCAAGTTATGGAAGAAATTCGCGTTACGGCATTATGCCAATGGCAAGCTCACTTGATACCGTGGGCCCAATGGCATCGACGGTCGAAGATATTGCTATTCTTATGAACGTCATGGCTGGTAAGGATGACAAGGATGCAACGACAGTATCAGACCCAGTCCCAGACTATACAAAAAGCCTAAGGAAAAAACTGAAAGGCCTTACAATTGGCATTCCTGATGAATATTTTAAGATGGAAGGACTGTCAGCAGATGTTCGAGAGTCTGTTGAGGCTATGATAACCAAGGCTCAGGACCTCGGCTGCAGCGTCAAAGGTGTCTCGCTTCCGCACACCAAATATGCAATCCCTGTATACTACATCGTGGTTCCAAGTGAAGACAGTTCTAACCTTGCTCGGCTAGATGGGCTCCGCTATGGGGATGCTGTCATTTCCGGAGATCTAGTAAGCTCGTACGGAAAAACAAGATTAAAAGGATTTCCTGAGGAGGTGAAGAGAAGAATCATGATTGGAACCTACGCGCTTTCCGCAGGATATTACGATGCGTATTACAGGAAAGCGCAAAAAGTACGCACACTCATTAGTGGTGATTTTGACGTGGTTTTTTCCGAGGTTGATGTACTATTGACACCGACATCACCATTTCCAGCATTCAAACTTGGTGAGAAAAAGAATGACATTCTCTCAATGTATCTTGCAGATGTATTTGTTGCACCAGCAGCGCTCGCTGGTCTTCCCGCTCTGTCTATCCCATCAGGAGTCTCAGAGGATGGTCTTCCTATTGGTACACAGAT
>CAZCAB010000033.1:0-9389 GCA_964496615.1 uncultured Gammaproteobacteria bacterium | reverse complement strand
ACTCAATTCACGAGACGGGATATACGTGATGTTTGTCCTTATTCCAAGCTCTTGCCAGTATCCTGCAACAAATTGAGACACAAGGTGGTACTCAGGCGTATCTGCGGTTACCAGTTCAATCTCAAAGAGCTCACCATCGTCATTTTTTCTATAAAAAAGCTGTGCCTCATTTATCCGCTCTTTCAAAAGCTCCTCAGCCTGCTTTTGTATTTCATCGGAAATCTCTTCTTCAACCTCGCCATCTTCTGTCTGCTCATCTACGACGTCCTCAGTTGAGCTTGTCGTTCCGTGCTCTTCTTTAAGCTGATTCACAATTTCTTCTCGCACTTCTTCTACATACTCTTTAGCTTCCACACGTTTCCAAGACGCATCAAGAAGCTCATTTGCCGCGTCAACAGAGTATTCCCTCCCAACAAACTCAGAATCATACCCAGGGAAACCTGGAAGAATCGGGCCATACAATATGGTGCCTTCACCATCAAGTGTCTCGACTAAAATACGCTCTTTGTCAACGGCTTGCGCAAGTGCCTCTCTTGTATTTTTGTTATCAATCGCATCATTGTGCTTGTCATTGAAAAAGAGTGCGGTGTATTGAGGGAGTTGTAATGTTTTAAGTTCAATGTGTTTTCGCTTTACACGATCCCGCAGATGGAGCGGCACAAAATGAAGTCCATCAATTTTTTGTTCTCGTATTGCAGTAACAGGTCCATCAATAGCATCATACTCAGCGTAGAATTGAAATGCAAAAATCTCAAGATATGGTGGACGCTCATAATAGTCTTCAAACCGCTCAAGCTCGTATCGGTAGATAAAACCAGCATCGTCTTTAAGGAGTCTTTTGAACATGAACGGTCCGGTACCGATTGGACGCACATTTCTCTGGGCAAGGCGCATCTGATCAGCCGGTATTTGGCCCCAGATATGCTCGGGCAAAATGCCGAGCGTCAAAAGAGACACAAATTGAGAAAAAGGTTCCTCCAAAACAAAGGTAATTGTTTTCTCGTCTACAACGGTAACTTGCGCTCCTCTGAAACTAACGATGAGCGGACTGCCAACCGAGCCATCCTGGACACTTTCAAAAGTGAATGGAACATCATATGCAGAAAAAGATTCTCCGTCATGCCATCTCACGTCGTCACGAAGGGTGAAGGTATATGTCTTTCTGTCTTCAGACACTTCATATGACGTTGCTAAATCCGGCATGAGAAGACCATCTTTGTCCTTTTTCATGAGCCCTGAATACACCAATCTACTCATATCCATATCTACGTCATTGAGCGGTGCAAATAGTGGGTTGATAAGTTGTATCGAACCGACCACACCTTCCACATACTCACCCCCAACTTTAGGTACTTGTGCGCGATTTTGAAACGCGAAAATTGCTGTAAGCCACACAATGCTCAGCGCAAGCACAAAAACACTCACGCGAAATACATGTCGCTCTTTTTTACCCAAAATATGGCCGATGCGCAAAATTTGCCGCATCGTTGGAATACGCCGACCTGACAGTCGACGGACTAGTGCCACATCATATGAGTGATCAATGAGACCTTTTGAACGTCGCGTCAAACGACTAAACAGTCGCACCAAACGCGAAAATCGTTTACTCACAATATCAAATTAAGTCGCACGTTATACGACAAGCTGTGCAATAGCTACAGCAAAGAAGAGAATAGACATAACAATTGTGGCTTTGTACAGCACCTTATCAACGCCACGTTTCGTAGTATATATGTTGTTTGACCCACCAAATGCCGCACCAAGTCCAACACCTTTTTGTTGGATGAGAATCACCACGACAAGCAACACTGCTATCACCATTTGGAGGATGAGAAGAATGTTTTGAATCATATAATCTGGGTACGAGTATAGCAGAGGACCTCTTTTTTGTCAAGGTAGCCACTCACTGCTATACTATGCGTACTAGTCACTCTATGCCTGCACCAAATCTTGTTGGAGAAAAGAAAAAAACAAGAACCAATGCTATTGTATTGTACTCTTTCGGTGCGATTATTGCTGCGCTGATTTTGCTCTTTGTCGGCTACGTTCTGTATTTTATGTGGCAATTCAGGTTTGGTGATCCGAATACACTCCAAGAACTGGAACGGTCTTTACGCCCCTCTCAATTTACCCAAATTGATGCTCGGTCGTTATCATCCGTATATATTGAGGATTATGAAAAGTATATCCACCCGCATAATCCTTCTGTAGGGCCAAATGACGCGCCTATTACACTGATTGCTTTTATTGATTTTGAATGCCCTTTCTGTCAGAGAAGTTACCCAATCACAAAGGAAATTACCCAGCAATTTAGCGGTGCAATCCGATTTGTATTCAAACACCTACCACTGAGCGCGATCCATCCGCAAGCGCTCGACGCCGCAGTTGCATCAAGTTGCGCGCACAAACAAAACGCTTTTTGGCCATACTACGATCAACTTTTTACCCAAAAAAATCTTGATACTGATTCACTGCTCAGTATGGCACAGCAAAGTGGTCTGGAAAAAAATTCATTTAGTGCGTGCCTCTCTCAGAACCCGTTTATCCAAGACATACAGCAAGATGCAGCTGATGCAATTGAAATAGGGGTACGGGGTACGCCAACATACATCCTCAATGGGCAAGTCCTCGAAGGAGTTATATCAAAAAAACAATGGAAAGAACTTATCCTAAGTCAATTGCGTCAGTGATATGAAAAAGACACTATTTGCCATTTTCTTTGTATCACTCCTACTTTCCCCTGGCGCAGTGCTTGCACGTGATGCCAAATGTTTTACGAAGGAAGAATGTACAAAAGCACGCTTACAACTTAACCCAAGCCTTCCTCAACGAACCGCATCTGCAGGATGGATCACAGACGGGGAACCAAAGCGTGTATGCGCCAATACCTCAAGCACGCAATATGGTTTTTGTTTGCCAATAGGGAAAACAAAAACCAACATATCGTTTGGCGGTCGCAGCGAATTTGAGAATATTGCGGAATTTGTCGCATTTTCATATCGCTATGCCATGATCATAGCGACTATTCTAGCCGTTGTAATGATCATCATCGCTGGAATCATGTGGACGATATCTCGAGGCGATCAAGAAATTATAACGAAAGCAAGAAAAAAAATTAGCAGTGCACTCCTTGGTCTATTTCTGCTCTCAATCTCGTACACTATTTTATACCTTATAAACCCCAATCTTGTTCAACTCAGATTGCCACAAGTCTGGCTGATCAACCAACAAGCAGCTATCTCACCATTTTGTGCCAACAACCCAAAGGCAAAATTCGCGTACGTAGGTGGAACAGGTACGTCCCGGCTTGAGGAAAAAACGAAAAAAGTTGAAGAAAAAAATCTGTATCCACTCACCTACAAAGATGATGCAGCCACGCGGCTTATAAAAAGCCCTGCGCGTGCAATTCTCTGCGGACACGAGTACCTCATCAAGGACGCGGCGCAACTGTGCCGTGGCGATCTATGTCCTCTCGGACAGGCATGTTTTTGGAAAAGTGACGAACCAGCACCAAAATGCCAAAAAGGATCACTGATCGGAAGAATATTTAACAGCCATCCCTTTTTCAAAACACATAGCACACTCGCAGAAAGTCTTTTGTATTTCGCTGAAAAAACACCACTCGCTGGAACAGATCCATGGGAGTGGAAGTGGGCAAACGAACCCGAACTCTATATCATCTGTGGAAATGGTTCATACCATAGGCTCCATGCAACAGCGAATGATCCGGACCGAGACGCCATCGAAAGCGCATACTCGCAGCAATATGTCATAACCGTAACAAAATCAAGTATTCAGCAGGCCATCAATAACTGTGCAAAAAGTGGCGGTCACCGTGGGTTTGCGCTAAGCCTTGATATGAACTCACACTTTGCCACATTTGATGAAAGACATCTTCTCGGAGTAAATCGTACGAACAGACTTGCTATTGATATTGGAGACATGCCTACTTTTGAACAAAAACATTTTAATGATTACCTCGCAGGTATCAAAGCTGACCTCCTTCTCACAGAGGATGAAATCACAAAAGGATACGGCTTTAACGTGGACGTCTGGGAAGTGTATGATATCGAAGATGAAGCAGAGCGCGTCAAGGCATATGGTCCTCATGGCTATACTTCAAAATGACAATTTGACCACTAGCTTGACCTTTTTTTAAATCTATGATTTACTATGTGCTCAATGGGCGTCGCCCACAACTTCATGAGCATATATGCCACAGGATTCAATCATTGTAAAAGGAGCCCGAGTAAACAATCTTAAAAATATTTCCATTGAATTGCCGAAGGATAAACTAACGGTAATCACTGGACTTTCCGGTTCAGGAAAATCATCTCTCGCTTTTGATACGATCTACGCAGAAGGCCAAAGGCGCTATGCAGAATCACTCAATGCATACGCACGCCAGTTCATGGGCGTGCACGACAAGCCTGATGTGGATGAAATCTCTGGTCTTTCTCCAACTATCGCAATCGACCAGAGAAACTACTCACAAAACCCACGATCCACCGTCGGAACCGCAACAGAAATCTATGATTATCTGCGTTTGCTATTTGCGCGCATAGGAACGCAACATTGTCCGCAATGTCAAATTCCTGTACGACCTCATTCAAAAGGAAGTATTGTTGAAGACATTCGGAAACTTGCACGAAAAGGCAACACGCTCACGATACTCTCCCCTTTTGTCAAAGGAGAACACATCAAACAAAAACAGCTTAAAACGCGTCTGGAAAAAACAGGGTTTGATAAAATACGAATTAACGGAATTGAAACAACATTGCTTGGATTAAAAAATTTCAGATTTAATCCTGAACAGGTATATGATGTTGATATTGTTATCAAAGTAATTCGCCCTAAAACAAAGCAAACGCTTGTAAAAGATATTGAGACAGCGCTCGACCTCTCAAACGGACACGCACTGGTTGTCGATGAAGAAACGGGTGACGAATACCGATATTCACAATTGGCTATTTGTCCGCAATGTCAAAGACAATTTGAAAACATCGAACCGCGAAGTTTTAGTTTTAATAGTCCACACGGTGCATGCCCACGTTGTACCGGACTTGGACGAACACTCGAGGTTGATCCGGAACTGACGATTCCAAATCCAAGACTCACTCTTGCTGAGGGGGCCATACAGCCATGGACAAGATTAGTTGGGAACCAAAACTTTTATCGCGACCTACTTAAAGTCGTTTCAGAACAGCATGGTTTTTCAATCGACATGCCGATTGAAAAGTTTGATAAAAAAACAATGGACATTATCCTCTATGGTACAGATGGTAAACACTATCAAGTGGATAATGAAAAACATGTGTACGAAGGCGTGGTACCAAATTTGACCAATAGATATCTTGAGACAAAATCAGATTACGTCAAAAAAGAGATCGAACAATACATGCGAGAAAAGGAATGTCCTGCATGTGACCAAAAAAGACTCAGAGAGGAAAGTCTGCATATCAAAATCGCGGATTATAGTATCGCTGATGTTGTGGAGATGAGTGTAGAGGAGCTCGATACATTCTTTGCTGATCTCAAAAATCAAAAAAGTGAAATAAATCAGCGTATTGGTAAAGATGCCTGCTCAATTGCTTCTCCAATTGCACTCGAAATTGGATCCCGCGTGGCGAATCTCATGCAGGTCGGACTCCCCTATGTGAATCTCGACCGATCCCTCACCACCCTTTCTGGAGGTGAAACACAACGCGTGCGACTTTCAACGCAACTCTCATCAGGACTCTCTGGCCTCATTTACATCCTTGATGAGCCGTCTATCGGACTACACCCAAAAGACACCGAGCAGCTCATTGATACACTCAAAAGACTTCGAGACATCGGTAATACCGTTCTCGTTGTTGAGCATGACAATGCCATCATGCAAGCGGCAGATTATGTCATTGATATCGGCCCCGGTGCAGGTGAATATGGAGGAGAGGTGATGGCAGCTGGTACTGCAACGCAAATCAAGAAAAAGGCCAAATCAATGACAGGAAGGTACTTAAGTGGCAAAGAAAGTATTAGCCTCCCCAAGAAAGTGCGAAAGGGAAACGGTAAAAAAATAACCATCAAGGGAGCAACATCTCACAACCTACGAAACATCGATGTGGAAATCCCTCTCGGGAAGCTCGTGAGTGTAACTGGTGTTTCTGGATCTGGAAAATCATCACTTATCATCGATATCCTTGGACGCGCACTTGCCAAGCACTTCCACCGCGCGAAGCGTGAACCAGGGCCACATGATTCAATTAAAGGGCTTTCAGCGATTGATAAAGTGATATCGATTGATCAAACACCTATCGGACGGACACCGAGAAGTAACCCTGCAACATACACTGGAGTGTTTACGCTTATCAGGGACCTGTATGCAGATCTTCCCGAAGCTAAAATGAGAGGGTTTAGTGCAGGCATGTTTTCATTTAACGTAAAAGATGGAGGTCGATGTGAGGCATGTAGTGGTGAAGGATACATTACGATTCCTATGCATTTTCTCAACGACGTGTTTATTGAATGTGGGGAATGTAAAGGTACACGCTATACCCAGGAAGTCATGGATATTCACTATCAACAAAAAACAATTGCTGATGTTCTCAACATGACCGTACAAGAAGCATTTAACTTCTTTCAGAGCAAAAAGAATATCAGAGATAAACTACAAATCCTCAGAAATGTAGGGCTTGGATATGTCCGACTTGGTCAGGCTGCAACCACACTCTCCGGCGGTGAGGCACAGCGAATTAAACTTGCCACTGAACTTTCACGAAGATCAACAGGTAAGACCCTGTATATTCTTGATGAACCGAGTACTGGTCTACACTTCGAAGACATCAAAAAACTATTGCATGTTCTCAATCAACTCGTCGACAAAGGAAATACGGTTCTCATCATCGAACATAACATCGACATTATTAAAAGCAGTGATTGGGTTATTGACCTTGGGCCTGAAGGCGGAAAACATGGTGGTGAAGTGGTAGCACAGGGTGCTCCCAAGGATGTCGGGAAAATAAAGAAAAGCCACACGGGAAAATATCTAGCAGCCGCGATGAGGAAAAAAAAGTAAATCGAGCTAACAAAAAAACATCCTGCAGGTTGTTTTTTTGTTAACTGTAACGTATACTCTCTCGGTTATGATTTACAAAACGAAGATAAAATTTAAAGAACTACAAGATCATATAAAAACTATGATCTATTTGTTTTGGGTCTATATATTTGGCGAAATTATCGTCAGCCTCTTTCTTGGTGCTCTCATCTTTTTAAAGACAGAATCTTTGGCAGCGCTCGGTCTGTATGCAGCCCTGAGATACGTCGGGATTCTGCTCGGTTTTGTTGTGTGGGGTTTTGTATGTTCAAAGAGAAAAATTTCAATGAGACGAACATACTTTTTCTCATTTGTACTCTACATTCTTTCTTTTATCATTCTACTTATATTGCCAAATACGTATCCTGTCTATTTGCTTTTTTCTGCATTAAGCGGAGTCGCAGCAGGTATGTTCTGGCTTGCAATACATACGTACGAACTACTGCACATTCAGGATCAGGAAAGAGACTTCTATTCTTCAATGCTCAGTCTTGGTGCACAAATACTTGGTATTGTTGCACCACTTATCTCGACAATGGCTTTTTTCGCAGCAGAACACATCTTTCAGGTCCGACCTTTCCTATTTTTGTTCGCACTGCTTCCAATTATCTATGCAGCGGCACTAAAAATTGTATATAGACTCCCCGATTTTGTACCGCCAACAATCACGAGAAGAGATATCAAAGAACTGAGAAAGAGTAAAAGAATTACCCCAGTGAGAAAATTCTATGTGATTCAAACAATGCCATTTGTCTCCCAGGTAATCATGCCTATGGTAAGTATCCTCACATTTGTGACACTCATAAACCTTGGATTATTCCAAACAATCATGGGTATTATTTCTCTGGCAACAATCACACTGCTCGCTCATCTAAGGCACACTGGCAATAGAGCCCACATACTTTTTTGGGCCGCACTGGCACACATCGGAGCGAATGTGCTGCTTTTCTTCTGGAACGTTCATGTTGCCTATTTCATTTTATATTCTCTTGCACTGATCGTAATCGGCCCTATATATCGGGTATCCCAGCATACGATTGACCTTAAATCGATCGATATTTTGGGAGAAAATATTTCATCTTTTTATCCAGCCATGTTGTATAGAGATGTACTGCTTAATATTTCACGTATCATCTTTATAGGCGGATTTACACTGACAGCCCTTTTCATGCGAAATGACTTTTTGATGATACAGATAGGAATCGGTTTTCTCATACTGACCGGCCTGTTGGAATGGTGGGCAGCAAAAAAAATGCTTGCAACATAAAACACCCCGTGAGGGGTGTTTTTGTTATTTCTTCTCTTCCCTGATCTCTTTAAGCTTCTTTTTATGCACTCGAAGGTAATACGGCCGTGACTGCCTCACTTTCATCTGTTTCACCTTCTCAATCTTTGCAACGACTGGGGAATGAATCGGGAAAATCTTCTCCACACCGACACCATTTGAAACTTTTCGTACGGTAACCGTCGCGCCTGGTTCGCTTCCGTGCTTGAGGGCAATCACGATGCCTTCAAAAACCTGGATACGTTGCTTCTCTTCTCCTTTCGTATTCTTTTCCTTAATTTTCTGATGAACCTTCACCACCATGCCGGGCTTAAGTTCAGTTCTAATATCTTCAGACATACAATAGTTATTCGAGAGGTTGATGAATCCACCAACGTCGGCAAAATATGCGTGGAGACAGTGTACACTACAGGCCCTAAAAAGTCAAGGCATGTAGGAAGAGTCTAAACTCTCATTCTTTTTTGCCAATTATAGCCAAAATTTCATCGACTGCCTCATGAAGTCTCCCCTCGTAGTTGGTCACTTGATGATCATATATCTTTACCTGCCCCATTTCCACTTTCGCCCTATCAATCCTTTTTTGAATTTCTTCTTCTGTGATAGTACCCCTTGCTCTGATTCGTTTCTCAAGGGTTGCCAAATCATCAGGTTGAACAAAGATAGAGACATGAGGTACACCATGTTGATCAAATTGCTTCTTCCCTTGTGTCTCAGGAGCAATGAAAACGATATCATGCGCAGAGAGTTTCTCTTCAAGTTCGCTTTTCTCAGTTCCATACCAATTGCCGGCATATTGAGCATGTTCAAAGAAAAAATTGTCTTCAAGTCTTTGTTTAAACTCTTCCTCGCTGACAAAATAATAATGAACCCCGTCAATTTCACCTTCACGTGGTGCACGAGACGTTGTGGCAACGATTATTCCGGAATCAGGTAACTTCTCTCTGAGATGTTTTACAAGTGTTGTTTTGCCTGTGCCTGATGGCGCTGAAATCAAAACAAGTTTTCCTTTTGTATTCATACCAATGTATC
>CAZCAB010000032.1:0-10560 GCA_964496615.1 uncultured Gammaproteobacteria bacterium | reverse complement strand
GGCGAGTATTTTTACGACGACAGGAGTAAACGCGGTATCCTTTGATTTAAACAGCTCTCAAAATACAATCGGTGTGTCTTCAACAAGCACACAGACAGGGGAGCATAGCTCAGAAGTAGACGCAGATGTGAGTGGGCAAGAAAATTCAATTCTTCTCAATCATCGGTACGTGCTTGATGGACTTAATCACATGAACGTTGAGAGTGTGAATTTTTGTGTGAATAGCTCAGACGCACCATGTATGTATGTGGGTGTTGGAGATGAGTCATACTTGTATATCGTCATGCCTATACGCCAGTAGACCATATCAAAAAACACCAGTCACTTGGTGTTTTTTTGTTTGTTATCGTATCTGTATATCTATCCTATCGCTTTCTCGCGTCCCAGTTTTTGTTTTGACTTTGGCTATAAGGTGATACGACCCTGTTTCCGGGGCATTTTTCCATGAGAACGATATTTGATTGTTAAAGAGGTTGGTAAGATCAGACATTTGACCGATTCTTCTTTCACCTTCAGCGCGTTGGTCAGTCGGTATTGTGTAAAAGAGTATCTCTTCTATTTCATCTTTTTTCCTATGGTCCAGAAGAAGGGTTTTAGGAAACTCGTTCGTTGCTATGGTGAGGGATTCGCTGGTAAAGAATACTGCTGGATTAACTTTAGAAACATTCAGATTAAAAGAAACTTCTTCTGTTATTCTATTCCCAATATCATCCTCCACTAGGATCGTGAGGGTGTGTGGTCCTGGGTCAAGATAATCTGCGTGGTAGTTGAGATTAAATGGGTGTTGTCTTACTACTCCAACGTACTTTCCATCTATTTTATATGTTACTTTTGAAACGCCACGTGGTGCGCTCACGCGAATGTCAGTATCGATTTGTCTGGAATTAAGTGTGCTGCTCGGCGCTGGGAACACTACCTCAAGACTCGGAATGAGCTCAAGTGAATGTAGGTCGTCGTATTCTGTTGGTGGTTCTTCAAAACTTATCTCCCAGTCAGGATTTTCTTCTCTTGTTCTTTTAATCCAGTCTTTAATGGCATCTTCCCAAATAGTGTACTGTGAGTCACGACCTGGATTACTTGGTTGTTTTGCGCGTGGTTCATCTTTATCCACGTAGTGGAGGATAGAGTGTGGTTGGATATAGGTCCTCTCAACAATATAGCGCTCAGGTGTTGAGCTGGTTGCCAATTTTCCAGTTACTTTATCAACTTTGAGTGTTATGTTGCCGCCAGCAGAACCGCGGAGAGCTGCTTTTTCTGCGTCATTTTCTGGTGGCTCTGGAAATGATTCAACCGGTTTACCACTCATGACCTCAGTCATGAACTGTCGCCATATCGGGCCAGCCACTTTAGATCCACCAAACCCTCTTTTCATCGGCGTGTTATCGGTGTTACCCGCCCATACTCCAGCAACAAGACTCGGTGTGTAGCCGACAGTCCACGCATCAACATACGCATTCGTCGTACCTGTTTTTGCCGCGACCGGTCTGTCTGGTAGGGTGAGGACGCCACCTGTTCCAAATGCATATGCTCGTGCGGAATCATCACTCAGTACATTTGATATGAGATGGGCAGTTTCCTCCTCAAGTACGCGTTCTCCTTTACTTTTTTTCCATTCCTCTAAAATGTCCCCCGTATTATCTTCAACGCGAAGAATACTAACTGGCGTGTGACGCACACCTTCGTTTGCAAAAATTCCATATGCACTAACATGCTCGAGAAGTTTTACTTCTCCGCCTCCGAGCACGAGTGAAAGACCAAAATCACCTTGGGAAAGTGTTGAATAACCAAGACGTTCAGCAAACTCAACACCTTTGAGTGGTCCTACAAGGTAGAGCGCTTTAACCGCTGCAATGTTAAGTGAGCCTTGCAGTGCTTGTCTCATTGAGACGGGACCATGTTCCTCTAGGTCGTAGTTTTTTGGCTCGTAGTCATCACCAGCAACTGCAAAGTTTGTTTCCACGTCAAAGAGCACTGTCTCAGGAGTATATCCTTTTTCAAACGCTGCTGTGTAGACGATTGGTTTGAATGACGATCCTGGCTGTCTGAGTCCTTGGGTTGCTACGTTGAATTGGCCATCAATTTCTTCATCAAGAAAGTCACGTGATCCAACCATGGCGAGGATGTGGCCGGTATCCGGATCGACCGCCACGAGAGACGCATTGTTAGCCTGCGCTTCTTCGAAGCGCTCCTCTGACACCTCTGATACTGCTTTCTCTGCTGCCTGCTGCATGTCCCAATCAAGCGATGTAATAACATTCAGACCACCGCTATCAACAATCTGTTCTCCGTACTTCTCAACCAAGAGTTCTTTTACATGCAAAACAAAATGTGGGGCCTTTATGTTTCCATACGTCACGTCAAGCTCAAGCTCCTCTTCTTGCGACTCTCCTTTTTCTTGCTCAGAGATGAATCCCTCATCATACATTCGCTTGAGCACAAAATTTCTTCGCTCAAGGAGTGCTTCCTTGTCATTTAAGTAGCGAGAAGGTGCCTTTGGCATTCCGGCAAGCGTCGCAGACTCTGCAAGAGTGAGCTCTGATACAGGTTTCCCAAAGTAACTTTGTGATGCTGATTCAATTCCATAGTTGGTTGAACCATATGGAATTTCGTTAAAGTAAATTTTAAGGATTTGTTCCTTGTCGTATTTTTGTTCGAGTCTCACTGAGAGAATAATCTCCTTTACTTTTCTACTGATTTTCCTTTCATTTGAAAGAATTGCATTTTTAACAAGTTGCTGCGTAAGAGTCGATGTTCCCTGGATACGTTTTCCAGGGAGAAGACCTTGTAGTACTGCGCGAATAATGGAAAGAGGTCGTATTCCTCTGTGTTCAAAGAATTCTGTGTCCTCAGTAGCAATCACACCGTTTATGAGATGATCCGGGATATCAGACAGTTCAACAAGTGTTCTCTTTTCATCAGCAAACACTTCAAAAAGCAAGTGCTCGCCCGTTCTATCATATATCTTGGTGCTCTGCGCCACTTGTCTGTCTGTCAGTCTGTCAGGATCTGGGAGGTCTCGACTCATCCATGCGACCGCTATGGTTGAAAATAAAAATCCAATGACGAGAAGGCCGAGGATATATACAAAGAATGATCCTCTTTTTCTCTTTCTTCGAGGTTTTTTTGGTTTTCGAGGTGCGGGATCCTTTCGAATAGGCGCTGGCCGGCTCACTTTTTTGGGTCGTCTATTACCGATGTATCCGTATGATCTTTTGTCAGAGGAAGAGGGCATAATTTTCCCTATATAAAGTCAAAAATATCTAGGGTGCAGTATATCACTCAGCACGATGTTTGAAAATAGTAGGCATATGCATATTTTCCAATAATTAATACCACTCCCCCTGGTGTATGTGTGGATAGCGAAGTACGCAAAAAATACCTTATTTTAGCCATAAAAAACCATTTTTCCTATAAAAAACCATTGACAAAACCGTATTTTTATGGTATACTATGGGTGTTGAAAGTGTTACGAAGTGTCCCTAAATGGGATACTTTTAAAATTAATGAAAAGTATGTATCCACTTTTCTACAAAATTCCTAAAATTTCGCTAAAATTAGCTGATATTCGTGCATTTGGTGCAGGACTTGTTATGATTTCAGTCATTTTTGCCCTGGTTAACCCAGGAGTAGTAAATACTGCAGCAGAAGAGATGACTGCTATGTTTGATACTCCTGCTTTACCCACAATAGGGCTCAAGGACCCAATCCGCACCTTAAGCGTATTTGCTACTGCGTATTCTTCTGATCCATGGCAGACAGATTCCACACCATGTCACCCAGCTATGGGTAGCTATGATTTGTGTGAAAACTTCAAGAAATACGGTGAAACAGATACAATTGCTGCCAACTTTCTTCCCCTAGGTACACGGGTTCGATTTCCCAAACTCTACGGATCAAAGGTATTTACCGTACGTGATAGAATGAATAGTCGGTACAACTACGCAAATATTGGATACTACAGGATCGACTTTTATGTCGCAAAGATGGACAAGACTGGAGAGATTGACGCTGATGCGTCACGTGATGCAGCTCGAAAGTTTGGTGCAAGACAAAACATCATCATGGAAGTGTTCTAAAAAGATAATATACTACCCAAAAAAGGTCGGATTACCGACCTTTTTGAATCTTGAAAAGAAAGGTGGTGTGTGATATCCTAATTCGGCATGGTACGGTGGCCAAGTGGTAAGGCAGGGGTCTGCAAAACCCCTATACGCGGGTTCGATTCCCGCCCGTACCTCATAGGGTCGGTATGAGACTCAATCCATACAAATTTCTATTGTACATATTGCGCGGGCTTGTATTTTTGAAGCAAGGCCTTTTTTGGTTTGCACGCCATGTCGGTAGAGGACTTGGTCGCGTGTATGGATGGTACCGTCGCAGTGTTGGGTATTATATCTACAAAGTTTTTTTTCTCCTGAGCAGCCGGGCAAGAAGGCGTTTCGCACGCCTGGCAGGCGGTCCACTTGCATTTCTCGGTCGTCGTGGAACAATGCAGACTTTTTTGCTGTTCGTGGTTGTGATGATTTTGATTCCACAAAGTAAGTTGTATAGTGCAGAGCCGGCAGATGTGCCTGGGAGAAAAACATTGCTGTATGAACTTGTCGGTCCGGGTGATCATGAGTTTGATGATGATGAAATAGCTATTGAGGTGGTTGAGCAACCGCTTGAAATTGAGAGTGTGTGGAGACAAGGAGCAGTAGTGTCTACACAGGAGAGTGATGGGCCGGCTGGACCAGAAGAGATCGCAGCGATAAGCTCCGGGGGGACTGCACTGACGAAGCCTGTCATTTTGCCCGGTGTTGATGTGGGGGATGTTGTCATGGAGTCCGATGTGAAGCGTACACGCAACGGTATCAAGATGCATGTTGTTCAGCCAGGTGACATCATTGGAAAGATTGCCGAGAAGTATAGCTTGAATGTAACGACCCTCCTGTGGGCCAATAGCCTCACGTCAAGATCATACATCAGACCAGGAGATGAGCTGAAGATATTGCCTGTAGACGGTGTGATTCATAAGGTGGCGCGTGGTGATACAGTGAGTAAAATAGCGAAGAAATATGATGCCGAGCAGGCAGATATTGTGAAGCAAAACAAGCTTCAAAAAGATGGATCAGACATTGTCATTGGAGAGGAGCTTATCATTCCTGGTGGAAAGATCCAGAGAAGATATGTGTCAGCACCTCGAAGCACAAGTGCGTTTAGAAGCATTGCAGCTCCTCCGCCATCAGTCAACGCGCCAGCAGGGTCAGGGTATCTGTGGCCAACAACTGTCAGGCGTATTACACAGTATTTTGGGTGGCGACACACAGGGCTTGATGTGGCTGGGCCGGTCGGAACACCAATTTACGCATCACGCGCCGGGAAAGTTATTCGCTCGCAGTGTGGGTGGAACGGTGGGTATGGATGTTACATCATCATTGATCATGGTGGTGGTGTGCAGACGCTATATGCGCATAATTCACAGAATTACGTGAGCGTCGGAACCAGTGTTGCGCAAGGGCAAACGATTGCTGCAATGGGGTCTACCGGACGATCAACAGGACCACATATCCACTATGAGGTTCGTGTCAACGGAAGGCGACAGAATCCGCTTAGATACATTCGATAACAAAAGACGCTTGACAGAGCGTCTTTTGTGTTGTATCATCTTCTCGTCGTAACAGCCGAATACTCGAGCAACAAGGAGGAGAATTTGGCACGTCAGAAGGTCAGTTTCACGGTGAGGTGTACGAATGACGGAACCGGCGTGCGCGCAGAGGTGACCGTCACGCGAGTGGGGTCGAGGCCGCGCACGGTGACGCATCGTTTCCGTCCTCGAGACGGTGAACGCCAGCTTCTGAGCACGGTGAACACCTGGGGGAATCGATTCCGGATCCCGCGCAGCCAGCGTGCGATCATCGCTGCCAGCATTCGGGGCAAGTCGGGGAACTTCTTCAGCTCTCAGGCGAGCGTCTAGGTCGAGCGGTTGGGACTACCTCCCCCTCTGGGTAACCGGAGGGGGAGGAAAACACATACATCTATGTGTTTTTTTTGTATTCAAAAATCCCTCTACATTCAGTAAATGCACAGGGATTTTCCGGTCGACAGAGCGTCGACCGGTTTTAGGTGCATGCAGCTCTAGAGTAGGCCGAGCGGGGTGATACCGCTTCGGCGAAGAAGCATGCCTTCGCCGTACCTGCTCTCCCACTGCAACAGTGCCTGAGGTCGCATCTGCGATGCCTGCGTATCGCCAACGAGCAAGTACGCCATGATGCGCAGGGTCACTCCGTGGCCGAAGACCAGTAGACTGCGGTTGAGACGCACCTCATCGAGCGTGCACTGACGCAGGATGACACGAAGAGCTCTCAAACCACTTTCGATAGTGGTTTGTGGATCCCTCTCGAGATATGCAGCCACTGATGCGTGCCCCAGTTCTGCGAACAGCGTGTTGAATGCGTCCTCAGGAAAGAGTTCGGGGACGAAGCGTACATCTCTGAGTCGGTCGGGGAGATGACAGAGCATGGTCGACATGGTGCGCGTCGTGAGGGAGCACATCACCACACACCCTTGCCCCTTGTCGATCGCTGTTTTCAGATCGTGGCGCTGATTCGCTCGCATGACGCCTGCCATGCAGAGCGGACGAAGTGCATCGTGCAGTTCCCAGCCGTCACGTGGCACGGTTTCCTCGTGTGCTACGAGGATGATTCGATCGAATCGTCCCCACATACGGCGTTGCACCTGTTCAACTAGTTTGCGTGATTGAATTGGCGACAATTGAGGCTCCTTTTCCTACTATGATGGAGTAAATCCTCCGGTTCACTGCATCACAGTAGCGGGCAGAGCGTATCATGTCCTCGCGTGTTCGTCAATAAAAAGAAGTAGAATGCCGAGGACGATAATAATGTCTGCAACATTGATAATACCGGTAAAAATGCGAATATAATCGATCGTATAGCCAAAGAGCATGCGGTCAAGAAAGTTTGAAAGAGCTCCGAATATAATAAGATTTATCGAAAAAGTAAAAAGTGGTGTTTTTGTCTCCTTCTTATTCCAGTATACAAAAACACCAAAGAGGATAATTGGTGTTATAAGAAGCACAATGGTTTCAGGAAGGGGGAGAGAAAAGGCTATTCCCGTATTTTCGAAGTATTCCCACCCAATCCAAGGTTCTACAAGGTAATATGCTGTAGTTTGGTCAGAGCGCGCAATAAATTTCAAAAGCTGATCAAGTAATAAAAAAAGTCCGCCAGTAAGCAGAGGGAGCACCATGCGGACTTTAAGGGCTTTCATATAAATTGTTATGCTTCCTGCGTCAGAACTTTCTTTGCATTAACACTAGAACTTGATGTAGGGCGTGCACGGAGCCTATCTTCGCTGATTTTTTCGCCGGTATACTTACAAATACCGTAGCTATCATCGTCAAAGCGTTTGAGCGCTGCATTGACGTCACGAAGTTTTTTTTCAAGTGTTATTTCGAGCGTTTTGTTGACGGTGTACTGCTCTACTTCATGGACATCATCATCAACCTCAGTTCCATAGTCCGGAAAAGTAGCCTCGTAATCACCCTTAACATGAGGGTTCTTCTTTGCAAATTTAGAAAGCTCTCGTTCAAGCTTCTCCCTTTCTTGCTCGAGCGCCTCCCTCATCTCCTTGATAAAGCTTTTGGAAAAAGCCTTGCTTGAAGTCAGTTTTTTTTGTTTTGCAGTCATAATCAGCACTATATCTAGTAGAGGGGAGTATAGCTGATTATACCTAAAATGGCAAGTATTTTTGAGAATTAAAAAAGAGGCAACGCAAGGCTGGTGAATTTTTTCCCTGGTGCCTCTTTCGAGTTCCAAGGAGCGATATTCATCAAGCATTATGGCCACCTTTTTAGATGGGCAGAATGCTTGATGCTTACCAGCGGTCAACTTGGAACCGTTTAAGTACCCCCATACCGCTCAGATGGTGAGATCCTCGGGCGTAGCTGGCGTAAACACAGCTCGCATGAGTGAGGGTCACCTAGGTTCATCGCAGGACACCTTCTTCTCCTCTTTTGGTATTTGTTTTTTGTCAGGTGGTGAGAGAAGTGCTCTGCGATGAGAGTGAGTAGTAATAGGAGTATGCGACTCCGCTCAATGGTTGAAACGAGGGGGGGTTTGAGCTAGAGTCGTATTTGAAGGATCACAAGATCATTATAGCACAAAAAGTGAGTAATGTCAATACTCAAAGGTTTTTGGCTAATTTTAGCCCTTAAATAGGCATTTTGCAGTAAAAAAATGTATAGACTAATCTAGACATTTTGGGTAAATGTGGATAAAAAATGGGTTTTTGTCCACAATTAAGCCTATTTTTCCCCAGAGTTATCCACAATGTATAGACTAGTGTATACATTGTGGCCGCAAATTGTGGATGTTTTGGGGGGAAATACTGCGACGAAAGGCGGATTTCTGATGGGTAAGATCTGTGATAGCTGTATTAAAGTGGGATTCAATTGTATACACTAGTCTATACAATTCGACAGGGGGAAATTAGAGGATCCCCCTTTTTATTATTTGGCATTGTGTGTATAATAGATTTCGACACATCTCGCTCCTGGTCATGAGAGCGAGATACCACACTCACAAGGAGGTGTCCCATGACCAACCCTGTGTGCCCCATCCGCGGTTCGACCAGCATCGACAAGCACAACCTGACGGGCATCGAGCCGGGCGCGGGCGCCGCCATCGCCATCGACAACGAGGTCGAGGAGATGACGGACGTCGAGAAGAGCAACGAGGCGTTCGCCTAGAACCCCGAGGATCGGGGCCCTAGGCAGATCGCGACCATCGCGGCAGTGATCTGCGGGATCACACATCGGGGCGGGGTTACCATGCAGCAGCGTTTTTGACGCACATGTATGGTGACCCCGCCCCATCCTCACGATACCTATAGGTATTGTTTTTTTTGCAATATTCTGCTAACGTGTATCCACAAATCTAAGGAGGACAGATGGACAACGAAGTAAAAGAGGGTGATATCGGCATGAAGGATGCTCTTCTCATCGCGCTGGTGCTTGGCCTGCTGTTTGGCATGTGCTTAGCGATGGGATGGGCTGCTGAAGAGGTGGCGAAGGAGAAAAGGGCGCAAGAGCCGGCGGCTCAACAGGAAAAGCTTCCTGCTGATGAGAGGCCGGAAGAGGAGCGCTCCGATCGAAACCAGCCGGCGCATATTGTGAAGGCGCGTCATTCAGGGAGGGGTGATGTTCCTGACGATCCTCATGATGGTGATCTGAGCGCGCTATTAGCCGCGGCCGGGGTAAACGACATGTTTGCCGAAGGGAATTCTCATCTCTTCCTCTTCGACTGCGCAACAACGGCCGTTATGGAGGACGTCCCTGCGTGTCTTGATCCTCATCTTCCATCAACAACCCCGCCGTGAGTGCCTCCGGCGGGGTTCAAATTTTTGACCTTAGAGACAAAGAGTGGTACTCTTTTTTTTGTCATTATCATGCGCAAAGGAGGCGCTATGTACACTCTGGTGAACTGGGTTTTCCCTCGACTTGTGTTGATGGGGATGCTCGCGCTGTTTTCGCTGTGCAATGGGTGCGGGTCTTCGGATCTGTCCGAAGCTGACGAAAGCTGCGACCTTACCTACGATGGAGACTGCTCTTCTGCTCAGCCTGAGGAGCTTGAGGAGGAGGGGTACGAGCTGACGAGCAGTGATTCAGACAGCTCTCTTGCTGCAGCACTCGATCCGGGGGGTCCCAGTGCGTGCCACAACGACGACTGTCTTTGTCATCGCCTGGACAATGGTGAAGGGTATGCCGATCCCGAGCTACTCGCGATAGCACTGGAGCGCGGTGATCTCGATGATCTTCTGTCCAGCGAGGTATCGGGACAGATTACCCGGTTGGTTCCCCAGGTTTCTCTTGCCTCAGCACAGCTTCAGCTCGACGTGCTGTCTCTGCAGGCAGATCTGCTGCGTAGCGGCGTCTCCCTTCAGGCGGTCACTGCAGGTGGCGCTCTTGGTGAGGGTTGTGGCATCCTGAGGATCGAGGGGTTCTCCGAAGCATGTCCCTACTAGCGACACGCCTGGCCATCGCACTTGCGTGCGTGGGGTATGTGATCATTCAGCGCAGGGTTCTGCTTGCGTCGGTACCAGAGGGGGCGTGAAGAAGGTGGCGGTCTTGCATGAATCTGCACGACCGTCACCTTCAACCAACATCTATCTCTTGCTATACTGACGTGGTCATTATTAATAGTCGGAGGTATGAAAAATTTATCTGCACGTATGCTCGCAGTCGCGCTGGCGCTGACGGGCTTTTTTTTATTTTCACTCAGCGCCGCTAAATCAACAAATCCGCCTGTTGTTATTACAGAGATTGGCGCATATGAGAAAGAGGGTGTTGAATGGGTTGAGATATATAACAGAAGCACTTTAGTGGCCAATCTTCAGGGTTGGAAATTTTATGAGGATGAGACGAATCATAAGTTGAGTGTGGCTCAGGGTGATGATTTTGTACTAGAACCTGGTGAGTACGCACTCATAGTAGATAATGCTGATTCTTTTTTGGAGACGTATCCGCTTGCTGATGTGAGTGTCTTTGATAGTTCTTGGGGG
>CAZCAB010000031.1:0-10668 GCA_964496615.1 uncultured Gammaproteobacteria bacterium | reverse complement strand
ATCTGGAGTCATTCCTTTCGGATTCAAGTGGTGATATCGTTGTTGTTGCATCTCCGCATAACCTACTGGCTCCATTTTGCAAACAGGCACTGCGAGCCGGGAAGCATGTGCTATGTGAAAAGCCGGGGGCTATTTCAAGTAGTGATTTAGTGGAGCTCAAATCTATTGCCGATGCACAGAAGCTAGCATATATGATTGGTTTTAATCACCGTTTTCATGAGGGCTTTATAAAGGCCGGTGAATTGTTTAAAGATGGCGTTATTGGTGACATTCATTTTATTCGCTCACAATACGGATTTGGTGGGAGAGAAGGAATGGAAAAAGAATGGCGCATGGATAAGCAGGTGGCTGGCGGAGGTGAGCTGATTGATCAGGGTGTCCATATGATCGATCTAGCTCATATGTTTATGGGGAAAAGTGTCGAATCGATGGGTATGATAGGTGACTTGCATTGGAAATCGGAAAGTGGTGTTGAAGATAATGCGTTTGTTTTACTTAAATCTGCTACCGGGAATATCGCATCTATTCATGTGAGTTGGACGAATTGGAATCCAATTCACAAATTTGAAATATATGGATCCCTTGGATACATAGTTGTTGACGGCTTAGGAAGAAAGTACGGTAATGGTGAACGAGTACTACTTGGTAGACGTGATGCCTCATATGGATGGTCAACTGACGAACAAGTATTTGAATGCAACCCAGACGCTGACGTGTCGTTTGCAAGGCAAATGAAGGAGTTTGTTGCAGCGATTAACGAGAATAGACCTCCCACACCATCAGTTGATGATGCGATAGAAACATTGCGGGTTGTCGAAACAATATATTCTAAGAATCAGTAATATGAGAGTGCTTGTAACCGGTGGCGGCGGGTTCATTGGATCACATGTTGTGGATGATCTTTTAAGAGTTGGTCATGAAGTAACAGTGCTGGATACTTTTGGTCCACCGAGTCATGACGGATTTAAACCTTCGTGGTTAGATACTCGTGCAAAGGTCATGCATGGAGACGTGCGAAGAAAAGAAGACTGGAAGAGAGCGCTACACGATGTCGATGCGGTGATACATCTTGCGGCGTACATGGATTATCATTTAGATTTTTCAAATTACGTTGATACCAATATTTTGAGTATTGCACTGATGTTTGAGTGTATTAACGAGGGTTCACTGCCGATCAAAAAGATTATTGCAGCTTCGTCTCAGTCTGTATATGGAGTAGGGAAATATCGGGATGCAACATGTGGCGTTGTGTATCCTCCCTCACGCTCTGAAGACGATCTTAAGGTGGAGAAATGGGAGCACTATTGTGATTCATGCTCAAGTCCGATGGAAGCCGTTGAGCAATATGAGGATGATGTCTTAACTCCTATTACACCATATGGAATTTCAAAACTGAGTAGTGAACATTTTTTAACAAACTTGGGAAGAGAATTTGATATTCCAACGACAGCCTTGAGATATAGTATTGTGCTGGGTCCGCGTCAGTCATTTCGCCATTTTTATTCAGGCGCGCTTCGGGCATTTTCAGTGTATGCCCTGAATGATGTCCCGATTCATATGAATGAAGACGGTAATCAACTACGTGATTTTGTTCATGTAAAAGATGTGGCAAGGGCGCATACACTTTTACTTGATCACCCAGGTGCTGCATACCAGGCGTTTAATGTTGGATATGGTTCAAGTACTCGCGTGAAAGATCTTGCAAAAATGGTTGCTCGCGCTGCAGGGAAGGAATACCAGCCCCACACCTCCGGGCGATACCGGGTTGGTGATGGGCGCCATGCTCGAATGAATGTTGATAAGCTCAAAGCTATGGGGTGGTCCCCTCAGCATTCAGTGCAAGATGCTGTATCAGAATATATAGAGTGGATCAGACAATTTGGTGATTTGAGTGAGATACTGAGCAAATCTGACAGAGAGCTTGAAAAGAAGGGAATATTGAAGAGTAAATAACATCATTTGTATTTGTATGAAAGTGGCAGTTCTTGGAATGTGGCATTTGGGTGGAGTAGTGTCATCGTGCTTAGCAAAGCTTGGGCATAGCGTTGTTGGCATTGATGCTGATCAGAAAACAATTGATAACCTCAATAACGGCGTTCCACCTCTAGATGAGCCTGATTTATCAAGCATGATAGCTGAGTGCATGGAGGCGGGGAGGTTAAGCTGGAGCACTGATATGAAAAATGCAGAGGACTGTGATGTTGTCATTTTGGCGTTTGATACACCGGTTGATGACAAAGATATGTCCGACACACAAATACTCTTTGACGCAGTCGATTTGCTCACACCAGTAATAAAAGAGAATGCATTGTTCTTAGTAACAAGCCAGGTGCCCGTTACAACGACCCGAGCACTATATGCTCAAATGAAAGCAACACGTCCTGAGTTACATTGCTCACTTGCTTACATGCCTGAGAATTTGAGACTCGGAGAGGCGGTTGATTGTTTTCTTAATCCAGATAGAATCATTTTAGGTGTTGAGACCGAAGAGGGCAAAGATCGCTTGGAGGAGTTGTTTGATGGCATATCGTGTCCTCGGATGTACATGGGGATAGAATCTGCAGAGATGACTAAGCATGCATTGAACGCTTTTTTAGCAACTTCATTATCCTATACGTACAATATCTCAGATATATGTGAGCGGGTAGGTGCAGATGTTACACATGTTATGAAAGCTCTTAAGTCAGATACGAGAATTGGGTCTCGCGCCTATTTAGACACAAGTCTTGGATTTTCCGGCGGTACACTTATGCGTGATCTTAAGACGCTACACAATATTGCGATTGAAAAAGATGTAAACATTTCTGTTGTTGATTCTGTGATAGAGACCAATGAGACAAGACGAGGGTATCTCTGTGAGGAGTTATTACGTATTTTGAACAAAGATTCCCTAAACGATACCACAATTGGCGTTCTCGGTGTTACGTATAAACCTAACACATCAACACTTCGACGTTCGCTTTCGATCGAGCTTATGAAGCTACTTGAGGATAGAGGTGCTCGATTAAAGGCATACGACCCAGGGGCAGACGCAGATGAGTTTTTGAAAGAAACCGGCCATGCCTTGAGTGCAGATCCATATGAAATGGCAGATGATTGTCAGGTGATTGTGGCAATGACACCATGGAAAGATTTTTTAGATTTGGACATCGGTAGATTGCGAGATCATATGAAAACACCATGTTTTTTTATTGATACTCGTAATTTCTTACGTCACAGGGAAAGTGAATTTACGGATAAGAATTTTGCATATTACTGCGTTGGTAGGGGTAATGAGATGGTTGCGAGATAGGTGCTGATTTGTTATTATGAGCCTAGATTATTTCCATGGATTATAAATCGCAAATTGTTAAGGTAGATGATTGGCCTGCACTCGGTATCACATATTTTGATATTTCTCCCTTGCTTGTTGATGGTAGTACGTTTAAGGATTTGATTGATCAGCTCGTTGAGCCGTACCGGGGAATGAAGATAGATGCTGTGGTAGGTATTGAGGCTCGTGGTCTGGTGCTTGCAGGTGCCATGGCTGACCGACTAGGTTGTGGCATGGTAGCAATACGAAAAAAGGGGAAGACTGCCGGCAAAGTTATATCCCAAGAATATAACTACGAGTATTCCAGTGCTGTGGTAGAGATACAACAAGATCTTTTGTCTTCCGGTGATAAGGTAATTCTTGTTGATGACATATTAGCGACCGGCGGTACGATGGCGGCTTGCGCGAAGTTGATGGAGAAAATACAGGTAGATGTTTTAGGTATTTCATTTGTTGTTGAAAAAACATTTCTCTCAGGAAGGGATCGTTTTGAGAACATCCCAACCTATTCATTATTTACTTTTGAATAATATGGAACAATCATCATACTCACGTACTTTTCTTGGACAAGCATCGGACGTTTTAGCGGCTATTACTGATCAATACGCTGATAAGCTGGATGCCGCCATAGATTTACTTTTTGAAGCGTGGAAAGAGGATAGGTGGGTGTATATAATGGGTAATGGTGGTTCAGCGTCAAGCGCAACCCATCTTGCAGCCGATTTGACTAAGACAATCACTGAAAAGCCGGGAGATCGAGGGTTAAAGGCAATTGCGTTGGTCGATAATATCCCTATGTGTAGCGCTTTTATTAATGATTGGGGCTGGGATACGCTTTACGAAAACCAATTGGCGACGTACTATGTAGAAGGCGGTGTTGGTATTGCCCTGAGTGTTCATGGTGGCAGCGGCACTGATGTTGCCGGGCAATGGTCTCAGAACCTTTTAAAGGGTTTGCAGTACATTAAAGATAGAGGTGGTAAGACTATTGGATTTTCTGGTTTTGACGGTGGTCCGATGAAGGATATGGTTGACGTGGGTATCGTAGTGCCTGTAGAATCAACACCATTGGTTGAAGGATATCATGTTGTGCTTGATCATCTTGTCGTCTTTGGTCTGAAAGAGCGAATTTATGAGTACAATAAACAAGGCGATATTTCTTGATCGAGACGGTACAATAAACAACGTAGTTGACAGAGGTCAAAACTTTTCGGTTGCGGGTAAGGAGGTGCGCTATACTGCACCATTTTCACTCAATGAATTTCAATTGAAAGATCGTGTCACAGACATATTAATGTCAATGAAGCAGCAGGGGTATATACTCATTCTTGTGACGAATCAACCCGATGTTACATACAAGACGCTGAGCCAAGATGAGCATGAGAAAATAATGGAACGCGTCGCGATGCTACCGTTTGATGATATATATGTATGTACTCATGGTCGAGATGATGGATGTTCTTGTAAAAAACCGAAGACAGGCATGTTTGAAGAAGCTAAACAAAAGTGGAGCATAGATGTTAAAAGTTCATTTGTCATAGGGGATTCTTCGTCTGATATATCTGCCGCTCACTCACTCGGTGCGACCAGTATCATCCTAGATGCTCCATATAACAAAAATGTTGATGCAGACCACCGCATTGCCTACCTAGAGGAAGCACTTGAGATAACAAAAGTATGAAAATATATATAGATTCAGCAAACTTGCACGATATTGAAGAAGGACTTAAACGTGGTTTTGCTTTGGGAGTAACGACCAATCCATCACTTCTAGCCAAAGAACCTCGTTCGTCATTTGAGACTCATATATATAGAGTAGTTGAACTTATCAAGAAGTACCGTCCAGGTATTCATTTAAGTGTAGAGGTGTTTTCAAGAAATCAAGATGAAATTCTCGAGCAGGCACAACGTTTTGTCGAACAATTTAACTATCCTCAAATTAGTATCAAAGTGCATGTTGGATGGAATGAGCTTGAGACTATAAAGAAATTAAGAGAGCAAGGCATATCAGTAAATTGCACAGCTTGTATGGACGTAACCCAGGCGATGATGGCTGCACATGCTGGTGCAAATTATGTAAGTTTATTTTGGGGGAGAATTAAAGACGGTGGGATTGATGTTGATATGGCAGCCCAGCGGTATGAGGCACTTCAGAAGGGTGCACTTGATACCAATGATTTTGACCCCGCATATGTGGTATCAGCAACAAGAAAACTAATCGATGCTGCAGGACTTGATACCGAAATTATTGCCGGAAGCATGCGTACAGTGAATGATATCCGTGACTCAGCACTTGCTGGCGCTCATATTGTTACCATACCACCTAAGTTTTATCCGGATATGATGCGTCATTACAAAACGGACCAAGTCATTGATCAATTTCTGGGGGACTTTAGTGATTGGCTTAAACAATAATTTTTGTATGCGTTTTATAAAAAAAATAATTAAATCAATTATTCTCCCTTTTTTTGTTTTCCGTCATAGTATGTTCTACTGGCGAGTTCGAAATACCCATGCTCGCAAACTATATGAGCAATCAAAGGAGTCGCTATCTGAAAAGCAGAAACAAATCGTTGATCATTACATAAAACACGGATTCGCGAGAGCGCATTTGGACGATTTTTATCCAGGACAAGACATGCTTTCCAAGATGGTTGGATATATCGATTCTTTGTCCGATACTGCGCATACGTCAGCTAAGAAAAGTTTTTTTGTTGATTACTGGGCACATACAGGAAAAATGAAGTTATCACCTGACAATCCATTTGTGATGTTTATGCTTGACAAGAATGTGTTGAAAATCATAAACGGTTACACTGGGATGTTTATGCAGCTTCATGCGCTCAGGGCAATGAGAACGCGAGTCGCCCAGGAAGGTGAAAGACCTACGCAATCCCAGCTTTGGCACAGGGATCCGGAGGACAAGAGAACACCGAAGATAATGATATATTTGAATGATGTGGATGAGGGTACCGGTCCATTTTCGTACGTATCAGGTTCAAACTTGGGCGGTAAATATTGGCATTTGTTCCCGCAATATGCGCGATATCACCCAAAGAGAGGTGGAAGAATTTCAGATGAGCAGGTGAAAGATACTATTGATCCTGAGGATATACATACCTGCGTCGGAAAAGCGGGTACAGTACTATTTGTCGACCCCAGCGGTATTCATAGGGGAGGTTACTCTACAGAAAAGTCACGTTTAACCTTCCTTGGTACATATAAATCAGCTGCTTCCGATGCAAGACCTCATTTGTTTGAAGCCGATCCGCGCATGTCTCAGGCGGTATCTGATGATAATACTTCAGCTCGTTATATACTGAGCAAGTTGTGATTGTATGCGACTATTGTATGTTGCTAATGCACGAATTCCAACTGAGAAGGCCCACGGCGTGAATATCGCTAAGATGTGTGAAACCCTGGGGCAGTATCATCCAGATACAATGTTGGTCGTACCAGATCGTAAAAATGAGATCTCAGAAGATCTTTTTTCTTATTACAATCTAAGGAAAACTTTTTCAGTTAAGCGAATACCGGTGCGTGATAATGTTGATAAAGGTTTTTGGGGGTATTGGCAGACACAAATATCCTTTACGAGAAATTTGTCTCGCCAAGGATGGGATAAAAGCGAAGTGGTTATCCTTACGCGTGATGAATGGTCAGGTTTTTTGCTTTCCTTGTTGGGATACAGGGTTTACTACGATATGCATGGATTTCCGGAAAACTGGCTTTTTTTCTGGAAACGAGCCCTTAGATCTATGAAGGGTCTCATATGTACTAACGAGTGGAAGATGACACAGGCGCATAAGAGATTTGGCATTTCAAAAAAGAAAATGATTCTTGCACGAAACGCGTGCGATCCAGATCAGTTTAGTGTCGATTTTTCAAAGCACGAGGCACGGGAGCAGACAAATTTGCCACTTGATAAAAAAATTGTCATGTATACCGGCCATCTCTACGATTGGAAGGGTGCTGATGTTTTAGCGCAAGCTGCAGAACATCTGGATATTAACACGGTTGTTGTATTTGTGGGCGGCACAGATAAGGACGTAAAGGTCTTTACAAAAAGATACAAGTCGTGTAATACTATTTTGGTTTTGGGGCATAAACCACACGCAATGATGCCTACCTATTTATGTGCAGCAGATGTTCTCGTAATACCAAATTCCAAAAAGTCTGCTAATCCACGTTTGGTTCCATATTCCATTTATGACACTTCCCCGATGAAATTGTTCGAGTACATGGCGAGTAACCGTCCAATCGTTGCAAGCGACTTGCCATCAATTAGGGAAGTGATAAACGAAAAATCAGCAAAATTAGTGGAACCAGACGACCCAGAAGCACTTGCGGCTTCCATAACACACATGCTTGATCATCCGGATCAGGCAAACATTCTGGTTTCGACTGCAATGGATTTGGTTCGAGAATATTCATGGGATAAAAGGGCGCAGAAAATATTAGATTTTATGAAATTATGAAAAAAAGAGCATTTATCACAGGCTTGACCGGGCAAGATGGTTCATATTTAGCCGAGCTTCTTCTTGAGAAGGATTATGAAGTTTTTGGATTAGTTCGTCGAACCAGCAATGATCCCTTGGAGCGTTTGCATGAAGTGAAAAAAGATATCAATATTTTGACAGGGAATTTGAGAGATTTGAGCACTATTTCGTCTGCGATGGACATCGCCAGACCAGATGAAGTTTACAATTTAGCTGCACAGTCTCATGTACAAGTTTCCTTTGGATGTAGTGATGAAACGTTTGAGGTCAATTACTATGGAGCAGGTAGAGTGATTAATGAGGCAATGCGTGTTAACAAAGACGTGCGCATCTATCAAGCATCAACGAGTGAAATGTTCGGCGATTCACCGCCACCACAAAGTGAATCAACACCTTTTAAGCCGGTGAGTCCCTATGCTCAGGCAAAATTGAAGGTTCATGAAGATTATGTCGAGGGATACCGCGATCGGCACGGCTTGTTCATTTGTTCAGGTATTTTGTTTAACCATGAATCTCCTCGAAGAGGAAAACAGTTTGTTACTCGTAAAATTACACACTCATTGGCGAAAATAAAGCTTGGTTTGCAAGATAGTTTTGAGTTAGGGAATCTAGACGCAAAACGAGATTGGGGATATGCAAAAGATTATGTGGAGCTTATGCATTTGATGCTGCAGCAGGATGTTCCTGAGGATTACGTTATGGGAACGGGTATTTTGCACTCTGTTCGTGATTTTGTTAATGCGGCAGCAAAGGCGCTGGACATGACTATACATTGGGAAGGGGTAGGAGTAAATGAAATCGGGAAGGATGATTCGGGTAGGGTTATTGTCAGTGTTAATCCAAAGTTTTATAGACCTAAAGAAACGCGCGATTTGCTCGCGGATACCACAAAAGCGAGGGAAAACATAGGATGGAAACCGAGCGTATCTTTTGAGGAGCTAGTAGAGTTGATGGTTAAGGCCGACTTTGAGCTGCTCCAAAAACAATCTTGATAAGCATGTTGAAAGTGGGTATCGTCACAAGCTATTCGTCTAAGCGACCAGCAGGGTTGGAGCGTTTTTTGATCGATATGCTTCGATCATTTGATAATCTAAAAGATGATAGTATAGAGTTTTATGTATATGCGAGAGCTTCAAGCGATCTCAAGGAAGTCCTTGAACGAGAACATATACAATCTATCAAAGTAATACCAGTTGGTTTCGGGCAATTGTGGAAGGAGATTGGATTGTTCTTTACATCAAAGTCTGATGTATATTTGTTTAATGGACCTATCGTCCCTCTTTTTTTTAGGCCACGCAGATATATCGTTCTGATCTATGATTTCGCCTATAGATATTTCAAGGGTGGGGGAATTCGAGAGAAGATAAAAAATGGGTATATAAACACAATAACCCGCATTGGTTTTCGTAGGGCAGAAAAAATTATCACAATATCAGATTCCGCAATGCAAGACGCTGTAAGACTTTTTCATATTGATGGGCGTAAATTCAAGACAATATACCCGGGGTTTGCTCCACTGAACACCCTTAAAGGTCGTCCAGTTGAAAACGTGCAAACTCCTTTTTTCATGTTTATCGGAACGCTCAAGGAGCGCAAAAATGTTCATGGTGTGGTTCATGCATTCGCCAAACTTTTGCAAAAAAAGGATGTTGATCATTCTCTTGTCATTGTTGGAAAGCTCGATGCGTCATCAGAATACGTTAAGCAGACGCAGTCGTTTATTGATAAAAGTGGTTTGAGGGATCGCGTGATATTCACGCAGCATGTTTCTGATGATCAAGTGGCATATCTATATAAGCACGCTACTGCCTTGGTTTTTCCATCGTTTCTTGAAGGTTTTGGTTTCCCAATTTTGGAAGCTATGAGTTGTGGCACACCAGTGATAACCTCGAAACAGAGTTCTCTTCAAGAGGTCGCAGGAGGTGCAGCGCTTCTCGTAGATCCGCATGATGAAGAGGACATTGCTGCTGCCATGGAAAGAATAATAAATGACGATCAGTACGTTAGGACTCTACGCTCTAAGGGGGAGACGAGGGTTAAGGATTTTTCCTGGGCAACCGCTGCAGAACAATTTAGGAGCTTTTTTCGCAACCAATAGTTATATTGATAAGGCACGATTTGACACTTTTTGACACTTTATTGTATAGTGTCTTTGTTATTTTAACCCTTATATTATGCTTGAAATCAAGGAAAATGCAGTATATACAACCCGCGAAGCCCAATCAATATTGAGGGTGAGTGAGAGTACTATTAAGCGACTGCTTAAACGAGGTATCCTTCGGGCCAATAAAGTAGGAGGTCAGTACAGGATTTTGGGTAAGGAATTGCTGAGATTAGTATCTCCTGACCTGGAAAAAAAGGCTGTGAGAAAGTATCTAAAAGCAAAGAAAAAGGCGGTCGACGTGATTAATACTTGGCCAAACTAACATGTATGCAGCAGGTCGAACGTAGGGATCCTAGATCATATTCTATTGCTGAACTTAAATCGATATGTCAGAGAATACCAGATGAGGTTATGCAAACTTATGCTGGTGACATATCTCGTTTTTTTTCTATTCACGTAACTAGATACCTTCTTAGGACAAAAATTACTCCGAACCAACTCACATTTGTTGGGAGCACCATCTATATTCTTGGAGGTTTTCTCTTTGCCTTCAACAGTCAAGTGTTAGCTTTTACAGGCTTTGCTCTTATTATGCTGGCGACGCTTATTGATGCATGTGATGGGGAGGTGGCTCGATTCCGTAGATATAAGGGAGGATATGGAGGATCGTATGTTGAGCCTTTGAGTCATGATATTATGTATAGCCTACTTTTTATGCCTATTGCATATGGAGCCTATCTTAAGACTGGCAG
>CAZCAB010000030.1:590-10915 GCA_964496615.1 uncultured Gammaproteobacteria bacterium | reverse complement strand
GTCGACATAGTTTTCAGTGACTGATGGGGGTTTCATACTTTGATATAAGTTCAATATGAGAATCCATAGTAACTAGCATTTGCTTCCAAAAAATCTCCCCACCTTCATTAGCATCGAGGAGTTTTCTAACATGCGAGCAAAAAAACTCTGGATATAGACCCGTGCTCAATCTTTTTTCAACCTCGTCTCGCATCATGTTATATCTTTTTGAGATACGTGCTCAGTGCATCTATTAAATCCTCGGCGTTATAAAATGTACCTTTCTCCTCGGAGAGGACATCAGCAGCCGCACCATTAATATATGCGCCAAGAAGCGTAGAAGTCAATAGCGTGTGCTTTGTTGCGAGCGCTCCGATTAATCCAGCGAGTACATCTCCGGTTCCCCCCTTTGTCATACCAGCATTGCCTGTTTTACAGGTATAGAGAGTCTTCCCGTTAGAAATATAATCTGTTTGCCCGGTAAGCATAACAATACCACCAAAACTACGTGCTGCTTTGTGGACGTTCTCTGGTGTTGGTTGCATTTTGAACACCTGTCTAAACTCCCTGCTATGTGGGGTGATGATGCATTTACTATGCAGATGCTGTGGATTAACATGCCAGAGTGCTGTGGCATCGACAATAGTTTTCTTTTTTGGATACTTGGTAAGGAGATTTTCAGTAAAAACCTGCACAGTGTCATTTTCCTCAAGTCCTGGACCTATCACAATCACATCAGATAGTTTAACCGTCTCCCACACTTCAGAGCCACTTATAGCAATAAATGTGGCGATCTCAGATCGCAGTTTATTCACGAGGCGCATATTACGAGGGACCGTATGGACATATACCATGTCCACGATCCGAGAGGCAGCCTGTATGGTGAGCAAAAGAGCACCATGATATTTATTTGAGCCGGCAACAATAAGGAGTCTTCCGTTTTGACCCTTGTGGCTCCCCTCTTTAGATTTTCTGAGTCTCCTTAATATGCCTGAGGTAACTTCCTGCATATTACAAGTTTCTCATACGCTGCAGAACATCAGTATTGTCCGGATTAAGATCGAGAACTCTTTGGTAATATTCTTTTGCCCGATGTGTATATCCCCTCTTCTCATAGAGTGTCCCAAGACTAAATAGGACATTTGAATAGTTTGGATTTATCTCGATAGCAGCTTGCCATACAAGCTCTGCGTTGTCTAGGTCTGCCTCAGATCCACTGTTAAAAAATAATCGACCGTAATGAAACAATATTTCTGGATTGTGCTGAAGCGATTGGGGTGCGTTTCGAAACACTGCCAGAGCAGCTTGTGTGTCCCCACTTTTTTCGTAAAGGGCAGATAGACTGATGAGAGCCGGTGCATAATCTGGTTTGATCTCCAGCGCTCTTTTATAGTGGGCTTCAGCTTTCGAGCTGTTATTCTGAAGTTCATATGCGGTGCCTAAATCCCAGAAAAGCTGCGGTCGCTCTGGTGCACGCGCGACTGCATTTTCAAGCGAGGTCTGAGCCCATGCAGCGGCACCATCAATAGCCCCCGATGCGTTCAGGTATACATCTGCAGCGATTTTCCAGCTGAGATAGTCATATGGCGCAACATCAGTCGCAGTTCGCGCTGCATCAATTGCCTTGCCTAAGTGGGAAACAACCTGATCTGCCGCCGGCTCCTGAGCTCGTGAGAGCTCAATTGCCTCCTCGAGATAGTGCTCAGCCAGCGATTGATGGTACAGACCATACATGGGACGAAGATTAATTGCATTTTTTAGCTGCTGTTCAACGAGCTTGGATGTTTGCGAAGTAAGAGCTCGTGCGTATGCCTGCGATGCACCATGGTGTCTAGTTGCGATGAATACGAGCGATACCGCGCCGCCCATACCAACAAGAATGACAAAAATGCGCACTAAACTATATGGATGTTGTGTAGATAATCTTATTGTCGCCTGAGCACTAACCCTAGAGACTTTTAGAATTGAAAATCCAGAAAGCAGCAGTGCAGCAAGAAACCACCAAAGCCACCATTGGTACAATTCGAATGAAACTGTCCCAAGCGAAACAGTCAGCGCGATCCATGTCGCGAAAACACTTGCGAAGGCCCATCTAAAATTATCAACGTCCATATCAAGAAGATTTAGTCGTTGATGTGCGCCTGCCTGTATCCTATTAGCAACAAGGAGTGGTACGGTCCCTGCCAGAAGAAGAGATATGGAGAGGAATAGGAAAATACCAAAGGCGCCGGTTTCTGGAATCAGCTGAAGCAACGTAGAATATGGGCTTACAAGATCAAGATCAATAGCACCAAGTTCTCGTGCGAGTGCGTCTGGTTTATGTTGCTCGAATATGTATTTATACGATGCAGGACCTGCTCCCAGAAAGAGACTTCCCGAGTTATCAGATACTGCTGACATGGCGATGTTCCATGATATTTGGGGGCTGAGCGTAATTTCGCTCGGCAAATCACGTCTCAGACTCGAAGGCGATTCAACGATGGCGAAGATAAAACAGGTGATGAATATAGCGAAGGTGAGGATAAAGTAGCCGATATTTTCTTTTTGCCAACGTACAATGGCGAAACCAAGAAGTGCAAGTAGTCCTATGCTCGCCGCTATCCAGCCAGCTGTGAAGCCGAGCCTTAGAAGCGCGATAAGACATACCAAGGCCATGAGACCAGCAATGGACCTTGAAATATACTTTTTACGTAGACCAAGAAAGCCCACGCATAGCACGAGAAATACAGCAGCACTGACTGCTGTATTGGAATATTGCACCCCAAACGTCGTTTGTAGCCCAAGAAATGACGCAAATACACCTGGCTTCAGCACAAAGAGCCCAAGAGATAGAAGGGCACCAAGCATCGTAGAAAGAACGAGCAAGAACCATACCCTTTGTGAAAGGGTAAACTGCACAGTACTCCACGTGATAATAATCAGTGAAATGGCTGTTATGGCCCCCAGTGTAAACAGTTCTGGCCTACCCCACAGAGATATGTGCGTAGCGTCTGAGTATATTGAAGCAATCACAAGATAGAGTACGAGCAGGAGCATCGGTACATCAAATATGGTTCGCTGTATGCTGATCCTATCCGTAAAGAGCGCAAGTAACAATAATAGGAGCACAAGCAAGGCTGCCAGTCCCCAGACAAGATGAATTTTGATGCCATTTATTGAGCTTGTATACGCACTATGGACGACAAGTGGTAGTACAAAAGCCCCGATAATAAGGAGGCCTTGTATTATTTTTTCAATGATGGCAAACACCCTGCGTGCATGCGCCTTTCTCTGCATCATATTTAGTCAAAAGTTATTACCTGCTTCTGACTAAGTACTTGAGATCCATCGTTGCCTTGTGTGGCGCTGCCGCCACTTTTTTGATCAGTGTCCCCTTTATTTTTGCGTCTTCGTCTACGACGTTTTTTCTTTGGCTCAGTACCTGTGGAAATCTCTGGTGTTGGAGTTCTTTTGCTTTCCTCTATTTTTTTAGACGGCAGGTCCTTTTCTTTCTTCTCAATTCTTTGAGGGCGGTTTTCTCTTGATTTCGATCTCTCCCTCGGCTTCTGCGCTCGCACCGGAGCACTCTGTTCCTGCCTTTCCTCTTCTTCAAATACGCCCGACCATCTATTTATCTTCTCTTCAATAACAGATCTTTGACGACCGTATCTCTCGCGAGAAACGCGAATAACCTTATCAAGCGAGCCAGTTGGCCTGCCAATAGGTGGAAGTGTGCCTGCTGAAAATGGCATTGATGCAACACCATCAATCATTAGTTTGAGCAAAATTTTGAATTTCGTAAGGTTGATTATGTCTTCCTCAGTGAAAACGGGTGCAAATTCAGTTGCAAGTGCTTCAGCGTCACCCGCACCAACACGAAACGTTATAATTGTTCCAACATTACCAAATACCGCATCAGCAACAACTTCATCAAGTTGCTTGACGTACTGATGTGCCATAATCAGGCTTAGACGATATTTTCTCGCCTCAGAAAGAATATTAGCAAAGCTTGGTGACGCAAAATTTTGGAATTCATCAACGTAGAGAAAGAAATCCACTCTGTCTTTTTCAAGTGTATCAACGCGCTCCATCGCAGATAGCTGAATTTTTGTAATAAGCATACCTCCGAGTAGTCGACTGTTATCCTCCCCGATCCGGCCCTTGGACAGATTCATGATGAGAATTTTTTTTGTATCCATTGCATTTCGTATATCTACAGTCGATTTAACCTGTGCCACCATATTACGAATAAGTCCAGCTGAGAGGAATTGTCCAATCTTATTTTGCACTGCTGCAGTCGCCTCGGTTGCATATCTCTCTGACCAGCTCGCGAATTCATCAACCCAGAATGCTTTGATGACAGGATCAGTGAGCTGTTTCACAACGGTACGCCTATATGCTTTGTCCGAGAGCATGCGATTGATTCCCATAAGGGTTGATCCAGGAACGTCAAGAAGCGCAAGAATCGTATTATTCAAGATGTACTCCATTCGAGAGCTCCACACGTCTGGCCAGATTTTCTTGAAGGTAGCCATAAGACCCGCAGCGATAAGATGTTTTTGTTCCGGTGTTTGCGCCTCAAGGATGTTAAATCCGATGGGATTTTCGACATCAGCAGGATTGAAATAGATGACGTCGTTTAATCTATTCGACGGTATGTAATCAAGTATTTTTTCAGCAAAATCACCGTGAGGGTCGACAACACCAACCCCATGTCCCTTATATATATCAGAAAGAACCATGTTTTCCATCATGGTTGTCTTTCCCATTCCGGTCTTACCAATCACATACATGTGTCTACGTCTGTCATCGAGCTTGACACCAAACCGGTGAGGTCGGTTACGAAAATTTGTTTGAGCAAAAATACATATATCCTCCTGTGGAGTATCCTCTTCTTGCGCCTTTTTGAGATGGTGGGTTGGCATATGTACAGTATAGCACAGCTAGGTGAGCACGTCTTGAAAAATTTCTATCATATCTGGTTCTCTCATTTGCGGTATTGCTTGGTGGAGGAACTTTTCCAGAGAAGTGCGCGTATCATTATTATTGAGAAGCAAGAGAATCTCCTTCACGAGTAGCTGAGAGTCAAGTAACCTTTCTTCAAGCATCACGACGGCGCCTTTTTCACTTAGATACCTCGCGTTTGCTTCCTGATGACCCTTCTTAGGAATGGTGACAACTGCTTTTTTGAGAGCCGCACATTCGCTGAGTGTGCCAAACCCAGCTCGGCATACAACAACATCAGCTGCAGCATATGCGTATTTCATCTCCTCTGAAAGGAACGTGTATGGATGATAGAATGAATAAAATTCCTGCGCCTTTTCGTGACGCTCCCAGTGCCTTTCTGATCCGACAATGTGTACGACCTGAAATTTTCCATCAATCGAGGGAAGAGCTCCATCGACAAGCTCATTTATGCTATCAGATCCTGTTCCGCCACCAAAGATAAGGACAACGGGGACTGACGGATCTAAACCAAGCTTTTGCCTAGCTTCCGAGTTCTTTACATCAAAAATATCACTTCGAACAGGGTTACCAAGCCACGAAATGTTTGGATTAGAAAAAGATGCCTTACCCTGTTCAAGTGCAACTGTCACACGTGTAGCTAACGGTGCCATGAGCCTATTCGCCAACCCAGGAACAACATCTTGTGCGTGGATCCAGGTCGGAACATGTAGAAACCAAGCGGCAAGATGTAGCGGTACTGATGCATATCCACCGGGAGTGATGCAGATATCAGGAGTGTACCGCCACAGCAGTTACTGAGATTGAAAAAAACCGATGAAAACTCGAAACACGTCTGCAATGTTTGTAAACGATAGGTAGCGCCGCAGCTTACCGGTTGCAATACTTCTGATTTGAGTATCGCGGTGTGAAAGTACGGCGTGCTCCACACCTTTTTTTGTTACGATCCATGTGGAGTCAAGATCGGCGTGCTTCTTTTTAAGGGCATCCTCGATCGCGAGCAGTGGTGTTATTGGGCCAAGCGTGCCACCGCCAGAAAAAAATACATGGAGTTTTTTCTTGTTTGTCGTCATATAGATATTTCCTTACTCATTCTAGCAATGACCCCTATGGTTGTCAGCCACACCAGCATGGCGGTTCCTCCGTGACTGACGAGTGGGAGAGGTACGCCTGTTAACGGCAAAAGCCCGATCATAGCGCCAACATTTAAAAGAACCTGCGTTGCAAACCATACTGCGGTTCCGCTGATTGCTAGTCGCATAAATTGACTGTTCGCGGAACGCGCAAGTGCGAGTAGACGAAGTACAAAGGCCAACAGGAGAAGCAAAAAAATGACAACAACAACAAAACCAAGCTCTTCTGCCATGACTGCAAATATCGAATCAGCATGTACCTCAGGAAGATACTGAAACTTCTGACGAGACGCACCAAGACCAAGACCAAAAAAACCGCCTGAACCGATTGCAAGAGATGCCTGATTAATGTGATATCCTATGCCAGCTGGATCAAGTTCGGGATGAAGAAAGATTGCAAGCCTTGCAGCGCGGTATGGTGCGGCAACAATGCTGGCAACAAAAAGTGCTGCGCCGATAGCGAGAACGGCTGCCGTATGGTGCAGGCGAGCCGAACTAAAGTACAAAGATGCGATTAATATTGCAAAGAGAATAGCTGCTGTACCAATATCAGGCTGAAACGCAACCAGTGCAATAGGAATAATACCAAGTACAAAGGCAGGCATGAATCCGGATTTGAAATCTTTGAGCACATCTTCGTTTCGCGTGAGCCATGCCGCCATAAAGAGAATAAGTGCTGGCTTTGCTATTTCAGCAGGCTGGAATGAAAAAGAACCAAAGGACAGCCAGCTCATTGACCCTGTGGTAAATTGTTGTCCCAGTCCAGGGATAAAGATAGCTGCGAGAAGAAGCACCGCCCCAAGAAAAATTGACCCTGCGTAGCGTTCCACAAAATCTATTGATACCTTTTGTGCAATAAGAAACGCCAGCACACCAGGGATAACACCAAATAATATCTGTCTTTTAATAAAAAAATACGGATCACCAAATCGTGAGATACCCACTGCAACGCTTGCCGAGCTCAAAGTTACGAGTCCAATAAATAGGATAATAATAGTGAGGAGCACGAGCTGCTTGTCCCATTGCTTCTTTCTAGCCATGAGCTGCTATGTATTGAGTAAGATAAGAAGAGAGACCGATATGGTCAGATAGACTGCACATATTAGTGATGATGCCTGCAGTAAATATGCGATAAATCGATTTTTTGAAAATGCCAGCCAGCCAAGGACAAAGTTGACAATAACAATGATCATTCCCAGACCAGGTAGGCTATATAGCCGCCAACCCTTTCCTATCAGGTCGACACCAAAGAGTATGTTGTAGTGAAGAAAAATCTGATTGTCAGATGCAGGAATTTGCGTTAAAATCCAGAAAAAATTGTATATATTCAATGCAACAGCAACACCAGTCATAATCATAACCGGCAGCCGTTTTACAAATAATTTTAGCGGATAAATATCTCGTCCCATACGCAAAAGTATACGTTATGAAGTACTACTTGACAAGGAGTAAGCTTCCCTGTATACTGGCGTCTGATAAACATTTTGTATATGGCACATAAGAAGGCGGGTGGGTCTACCCGACTGGGACGAGATTCCCGCCCAAAATATCTCGGTGTTAAAGTCGGTGACGGTCAGTCAGTTAAGACAGGATCGATACTGGTAAGACAGCGAGGAAGCAAAATACACCCTGGCACCAATGTTCGCAAGGGAAAGGATGACACCCTTTATTCGCTTATCGAAGGTGTAGTCAAATTCACAACAAAAAAGATGAGAAAATTTGATGGTTCACTCCGAAATACGAAGTTTGTGAACATTCAGGGGAAATAATATCCCAGGCAAGAAACCGCTCTATGCGGTTTTTTTGTTACATGACCTGAGATCCTATCTCGCCTGCGTATGATATACTTTATATATGGAAACATTTCTAGGCACACTACTTCATACTGGCTCTTCAGCGCTATATATTACCCTATCGCAGCTCGTAAACATACTCGGCGCATTTTTTGTCATTGGGTATTTGCTTTCTAAGCTCAACCATCATATTCAATCGAACTATTACAAGCTTGGTGGGTGGCACGCGATTTTGTTCACCGCATGGATCGGGACACCACTGCACGAGCTCGGCCACGCGCTCATGTGTATTTTATTTCATCACAAAATTGAGTCCATGAGTCTGTTTAAGCCAAATAGAGAAACAGGGGGACTCGGATACGTCAATCATAGTTTCAATCCACACAGTCTATACCAAAAGGTTGGTAACTTTTTTATCGGTGCAGCCCCACTCATCGTTGGCACTACCTTTCTCACTCTTGCCGCTCGATATCTACTTCATAATGGAAGAGCAGTAATGGGCATTCTCTCGCACAGCTCCGATGGTCCAGCCATGCTTCTTGTTCCTGCCGAGGCGGTTGTCAATATCTTTGGGGGTGCGCAGCTAACTGATCCTCTTTTCTGGATTTTCATTCTCCTATCAATATCGATCACTGCGCATATTGCGCCGAGCAAAAAAGACTTACTTGGCATGTATAGTGGCCTGATTTGGATTGCTTTTATATTGCTTCTTATAAACACAGCATTTGTTGTTTTAAAGAGCGCACCTGCGCTTGATGCTCTTTTTGAGGGCATACAGGCAGTCACCATGATTGGACTTTTTGCGCTCACGTTATCAATTATGCACGTTATTGTAACTCAGATACTAGTGTATGTATTTAAAAGAAAGCATGTTCGATAGAAAGATTAAAAGAGTCCAAAATTATATAAAGCAAAAGGGTCTTGAGGGGGCGCTTTTTGTAAACCATACACATCAGGTTTCGGATGATATCCTTTACTATCTTTTTCTGCACAATCTTGAGTATGCATACCTCTTCGTTCCAAAAGAAGGTCCTACCACCTTGTTCGCAATCCCCTTTGAAGTTGAGCAGCTGGCATCAACCCATTCAGGACTCACTGTACTTCCAATCTCCGGGTCACTCGAAAAAAATATACCCCCCCTTTTAGAGACGAACCGCACATATGGGATTCGCAAGCGCGTTCTACCCTCATGCATGCATCAAGCAATAGAAAGCAAAGCACAGTGGCAGGACCTAACCGATGTGAACACCATAATGGCAATCAAAGGTGAAGACGAGATCGAACATATGCGACGCGCAGCACTCATCACGGACAAAATTTATGCTGATCTTATAAAGCACTTCGCCTCCTTTCAAACCGAAAAAGAGGTCTCCAACTGGATTCATAAAGAGACGGTCGCATCCGGCTGCGATGTGGCCTTCCCGAGTATTGTTGCATCAGGAGCGCACGCAGCAATGCCACATCACCATTCGAGGGACAGCTCACTCCAAGACGGCTTTTGCGTGATTGATTTTGGTGTTCGCTATAAAGGATACTGTTCTGATATGACGCGAACACACTATATAGGTACACCAAATAGCAATGAGCGTTCACTGTACCATCGAGTCCATGAAGCCCAGAAGCATGCTCTTAGTATGGTATCTGATGACATTAAAGCATCTGATATCGCTGATGAAACTCGGAAAAAACTAGGACCCGATCTCGAACCCCTTTTTATTCATTCACTCGGACACGGACTTGGAACACAGGTTCATGAATACCCTCGTATAGGCGTAAAAAGCGATACACTGCTTGCGGAAAATATGGTTATCACTATAGAGCCTGGGGTCTACAAAAAAAATGCGTATGGTATACGCATAGAGGATGATGTGGTAGTAAAACACGGATCAGCAGAGATGCTGACGAAATCTTCAAAGGAGTTGATTGCCATTACAATTTCAGGTAATTAAACCATTTTTGGATTCGAACCCCCTCACGTTCCACGACTGACCCATCATATTCACCGCTGTGAGCTATATACGATCCATACGTAGGCTTTTTTTGATCAAGATGAAGTTTGATGATGTAGCCGCCCTCGATCGTATCAACGTAGGCGTGAAAACGAGGATACCCTCCAACACCAAACGCATTTACATAACTAATTTGCTTTCCTGGCTTTTCAGTATACCCGCATTTGCGCATAAGCATCCGCAGCGGGAACTGAAAATCACCTTTTACCTCTAATTTCATAGTATGTGTACAACATGTGAACAATATGTGCGCTTATTTACTTGACCAGATTCCCGCATTGCTATATTATAGATTTTGTAAGTAACGCGCAAGTGATACTTACCTCGAGCAGAGTGATGGAGTTTAAGAGTAGCAATACTATTGAGCGCCAGAGCGAAGGCTCGTGTCATGTAAGGTTTCGACTTTACATGGTAATCCTACAACTTCGGTTGGAGGATCACACCAAAAAACCGCACAGGGCGGTTTT
>CAZCAB010000030.1:0-580 GCA_964496615.1 uncultured Gammaproteobacteria bacterium | reverse complement strand
CTTAACCTCATTACACTTCTCCAAAACCTTATCTTTGCTTTTCTTAAATAAAATTTTGTACACGTTCTCGAGAAAATCACCTCCAGCGTAGCCGATGATGAAAGCAATCGGCGCATTAAGATGTTCTATGCCCACCATGGATACACCAACTTCCTTGACAGCAACAGCAGTTGCAAAACCAACACCTCCGGATACAAGCATTGTACTCACAAAATAGCTCAGATTAAATTCGACTTTTTTGTATGAGAACCAATGCTTGAGAAAGCCAGTAAGTCCTCGTACAATCCCACCCGCAAATGCTGCAGCAAGAATGACGAAATATGTAGGATCAGACATATGCATTATTCCTTCTTGGTAAATTTAAGTTTAAACCATTTTCCGAATTTGTCCCTCTCAAAATCAACATCATACTGAGGGAAATACTCTGAAAATCTCTCGACAAATCTATAAATACCTTCCGAGCCATCCTCGGATCTAATGCCCTTAAGCGTTGATTCGAAGACATCTAGCATGTCGTCGCTATCAGCTGCCTGTCGCACCTTGCCATCTGCACCAATATCAACACGAACAATCTTTGATT
>CAZCAB010000029.1:0-11318 GCA_964496615.1 uncultured Gammaproteobacteria bacterium | reverse complement strand
ATCAGGTTAAAATATTCCACACTTTCCTTACAGAGGTAGTCAATATCCTAGTTCTAACGTCATACACCAGCCAGCTCATTTGAAAACAGCCTTATGGGGCTGTTATTGACATTTTGCAAAATCTCAATATACTTGAACCATGATTCTTGAAAGTAAAAAACTGTATCACCTGACCATCTTGCTCTCACTCACGATCATCACTCTTAGTGCTATCATTATGATTGATTCGATAGAGAGTGTCCACCTAGCAAATGATTCTGCTAAGATTTTTGTTGAAGAGAAAACACACGACGATGATCAAAAAGAAAAAACTGCCGAAAGACAGGCGGTCGACGGAAATCATGGAGAATATGCACTAACCGAAGATGAGCAGGATCTCATCAAAAAATCTCTTGATAAACAACCACTGACTATGGTTGTTAAACGAATTCCTATATCTTCGGCAGAAGGGTATATAACTGTTTTGCACGAATGTGAGGGGGTATTGATGAAAGACCCAATATTCGAACAATCCCCGATAATTTGTCTTGGGAAAAACAGGTTGTCCATGATGCAAAACAATTCTTGGACATCCTTAAGGGAGTTTGAGGTGGAAACAATCTGGGATGTAGAACTCCTCCATAGAGTTCGCCTTCTGCAAGATAGCGAAGGGAATGAAAAACTTTTCATAACTATGCGAGATGATAATTGCTATGGCTACTATGGATTGTGTGGTTTCACATATTCGCTGAGTCTTGTGATTGACATGGAACCATTCAAAATAAGCCAGCTTAAAAAAGCTTCAACAAGGTACAGCCAAAACTATCAACTTACCTGGAATGATGAATTAAGTAAGGCTGTTGGAATTACTGGCTGCCCAGAAGGCTGCCCTGACCTATTTGTATTCATATACGACTTGGTAAAAGACGAATACACTTCTTTTCTCAAGAGAGGTGACGAGAAACTTACTGAAACATTAGGCAGAACTCCGATGATAGCTTCTCCTGAAGATGTTGAATGGCAGGATGAAAACACATTTACACTCATGGGTGTATCATACAACCTGTAAGTTAACCATTTAATCTCTCTACACTAACAATCCTAGTTCTAACGTCATACACTAGCCAGCTCATCGAAAAACAACGCTAATCTAAGCGCTGTTTTTTAAATCCCATCCTTGACAGGTACCATACGATGTTATATAAGAACAATGTTGTTCATGTACAAAGGAGTACGACGATGGAGGAATTGCTGCTACCCTTCACGAATGGGCAATTGATCATGGAGCTCCTCTGGAGCTTGCTGGTAGTCAGGGTCGCATGGCTGGCCAAGACTCGTGCCGACGAGCTAGGCTTCTTCGACTACCTGCTCTGCTGGGGAGGAATCCTCAGTGGTGGCGGAATGGCAATCTGGACCCTGGTCATCCTGATCTTCAAATGAAAGGAGGTGGTTTTGGGCTCTCGCCCACCCCCGATGCCGCGGCCGCACCGACCATCGGGGACCGCATAAAAAAGCTTATTGAGGTAAGCTTTTTTTGATTCTTAACTTAAAAATCCCAGTTCTAACGTCACGCACCAGTCAGCTCATCGTAAAAACAGCCCGCGACCGACATTTGGGTAGCTAATATACAATCTTCACCCTCGCATCCTCCTTCTCCTTGCACCGCCTCAAAGATAGCGCCACACGATACACAGCATCACAGAGGCTTGACAAAAATACTCTCTTGTGATATATTCTTTTGTTGTGGAGGGTATTTTTGAGTCCTTTTTTAAGCTAAAATAGACTAAAGAATGCTCTCCTAACACAGGACCTTCTCGTGATGTGGGGATCAGCACCCACAAGGGAGCGCCCAGAGGTGGGCGATAAAAAGGTCTGACCGGCCCTTGCCGGTATGTTCCACCGGAGCTGGATCATGAAAATGTTGCTGCGGCTATCCATCCTCGCCCTCGCAGTGTTCCTACCAGGACATTGCCTGGCCCAAGCCGAAGAGTGGCCTACCGACGACTTCGCCTTTCACAAGCTGCTCACCCTGGTACACAGCGAGGACATCAAGCCCCGCTGGGTCCACCAGGTTGGGACGCTGCTCAGCATGCGCGTCTGGTCACCCGAGTCTCGATTCGCGGCAGGTCGACGAGTCGTGAAGACCAGGCGAGAGTTCCTCGGGGAGATCCTTCAATTCGAAAACCTAAAAGGGTCGAAGAACTCCCTGATCACCCTGGAGCTCAACGTTTCTGTCACTCGCCCGGTGCGGATTCACAACCCCACAGCCAAACGGTTCACGGCCCGCGTGACCATGAAGCTCAACGTCCATTGCAAGGACGTGTCAGGTGGCGACATCACGCGCACGGAAGAGGAACAAGGCGACAGCGAAGACGCCGCTGTACTCGCGGCCCTGCTCAACACAACGGCTAACATGGCCATGGACATGAGCTGGACTCGGTGCTCCCACGCCCGATAGGAAATCCACCCCTCCCCAAGCCGACCCTCTTCTGCGCAGAGCAGAGGAGGGTCGGCAACACACAAAAGAACACCAGTATGGTGTTTTTTTGTTAGGACTTGAAAAAAAATGCTATATGCTATATAGTATTCCTCGCTAGAAACCTCTACGCATGAGCGGGGTAGAGCAATTGGCAGCTCGTCGGGCCCATAACCCGAAGGTTCCCGGTTCGAGTCCGGGCCCCGCAACAAAGGTGCGACTATCGTATAATGGCTATTATATCGCCTTGCCATGGCGAGGATACGGGTTCGATTCCCGTTAGTCGCTCAGGTGCAATCCTTTGCACCGAAAATCCGTATATGATATACTTGTATACGGTTGGGGATAACTTGACGTTACCCTACAAAATTTAAGTAGAATTCTTCTACTGTATGGCACATCAAAAACCGCCTTCTTGATAAGGGCGGTTTTTGAATGTTTTTTTCCTGTTATCTCTGCAAAATCTCGTTCCAGTCATTAGAAAAACGCTGTAGTCCTACATCAGTGAGCTCATGCGATATATCGAAACTCCTCCAATCAGCAGACAGGTCAAGTTCTTCATAGGTAAGCGGAGTCAGTCCTGATACATCCTTAGGCTCAAGACCTTCAGTAGACCTTGGCATGCCTGCATCAACCCACGGCCGCACATCATCAAACGGAATAGTTATGATATCCATCTTTTCTTCAATGACATGCGCGATATCAAAGACATCATGAATGCTTGCCGCTAGTATTGAAACATGACCCCCCTCTGCATCAAACATCTTTTTTATATTTTGAAGAAGAGAAAACCCGTCCACTCCCTTTTTATCAAGTCTACTCACAAATGGTGAGACGAGCACCTGCCCCGGTGCTGCCCCTCGCGTGGCTGCGTGCACTGCCGCTGCTTGGCTCTGTGCAAAACATAGCGTCATATTCACGCGAATTCCTTCTTGTACCAATTGCTCAGCAGCCTCTAATCCTGCGGGGATGATCGGTAGCTTGATATGTGCATTGGAAATCCAATCTTTAAGCTCATGTGCTTGGTCTACAAGATCCTGCGCCGCACTTTCTTTATCAGCATACACCTCTATTGACACTGAACCATCAGCCGGGACCAGGGCACTAATTTCTTGTGCCAGCTTTTTATAAGCACCCCAGAGCTCATCTTTCGTAAACTTCTCTCCACGCTCCAGTCTTTCAAGAACTGCCGGATTACTTTTAACAAAATAGGTGGGATTCGTTGTTTGCCCATCCAAAAAACCAATCATTTCAAGCGCTCTTCTTGTATGCTCGGCACTACCTGAATCAAGAAATATTTTAGTGTATAAATCGTCTGGTCTCATATATGTATGTTAAATATGGCTCAAGTGTATCACAATTTAAAAGAGGCGCACAGCGCCTCTTTTTTACAGATAATCGAGTAACTTTTCCTCGAGGTTAATGAATGAAAATACCTCATAGAACCAGGCAAGCCAGAGCGCGAAGCTATCAGTCACTAAAAGTACGCCCAAAAGTACGAGGAATAGTCCACCGACAAAAGAAATGATACCCAGGTGTCTGGTGAGAGCTTGTATAAACTTCGTGGCAGAACCAAATGCAACCGCAAGCGAGAGAAATGGAACAGCAAGACCAAGAGAAAAGACGAGAAGAAGGACAGCTCCTTGCAATACTGTACCTGTGGTAGACGCAAGCACCAAAATGCTCCCGAGTACCGGCCCGACGCACGGTGTCCATCCAAACGCGAATATAGAGCCAAAGAGAAATGAGCTTCCCGGATGTCCTGGTTTAAGGGACGCTGGAATTTTTAGATGCTTATCAGCATTTAAAAAGGAAAGCCACTTAAATTTGAGTGCGTGCATCATGTGCAGACCAAATACAATGACAAACACTCCACCTATTCGTGAAATCCATAATCGATATTTTGCAAAAGCGAGTCCACCTGCTGCAAACACAGTCCCAAGCGCAATAAAGACAAGACTAAAACCGACAACATACATCACACCATTTAAGAGCACTTTTCTTCGTGCGCGTGATGCCTTTTCAGGATCCTGCAAATCCTGCGGAGAAACGCCGCTGATAAAACCAAGATACCCGGGCACGAGTGGTAATGTACACGGTGCGAGAAACGTAATGAGACCTGCAATAAACGCAGGGAGTGCAAGAGATAGATCCATAGCTATAAAAGTAATTCTTCTATTTTTTCAGACACTTCCTCTAAGTCCATCGGCCCTCGTTTATGCAAGACAACATTCCCCTCACTATCCACAAAAATCGTTTCTGGCATGGCAAACCCACCGATCCCTTTGTAAAAGGAATCTCCCGGATCAAGCCAAAACTTCATTGAGTCGCTCACGCCCAAGCTATCTGTATATCCTTTCGCCGTCTCAAGAGACTCAGCTCGATCAATTGCAATAAACTGCACGCGCCCTCGGTACTGCTGCTGCGCCTGTGCAAATTCTACCAGTTCTTTTTTACAAAATGGACACCACGCAGCCCACGAATTTACCACAAGAGGAATCCCAATCTCCTCAGAGAGCGTATGCTCATTTCCTTCATAATCAGAGAATGATAATTCGTATACTGAGGCATACTCGTTCAATGTTTCGCTCGCGTTTTCACCCGTAGGCGCCTGAGATGAGCATCCAGCGCCAATGAAAATCATGATGCTCAAAATGAGGGTGACACGTTTCATACTACTCATACAACTCAGTCTCAGGATGTGCAGCAACCCACGAGAACCAGAAGTTACCAAACGGATTTACCCGCTCGAGCGTCCCATCTGTTTTTTCAAACATCCGTACACTATCAATCTCTTTCTCATACCTCAATACAAATGTCTTTCCTTCAAATGTATCTTCCGCCTCACCTTTCTTTTTAATGGCGGGTGGATAGTATGCTTTCGCCTTTCCATTTACAACAACACCCAGTACAAAATCTTTCTGCTCGAGTCGATCGTCAGTTGCATCCACTGGAAAATATGTACCCGGAGTAGTGTAGTAATCACCGTACGGGTCAAACCCATACAACCTAAAGGACCCTGTCTTGCGTGTGAGCACCTCGCCATCAGGATGTACTTTTTTGAAATCAGAAAAACGGACCATGTCAGACGTTAATACATCAAGAGACGCTCCTGTCATATCTCCAACAATTGCTTCTCCCAGAACTTGAGACCAGAGCGATCCTGTCTTTCTGTCATACATGACCAAATTTGAGTTCCACAATTTCCCGCTCGTTCCAAATTCAACTCGCTCACGACCTACAACCGGATCAAAGACAATGCCAGAAAGACACAGCGGGCAATAGGTAACTAAAATTCTCTGCCCTCCCACAGTATCATTCACAATCTCATGCCAGACTAAAATGTTAAAGGGGTAGAAACGTGCACTGCCTCGAATATCAATCATAACACCAAGTTCATCATCAGAAACATCATCCTGTGCGTCTTTTATTGAATAGAATTGCGGATCATCAATAGAGGGAATGCCATCCTGTGGAGGGCCACCAGACAAAATACTATCAAGCGGCACACTGTGCTTTGTCCCATTTGTCACCTGTACACCTCCCACTTCTATCACCTCATCTGTATTTTCAACTGCTATAGGAATAACAATGTCATCACTCTCCTCTGGCTCGATATCCTGGGATTCCTCACCTCTTTCAATGATACCCTGCCACGCCTCTGCGAGGGCGCCTGTGTTGACACTATCCGCTTGTCCCGCAATCTGCATGGGATAGTATTCAACAACAAACCATACAATAACGAGCGAAACGACAATAACTGAGGTAATACCAAATATATGTTTATTCATACATCCACAGTATACAGAAGAACTTCAATTTAACGAAAATGTGCATAACTTGAGCAATCACATTGTATTGACAATATGGGGGAAGACTGATATACTTTTTTCGCCCAATTACGGGCCCGTAGCTTAGTTGGTAGAGCGCCTCATTTGCACTGAGGAGGTCGCAGGTTCGACTCCTGTCGGGTCCACAAGAATCCGGCGTCCATACAACGGATTGCGGACGTCGATTTTTTAGTAACAGCCGAGGTAGCTCAGTGGTAGAGCAGTGGACTGAAAATCCACGTGTCGAGAGTTCGATTCTCTCCCTCGGCACAATCGGAGTGTAGCTCAGTTGGCTAGAGCACTGCGTTTGGGACGCAGGGGTCGTAGGTTCGAGTCCTATCACTCCGACAGCAAAAAAGAGCGATATTCGCTCTTTTTGTTATATGTCCATGCCGAGTGTGAAACGCCGCTTCATTTCTTGACGCTGCTCTTTTCTCAAATCCGAATACGTCTTCTTTGTCCAGGGATGTTCCCGCAATATCTCGGACATCCATGACCCGCCCAAAAGGTGCGGCATCATCACATAGTTTGCCCCTGCTTTGTATAAATCATCAAGATGCACATTATGGTACAGATTTGCCACGATAAGTGGTTTGTCGCTTCGCGAACGGATATGTTTGATAAGTGTTTCCTGATCATCAGCTTCAGGTAGTGTGGAGATAATGAGCTTTGCTTTTTCAAGCGGAAGTGAACCGAGGAACTCTACATCAGCGGCATCACCAAAAAAACCAGCAAGACCCCTATGATGCGCCTTGGAAACAGCAGACGGATCAAAATCAACAATAGCAAAATCTTTTTTCATCTCCTTGAGAGACTCGGCAACTTTCCATCCAATACGATGGTACCCGAAAATCCATACATCATGTTCAACCTGTTCTGCCTCAGGATCAAGCCCAAAATCAGGACCGAATTTATGAAAAAACGGAATAAGTTTTTGATATATCTGCTCGTTGTATTCAATAAGGTAGGATGAGATAACAATAGTAATCAGGGCAACCACGGTCAAAATAGCAAGCTCAATCCCTTGTAAGTACCCGGTCTCCACTCCTTTAAATGCAAGGATAAAACCAAACTCAGAAACCTGTGCTGACGTAATTGCCGCGAGAAACGATGTTCTTCGCCGATGCTTCATCTTTCGCATGACGAAGTACAAAACCAAAGGATCGGCGACAAGAACAAACAAAGAAAGAATCAATCCCGGTGCAAGCGCAGTCCTCACATCCCCTAAATGAAGCTCAGATCCGAGGACAATGAAAAAAAGGACAATAAAAAAATCCCGCAGTGGTCTAATTCGACTACTAATCTCTTTTTGATATGGGGATGCACCCAGTGAAATACCGGCTATCACTGCACCGATCTCGACGCTAAATCCTGCCCAGTGCACAAGACTCGCAAGACCAAAACACCAGGCAATGGTAAAAATAAAGAGCAATTCACTTGAACTTGCAACATGGTCCATCACCATCGGAAGCACATATTTCGCCATCAAAATAACAACACCGGCGAGAAGAACAATCTTCCCTAAAATAAGGCCGGCTGTTGCATACAAAGGAACACCTTCCCCGCCAGGGGAAGTCAAAAAAATCATGATCGAAACTGCAATGATATCTTGGATAAGAAGAAGCCCGGTGACATGCCGACCATATACAGACTCAAGATCCTTCTTGTCGCTTAAGAGTTTTACCACGACAATGGTCGAGGAAAATGTGATCGCGATACCAACAAAGACAGAAGAAACAAGTGAAAAGCCAAGTGCCATCATGGCACCAAAACCAAGGAGTGCAGTTAATGTAAACTGAGCGGTTCCACTCAAAAATACGGTCTTCCCCACTCTTTTTATGTAATCAAAATTGAGCGATAGACCAACAACAAATAGAAGGAGGACGATACCAAATTGCGCAAAAGCTTCAAAAAAATGTGTTGAGTCTGGTACTGAATTTAAAAACAGAGGTCCAGCTATCAACCCTGCAACGATATATGCAACAATAAGAGGCTGCCGAAGCATGCGCATCACAAATGCGATTGTAACCGTGAGCGCAAGCAATACTGAAATGTGTAAAAAAATGTTGCCTCCCATGCTGACAGGACCTAGATGACATGATAAAGTGCCTCCAGTATAGCAAACAAAAGTCACCTTGACAAAGACACGTTTCCTTGCTAGATTTACTTGCTTGAATACGTCTCCAAGTCCACGTAATTCACGTGGCATTGGTTAACGTGTTCACTACAACTAAGTCTCAAACAGTTCTAATCAACCCGAGGGAGGGGACCATGAAGAAGCTGATCTGCCTGCTACTGGCCTGCACGATCTTGCCAAGCTGCAACGAGCGTGTGTATACCGTCGCAATCACCGTCGACATTGCCCCGTGCATGGTCGATGGGAGCGCCGAACGGGGTACGCAGGAAGCAGGTGAAGGCATCTGCGCAAGCGAGCTCGAGTTCCACGGAAAGGACATGCTGCTCCTGTGCGGCGCCATTCGCATCGGCAACTACTCAGACAAACTCTGTGAGTTCGTCTGGGATCCGAACACTGGTGTTGCTGAAGGACGCGGCTGTTCAAGCGGTATCGAGAGCATCAAGGATGAGGGAGATGAGGAAAACGTCTACTTCAAGCCGTTCATGATGCGCGCGGGAACGCAGGAATGTCCAAAACTCACCATCGACTCGCCCTGTGAGGGTGATTGCCTCTTCGCGCTGCCAGCCAGCAACAAGACCATCATGCATGGAGAACACGATAACAAAGTGTTCCAGTACGGTAAGTCGCACAACGCGACCGCCTGTACTGTCGAATGCAATCGCCTCCCCGGCGAGCATCAGGTGTGCTGGACTCACGAGGACAGCACACTTGAGACCTGTGATGTGGTCGACAACGACTGCAACGGCAGTGTCGATGATGATCTCGGAAGCGGCGAGAGTACGTGCACGGCCGATCCTACAGAAGGTGAAGGCGAAGGAGAGGGTGAAGAACCCGTCTGCTCCTTTGGGCAAGAGCGTGACTGCATCTGCGCGGACGGGACACCCGGCACGCAGGCATGTAACCGCGATAACCAGTGGTTTATGTGCATCTGCGACGAACCTGGTGAAGGAGAAGGTGAGGGAGAGGATCCGTGCGTCAATGTTGCTCGACCGTGCGAAACAGGAGAGCTCGGTGTTCGCTGTGAAGGCAGTGAGCGTATCGAGTGCTTCCAGTACCAAGGCGAAGACGCATGTCTTGGCGAACGGTCACTGGGCATCTGCGAGCATGGCTGCTCCGAAGGATCCTGCAATCCTGATCCATGCATTGGAGTCACCTGTCCTGACGAGGTCTTTTGCGACGATCTGACTCTGGTCACTCGTACCAATGGTCATTGTGTACAAGGTCAATGTGTCCACGAGGAGAATGCGCAGGAATGCGGCTTCTCCTGCGACGATCGACGTCGTCGTTGTCAACACGAGGACCTCTGTGCAAACGTCGACTGCAATCAACCGGACGAGGACTTCTGTCTCGAAGACGGTACCGGCTTGATGGTCTTTGAGGCACAAGGGGTTTGCGACCCCTTGAATGGTCAATGCACCTACGAACGTTCGGTACAGCCCTGCTCCAACCCACCTCGCGAGCGCGAGTGCGACGAGGACGACCCTGGTCTTGCCCACATCTACCGGGGCGTGGGTTACTGTGAGAACGCAGCTTGTCAGTATGACACCGAAGCAACCAGGTGTTCTGGGCACCTCCGGTGCGACCAGGAGGCACAAGAGTGCGTGCTCTTCGAGTGTGACGATGCTCCTGTCTGCCACAGGCTTGTTCGTCGGAACCACCAGTGCGAATTCGATCGGGACGAGAACCCGCCTCAGTGTTGCCTTGGCGATGATGAGTGCGATGGTCGACTCGTCTGCGACGATAACGTCTGTGTGGATCCATGCAACGACGCGTGTCAGCTCGATACCCTTCGTTGCTCGGAAGGCGGCAATGTCCAGACCTGCGTCCAAAACGAGCAGCAATGCTTGGTTTGGGAAGACACGGGCGTCTGCGACTTTGGCTGCAACGAGGATCCAGTCGTATGTGCTCCTGAGCCATGCGAGGACGGGTGCGATGCCGAAGGCGTCCCTGCTTGCGGCGAGGATCGTAATCTCTACGTCTGCAGCGAAGGTGACGATGGGTGCTTGCATCTGGTCCTCGAAGAGGACTGTGTTTCCCAGAGTGCTGACGACTTCTCTGTTGTCTGTGATCGAATCAACCTCGACTGTGCTCTTTCGTGTGAAAACGATGACGAGTGTGGTATCGGTGGTGGATGCGGTTGCGATGATGACCAGACGATCGGCTGCTCAGGACAAACCGGTGTGTGTCTGTTCGAACACCAGGTATGCGAACGTAGCTTCGACCTGATCGCCTGTGAAAACTGCGATCAGAACTTCGCCCAGTGCATGGACGAGTGCTTCCCCTGCCAAGAGGAAGGTCTCTCGTGTGGTGACGACGGAAACGTACGTCGCTGCAGCGTCGAGGAAGACTCCTGCCGTGTCGACTCGCTTGAAGAGGAGTGCGACTTCGGATGCGAGAACGGTGAGTGCCTTCCAGAAGATCCTTGTGCAGACGTTCAGCAGTGCGAACCAGAAGGTCTCTCGTGTGGTGACGACGGAAACGTGCATACGTGTTCGGCAAACCAAGACGAGTGCCTCATCGACTCCGTGTCCGAGGTCTGCGAAGACATCGAGACATGCGATGAGGTCGCGCTGCAATGCGTAATCATCGATGATAACGATCGTCGATGGCGCAAAGAAGACGACGCTCCGGTCAACACAGACCATGACGGGAACAGGCGCTGGCGAAGAGACCGCATGGCAGAAAACCAAACGTACGCGCAGGCGCAAAATGCCTGTCCGGACGGATGGCGACTGCCCACCATCTCAGAAGCTCGCACAACCATCATCGGGTGTGCTCGTGCTGAAGAAGATGGCGCGTGTCCTGTCACGGACGAAAATCCGGACTGGAATGACCAGCGTGCTGACTGCTTCTGCAACAGCGTGTACAACGGCCCGGATGGCCAACCAGGTGTCAG
>CAZCAB010000028.1:0-11431 GCA_964496615.1 uncultured Gammaproteobacteria bacterium | reverse complement strand
GTGTGGTTCGACGACCAGCATTTCGGGCGTGGGGCTACGGGAGCCGCCGCAGCAAGCAGCCATTGATAGCGATTGTTGACTTGTAGCATCAGTCACACTGATGCTTGGGATAGATCGTTGTCGTTCGTTCTAACCGGTTGAAACATACAGGAGGTACACATGATTCGACCGCATGTGATGGTGATGTTGATGACACTGCTTGGTGCCTGTGGCGACATCACGCTGGTGGAAGTCGAGAAGGGCGCAGTGGAAGGCGTCGAGAAGGGCGCAGTCCAGAAGAACACGTCGGTGGAGGCCGGCACGGTGAAGACGGGAGGCGTCGATGCAGGTGTCGAGGCCGGAGTCGAAGGCTCGGTCCAAGGTCCCTGCGAACGAGGACACGATGCCCCTGGCGACTCGTCAGAACATGATCAGCCTGCTGACGAGACGCAGGCAGGAGGGGACGAGCCACAAGAGGTGATTCCGGCTTAGTCCAACGGGGGAGCTCATGCTCAGCGTATCTCACATTCTCGGCGACGACCTCGGTTGTCGCCCCCCGCATTATGCCCCTAAAATGGGGGTATATATGGGCTTGACAGGGGATCGCGTATTTGATATACTCGGCCAGCTATGAAACAAGACATTCATCCAACAGTTAACCCAGTCGTTTTTGTCGACACCTCAGCAGGTGCCGAGTTTGTGACTACGTCTACCCTTACTTCAGAAGAGACTCGAGATATTGATGGTGTTACGCACTTTGTGATTCCAATGGAAATTTCATCTGCAAGCCATCCTTTTTACACCGGAAAACAAATTTTTGTAGACACTGCTCGTCGAGTTGAGAAATTTCAAAAGAAAATGGAGAAAGTTGCTGCAAAGTCAGCAACACGTAAAGGCAAGAAAGCAAAGCGCGCAAAGAAGGTTGAAGCCAAAAAGGCTGACGACGCAAAATAGCTCCTGTTATCTAAAAGACAGCCATACTTTGGCTGTCTTTTGATATACTATACACATATGTTAGAAAAATATACGAAAATAAAAGAAAGATTTATAGAGCTCGAGCAGGCACTCCAAGATTCTGCTGTTATTGCTGATTCAAAAAAACTCCAAGAGGTGTCGACGGAATATGCCGATCTAAAAGAAACGGCAGAGCACATTGGAAATCTTGAGCGTATTGAGAAAGAAATTGAGAATACGAAGAATATGGCGGAAAAAGAAGAGGATCAGAGTATGCGAGAGTTAGCACTCGCTGAACTCCCTGAGCTTCAGACGAGAAAAGAAAAGCTTGAAGAAACGTTGCGACTGTTAACTCGTCCAACCGACCCTATGGACAAGAAAAACGTCATCGTGGAAATACGTGCTGGAGCAGGAGGGGATGAATCTGCGCTGTTTGCTGCAGATCTTATGCGTATGTACATAAAGTACGCTGAGAAGCAGGGTTGGAAAAGTGAGCTTTTGTCGGAGAATAGAATTGGGATTGGGGGATATAAGGAAGTCATTTTTTCCACTCACGGAAAAAATGTATACAAAGATATGAAATATGAAATGGGCGTGCATCGTGTGCAGCGGATTCCTGAGACAGAAAAATCTGGACGTATTCACACCTCGACCGCAAGTGTGGCAGTCCTTCCGGAAGTGGAGGAGAAAGAAATTGAGATCAAGGACAGCGATCTTCGTATTGACACATTCTGTGCTGGAGGACATGGAGGACAAAGCGTCAACACAACATATTCAGCAGTGCGCATCACCCATGTTCCAACAGGTATTGTCGCTCAATGTCAGGATGAGAAGTCTCAGCTGCAGAACAAGGTGAAGGCAATGGGCGTGCTGAGAGCAAGAATCTTTGAGGCCGAGCAAGCAAAAAGAGATGCTGAACTGTCTGAAAAAAGAAAGAATCAAATCGGGACTGGTGATCGGAGTGAAAAGATACGAACGTATAATTTCCCGCAGGATAGAATAACTGATCACCGTATTAAGAAAAGTTGGAACAATATTGTGACGATTTTGGATGGTGACCTGGAATCAGTGATTGAAGCGCTGCGACAGGCTGAATATGATTCACTCGATGGTGATGAAGGTTAACACACTTATACAACTCGCTTCTCGCTTCATAGATACATGGGAAGCAGAAATATTACTCGCTGATGCGCTTGGGGAAAACCGAGCGTATCTTTTTGCACATGATAATGAGCGGTGTTCGTTTTGGGTGATCCTTCGTTTCTTGATGCGAGCCGTTCGTCGGGTAAGTCATGTGCCAATTGCGCAGATTATCAGGAAGAAAGAGTTCTGCGGGCTTTCTTTTTACGTGAACAAACATACATTGGTGCCGCGTCCTGAGACAGAGCTTTTGGTTGAGACTGCTCTTTCATACATGCACAACGATACGCTTCTCGTGGATGTTGGAACAGGGTCGGGCTGTATTCCCATAGCAATAGCAAGGCAATGTGATCGAGCGAATGTTATGATCGCAACTGATATATCATCGGACGCACTAAAAGTTGCGAAAAAAAATGCAGATACGCACGGCGTTTCAATCGATTTTCGAAAAGGAAGCCTGCTCAGTTCGCTTCAGCATTCTGAGCTCGAGGGGGATATGGTGGTCACCGCTAACCTCCCGTATCTTTCGCAGAGCGAATTTGATATCGAACCATCAATACAGAAAGAACCCGTGTCCGCTTTAGTTGCAAAGGAAAATGGACTCTCGCTATACAGACAACTTTTCTCGCAGCTACAAAATCAGGCGTGCAAATCTCTTGCCGTTGTATGCGAATGTAATCCACATCAGATGAAGGATATGAAAGATATGATTTATGGATTTTTCCCTGGAGCGAAGGTTGAAATAAAACACGATCTTGCCGGGCAAGATCGTGTTATTGCTTTTTCAGTGTAATTCTACTGAATTGTTTCAACGAGCATATCAAGCTGCGCCTCCTGTTCTATCGCTCCTGCAATGCGCAGGTTGTGAGGAGTCTCGTTGATTGTTATGTTCGGTAGGTAGTAATCAAGACTTTTTGCTGGTTGCTGCGTCAGAGGTTCGACAAAGTCTTTTTTTACTTTGAGTACGTTTTTTCCATTGACGCTCAGCTTAGATATCACCACATTTTCTTCAGTAAAGAGCGTTGCAAGCTCGCTTTCATCTAGCTCAAAGTTAAGAGCACTCCAATCAAATGCGTTTCCATGTCCAGCGTCAGCACCTTTATAATCGAGTGTTGCGTATGACAGCTGGAGTCGTTTTCCATTTATGGCTGATGGGGCAGCGGGCTCATCTGAGAACGTGATGAACCATTCAGTTCCTGATCTCATAGACGCATCCACGAGTGTCTCTTCAAAAATAACATCACCCCAGACCTTTTGATAGCAAAAAGTAAGTGATGTGTTTCCGTCGGAAAATAATACCCAGTCTTCGCCAAGGTCTTCGCAGGAAACGACAGTCTCTACGACTTTTTCGCTTTCCTCCATACGTTGCCCCTCAGATGGTTGATCATTCCCTCGTACATACATGCCACCGATGATAACAGCAATGATTACTACGATGAGTTTGAATACAGTTTTTGCTTGCATAGTGCTTTAGTTATGTCTTTTTGACCTTAACATGCAAAACGTATCTGTGCAAGTCTATCCATCTTGGCGTGTATGCCAGGCAATAAAGAGTAGTGCACCAACAATGCCGAGTGTCATATCAAGCATGGTATCCGCGATACTGATTTGCTGAACAAAATTTGGGATGACTCTTTCGAGAATATACTCATGAAGTTCCCATAGTGTTGCGATAAGCGATGTACCTGCAATCAGGAAGAGATGATACAGCCATTTTGGTGTTATTTGCAGCTTTAAATCCTTTCTAAGTGCGGCATACATATTGTGGAGCGTCCACGCTGATACAAGTCCACCAAGCACATGCATAGGGATATCAAACCAGGGGAAATAGTAATATACAGCAAAGCCAAGCCACGCTACGAGGTGAAATAGAAAGAGGATAATGATTGGGAGTGCTGTGTGGATGAGCTTTTTGAGCATGTTATTCATATGAAAGTTCAGCATCTTGTGGGGTGATCTCAATCCAAATGGTTCCAGGATTGAGTGGTATTGGTGAGTCGTTTTCGTCAACCCATTTTGTCTTTTCTCGTGCTTGCTTGGACCAGCCAGCTTCTATAACATGACCTTTTTGGAATATCAGCGCTTTTCCTCTCCCACCAGTTTCAATTCTTTTTCTTCCGATGTCGTCTACGATTTGCGAAAGTACATGCTGCACGATAATAGTGTCTGCTGTGAGTGTTTTTCCATCGAGTGTCTTTTCTGGTTTTCCAAAAAGATGTCTTACGTATTCTTGAGTTGAGCTGACGTACTTCCATGTTGGTGTGAATGTTGCGCCCGCAAAGTCTATGGTAATCTCTGAGATACACTGCTCCTCGCATGGCGTGATTTCGCCAAATTTCCAGCTTGGGATTATGTCAGTATTTAAGTTGTCACCATAATCGTCCCACGCTTTATCCCAAAGTTTGTGTGATGTGTATGTGTTATGAGGCGCTACTCTATGTTCCGATCTCCAGAAGTACCACCCTCTGTTAAATTCATCTATATGAAAAATATTTCTTTCTTCAATCTGCTCCATAGCAGATGGTGATCCGCCAACGTGCATGTACATGGGGGCGCCCCACTCTGAAAGCCAGTCGAGATAATAAGGACGTGCACTTCGCACAGGCCCGACTTGATCGACATTAGCATTTTTTTCAAAAAGTGCAAGGAATCTGGTGATGTTTGCCTCGACCGGCGCTTCGTATACCACTTTCGCTTCATCTATCCCTGAAAGTGGCCGTGCTGCAGGGTGATTCTCAATCATGATAGCCACCAGATCAGTGTGAATTTCTGATTCGTTTTCTACGCAGACGCCATTCAATGCGCTGCGGATGTGACATTCATCTTTTTCTTTCTCGGTGACTTCATCTTCTCCTTCTCGCATCTGTTGTCCAGGGAGCCCAAACCAAACAAGAAGACCGATACCAACTAAAAATACGATCCCCGAGAGGATGTATATCATGTTCGCTTCATCAATTTTTTTCTTTTTTGTCATGCCACTAAGCATAGTTGAATCTTGCCAAGTTTACAAGTATATGATATATATGGTGAGTCATGATACCAAGCAAAAGGAGGTCATCGTGTCAGACGTACGAACATGCAGGAACTACATCAACGGGCAGTGGGTCGTCGGGACTGCCCAAAGAGGCGATGCTCGTTTCAGGAGGAAAAATCCTGCAACTTGCGAGGTCGTTTCCCAGTTCGAGATGGCCAGCAGAGAGCAGGGAAACGCTGCAGTTCGGGCTGCTCGGGACGTTTTTACTCTGTGGAGCACCATGTCCATGGAGGAGCGTCGAGAGATTCTCGAGCGCGCACTGGAGATCGCACGAGAGCGAATCGGCGAGTACGCCATGCTCCTGCGCGACGAGGCAGGCAAGCCTCTTTGGGAGGAAGGCGGCGTGTGGAAAGGAGGAGCTGCGGGCGAGATCCGGAAGGGTCTTGAGGTTATGGAGCACGCCATCGACCTGTCCTACAGCAATCTCGCGTCTCGTGAGCTGGCAATCAGCAAGAAGGGTCTTGCGATCAACCAGCGGTTTGAGCCGCTCGGCGTCGTGCTCATCATCACTGCCTGGAACTTCCCCTGGATCCTCTTCATGTGGAAGGCAATGTACGCACTGCTCGCCGGCAACACCATCGTGTTCAAGCCTGCTCTTGAGACGCCAAGCATCTCAGTCGCGCTCATCAAGCTTCTTGAGGAAGCCGGGCTTCCCAAAGGCGTGGTGAATCTCGTCCTCGGCGACTCGGTCGTGAGCAAGCAGATGCTCATGTCTGAGGACGTGGACATGATTTCGTTCACCGGCTCGACTGATGTCGGCAACGAGATCGCGCGGCTGGTGTACAACGGCAGGTACCGGACACCGCAACTCCTGTGCGAGCTCGGAGGCAAGAACGCTGCACTCGTTATGCCTGATGCTGACTTCGATTTGGTTGCCGAGCACACAGCTTCGGCAGCTGCGTGGTCAGCAGGCCAACGGTGCACAGCGCTGTCTCGACTCATCGTCCATTCAGACGTCCATGACCTGGTTGTCGATCGGGTCGTCAAGGCCATGAAGGCGGTGAAGGTTGATCTGCCCTCAGTCCCGCTCACGAAGATGGGGCCGCTCGTTTCCAAGAAGCATCTGGATTCAGTGCTTGGCTATGTCCATCGCGCGAGGCTCTCAGGAGCGCATGTCGCCACCGGTGGAGAGCGCATCGTGAAGGACGATCTCGATCTGGGATGGTTCATGCAGCCGACCGTACTCACTCAGGTCAATCCAAACAGTGAGATCGCTCGCCAGGAAGTCTTCGGGCCTGTGCTGAGCGTCATCCGTGTCGAGAGCTTCGAGGAAGGTCTGCATGTCCTGAACAGCACGGCCTTTGGTCTGAAGGGTGGGCTGTACACGCGAGATACCGCGTTGATGAGCAAGTTCATTCGTGGTGCTCGCGTTGGGGGCGTTCACATCAACGATGCAGTCGCTGGTGCGTTCGCGGCGATGCCGTTTGGCGGCGCGCCCAACACCTCAACTGCGATTGGTCCTCAAGAGTGTGGACCTGACGCCATTCGCAACTATCAGCGTCCAGTCACCGTCGTCAAGAACATCGGTGGTGTTGGTCAAGACGAGAATCGATAGAGGCACAAGTCCTCCGGCCGTCGCTTATACAGGGCGGCCGGGGGCAAAAAACACCTAAGTATGGTGCTTTTTTTATACCCCACATGCTTGACAAAATGCTTATTTTTGCGTATCCTCCCTTGGCTTTGATAACTTGCTGACCGGGAGGTCACATGCATCCGATAGTTGATTTGTCTTCTGAGGAGATCGTTCAAACCCATCGGGACAGCGTTTTCATGTCGTGGAAGCCGCAGGAGGGAGCGGCAGAGAGCGCGTTCGTCCCCGACATAGGAGAAGGGGTCTACTTCTATGTGGATGATGGTGAGGGGAATCCTCGTCGTGTGCTCGACTTCTCAAGTCAGCTCATGTACGCCAATCTCGGTCATGGACCTCACGAGGCCATCATCGACGCAGTGATGGCGGTGCTCAAGGGCGGGATGATGGGTCATGCAGGCATGGCTCATGCGCCTCGGGCCATGGCAGCACAAGCGATCAAGTCCGTGCTCCCGCACGAGCTCAGAGACGGCAAGATCCTGTTCACCCTTGGTGGTGCTGAGGCCGTCGAGAACGCCATACTCATCGCTCGTCAGTTCACCGGCAGGCGTAAGATCGTTACCCGGTATCGCAGCTACCATGGCGCGACCATGGGGGCGATGCACGCCAGCGGAGATCCGCGGCGTTTCGCCAACGAGCTTGGCTCGAGCAGCGATATCGTACGGATCTGGGGTCCACACGAGTACCGGCAGCCAACTGAGGGTGATCTACAGAGCGTGGTCAATCTCGCCATTCAGACCATGGAGTTCGAAGGGCCGCAGAACATTGCCGCAATCCTCCTGGAGGGGGTGACCGGCAGCAGCGGCATCCTTCCCGCGCCCAAAGAGTGGTGGTGGCACTTGCGTGAGTTTGCCGACAGGCATGGGATTCTGATCATCAGCGACGAGGTCATGAGCGGCTTTGGTCGGACCGGCAAGTGGTTTGGCATCGAGCACTCGGGCATTCAGGTCGACATGATCACCATGGCCAAGGGACTCACCTGCGGGCACGCGCCGCTTGGTGCGGTGGCTGTTTCGCCTCAGATCGCCAAGCACTTCGAGAGTGTTCCGTTCGTGCGGGGTCTCACGTGGAGCGGGAATCCGGTCTCTTGCGCCGCTGCCTGGGCAACGATCCAGGAGTACAAGCGTCGAGGGCTTTTGAGCAATGCCCAGATCATGGGTGAGGAACTCAAGACCCACCTCGCGCTTTTGAAGCGTGAGTCCAGAATCGTGGGTGACGTCCGTTCCATCGGCCTGTTTGGCATCATCGAGTGTGTTGCCGACCGTGAGACCAAGGAGCCGCTCTCTGGCTGGAACAAGCCGGCAAGTCTTCCGATGCAGGCGATCGCCAAGAGCCTGCGAGAGCAGGGCATGCACACCTTCGTGAAGTGGGACTGGATCTTCGTGGTTCCGCCTCTGTGCATTACGAGCGAGGAGCTCACGATTGGGATCGACATGATCCGCAAGGCCCTGGATGCCGGGCATCAGACGCTGCTCAGTCAGCAGCTCGCGAATCGGTAGAGTTGGTCCTTAACCCCTGTGGCCGTCGCGCATGACGCGGCGGCCACAGGACAAACACCATATGGTGTTTTTTTGTACACAAAAACCGGCCTTTCGGCCGGTTGTATGATACGTTACTCGCTTTTCTCTTCTGCTGCTGGCTCTTCTTTCTTTTCTTCTTGTGCTTCACCTTCTTCTCCCTCTTCCTCTTTCTTTTCACCTTCTACTTCAACGTCTTCAACAGATCCGCTTTGGTCTTCTTCCATAGCAGCAAGCTGTTCCTCTGAAAGTGGTGCTGCAACTTTGGCGATAAGTACATCGGTATCGCCAGTAAGTGAAATTCCAGCAGGAAGGGTCAGATCTCCAGCGTGGATTGACTGTTCAAATTCAGCAAGCACTGAGAGATCAACGTCAATAGATGATACCAAGTCTTTTGGTAGACATTTAATTGCAATACTGTCTCTATCAGTCATCAGTGTTCCACCTTCCTTGACTGCTTGGCTTTCTCCAATGAAGTTTAGCGTGATGTTTGCTTCCATTTCCTCACCCATCTTAATCTGCTTGAAGTCAGCATGGGTAATCGTGTCTTTGACAGGGTCGTGCTGCAGGTCTTGTATAAGGACAATGACAGGGTCTTTTTCGCCTTCAATCGTAAGGTCAATCAAGCTCGATTCTCCAGCTTCTCCGTAGAGTTTTACAAATGGCTGGTATGATACGCTGACAGGAGTGGCATCTCTGTCTGGACCGTAGACAATGGCAGGCAAAAGACCTTGCTCACGAAGCAGGGTTGCGTTTTTTGGTTCTCTTTTTTGTGCGGTAAGTTGATAGTTCATAGCATCCAGATAGCTGAGTAATTAATTCTCGACTATTTTTTTGAATCGTTTGGTAAAAATCAAGGAGATCGTCATCTGACAATTCCCGTTTATGATGAAGTCTTTGTACGTCTTCTGATGAAAGATCGGTGACTAGTGCAATCACGCCCATGCCTGCAGGTGTATTCCCGACAAGCGCGACGATGCCGTGTTTGCAGTCATCGCAGGTGACATGAATGAGTGAGCTTGATTGGTTTGTCTCTATAACAACAGCCATGCGCTCGGTAAGAGACTGGTTGCATACAGGGCATTGCTTTATGATGGCAATGCTGCTGTGCAAGTTACTCTGTGTGTGTGAAAGCTCTGAGCGAGACATACAAGCGCGAAGAAGTGTAGCATGAGGACACAGCTTTGTCAAGCCCGCGAAAATGCGACGCTTTGTACTATGCCCAGCAGAATAAAATTAATGATAAGAGACGAGCCACCGTAGCTTACAAACGGAAGGGTTACCCCGGTGATGGGGAGCATTCCAAGTGTAGCTCCGACGTTGATGCCCATCTGCAGAAACAGTAGTATGGCGATTCCAAGCACGGTATAGCTGCTAAAATCAGACCTGGCATTTTTCGCAATATTCATGAATCGCAGCAGTATTATGAAGTATAGCGCAAGCACGGCAAGAGTGCCAATGAAACCAAGTTCTTCACCAATAACAGAGAAAATGAAATCAGTTTGTGCCTCTGGAAGGAAGTGAAGTTGGCTTTGGGACCCAAAGCCAAGACCTCTACCCGTTATTTGTCCTGATCCGATCGCAATGATTGATTGGGTGACATTGTACCCGGCGCCGAGTGGATCACGCGCAGGGTCAAGAAAGGTGATGAGGCGTTGTTTTTGATATTCCTGGAATAGAAAAAACCAAGAAATAACGAGGAGAAATACGCCAAGAGAAAGAAGTCCAAAGATGTATCTTTTTTTTGTGCCGGCGACAACGAGTAGTCCGAACCATATCCCCATGATGATACTTGCAGACCCAAGATCTGGCTGCATGAGGATGAGTCCGGCAAGAAGTCCGGCAATGATTCCTGAGATGAGCACATATTGCCAGCTCCGAAAATGCCGCATCTGCCTTTCCATCCTCCAGGCGAGGAAAATGATGATGGCGATTTTAGCAAATTCTGCCGGCTGGAATGAAAAACCACCAAGGTGAAACCAGCCCGTTGTACCTCTCACCGTGACACCGAAGAAAAGTACTGCAACCAGTAGTACAACCGAGAGGAGATAAATGAATTTTGCTGCGCGCTCGTAAAAGGAGATGTGCAGAAAGCTGGCAATAAAAAAAATAATCACACCGATGGAAAGCGCGATCGCTTGTGTTTTGAAAAGTGAGAGTTCACCTCCGCGGGAGAGATCTACTGAATATATGGTTGCAAGACCAATGAACGTCAGAATCAGTACTGCCGCAGTGGTGATAAAGTCAAACTGTCTCCAGGATACAAACCCAGGTCGCATAGAAGAGTATTTCTTCTATACTACTGCAGTGACAGCGGCATGTAAACAGAAGGATCAAATGGATTCAAAAGCGGTACGAGTTTCACGTCTCGTACTTTGAGCCTATCAGAAAGTGAGTTGATAGCTACTAATTCTTCATCACCGGAGCTAAAACTATCAAGGACAAATTTTGCAACACCAACGGTTCTGCCATTGTTTTCAAATAGTGCAAGAAACGGTGCCTGCCAATAACTATACGCTGAATCATTCTTGACCTTGAAGGATATCTCATGGGTAAGCCCACGTGTTTCGTTTCTACTTTGAAAGCTCACATCTGAGATCGTAAAGATGTGTCTTGAATCAATAAAGTTTTGTGGTCTTGGCATGGTGTGTGGATCAATCCGTTCCCACCGTATATCTTTTGGCTGTACTTTGGTGTCTGATGAAAGTCCTGACGCCTCTTCTCCAAGGGCAGGGAGATATCCTCGCTTACCAGGGAGAATCGTTTCGGTAAATACATCTGATTCTTTTCTTGCGTATGTGTAGGTATAGTCAATATGAGCAATCCAGTCTTCATTATTGTTGTCTACCTCACTGATAAAATCAAATCCTCCGAGTGTCCCTGAAAAACCATTGACGCTTTGTATCTTCAGGTCTCTTGGTGCGAGCATGACACGAACGAGTTCGTAGTTGATAAGTGGATTGACCAGACGGGCAAGCATACTATCCATCTGTGGATTGGTGATAAACAGATGTCTACTCCACCCGAACAGACCAATGATGATGGTGATCCCTGCAAATGCACCGAGAAGACCAAATCCAAGATGCCTCAGCAGTATTTTATGCTTCAGATACCAAATACCCATTTTGAGTTCACGATTGCTAAACGAACCAGTTGGGTCATGGTACCTCTTAAGCAGAGGCTTTTGCCTCTTTTCTTTTTTTGTTGCTTTGATATCCT
>CAZCAB010000027.1:2932-11596 GCA_964496615.1 uncultured Gammaproteobacteria bacterium | reverse complement strand
TTTGTATCCCCCAAGGCTATACCGCAGATGAAGGATACAGCAGAGGTTTTGGCAGATATGATAAACGCGCACTGATATGAGCATTCTAATAAACAAAAATACGAACGTCCTTGTTCAAGGGATAACTGGAAAGGAAGGTCAAAAAGCTGCAAAGGCCATGCTTGAGTATGGTACCAATGTCGTGGGGGGTGTTCGCCCAGGGAAGGCCGGGGAATTAGTCGAGGGAAAACCGGTGTTTGATACTGTCGCGGACGCATTAGTCCAGATACCTGACATTTCTGTTTCAGCTATATACGTACCGCCTTTTGCAGCAAAAAAAGCTATCATGGAAGCTATCGATGCAGGTATATCACAAATCAGTGTCATTGTGGAGCGAATTCCTATAAAAGACACTGCATATTGTTTAGCTGCTGCAAAGGAAAAGAATATTCGCATCATTGGTCCATCATCGCTCGGGTACATTGTTCCAGGAGTTGGTCGCGTTGGTGTTGTGGGTGGACCAAAAGAACTTGCCGACCAAGTGTTCACTCCAGGGAGTATTGGCATTATTTCGCGTTCAGGCGGGATGACAAATGAGGTGAGTTGGCAAATTCGGAAGGGTGGGATGGGCCAGAGTGCTGCTATTCATGTTGGTGGGGATCTTCTCATGGGAACGACCTACGCTGATTTGCTCAGGCTATTTGAACAGGACGAAGATACGAAGGCAGTGGTGATTTTTGGTGAGCACGGGGGGAGCTATGAATTTGAAATAGTTGAACTCATTGAAAAGAGGGAATTTACAAAACCACTTGCGATGTATGTTGGTGGAAAATTTGCAAATACGCTCCCAGAAGGAATGAACATCGGTCATGCAGGTGCGATTGTCGAGCGCGGAAAAGGGGCCGCTGAAAAAGAGGTCGCACTAAGAGCGGTCGGTGTGATGGTGGCTGACCGTTATGAAGATCTCGTTGATTTGATTAAACCACATGCTTAATTTTAATTGATAACATGACATCATATGGATTGGAAAACGAATATTACAAACATAGAGAAGGGGAAAGAGTATATCCATGGGTATGCACTAGAGGAACTCATGGCAAAAAAGAGTTTTAGTGAAGTAATTTTCCTCTTGCTTAAAGGTCAACTACCATCAGATCAGGAATCAAAGATGATGGACGCACTACTTGTGAGCGTTGTTGATCATGGGCCAGGTGTGGCTTCTGCACTCGCTGCTCGTATTAGTGCATCGGCAAAAAATCCAATGCATGCTTCAGTTGCTGCAGGCCTACTTGGTATGGGAGATCGTCATGGAGTTGTCATTTCTCAGGCGATGGATTTTTTCAAGTCCAACCTTCAAGAAAAAAATATTGTAGATTTTTTGCGCGACATGAAGTCACGGAAGCAATATGTGATGGGGTACGGTCATAAGATATTTACTGACGAAGATCCACGCGCAAAAAAGCTTTTTGAGATTGCTCGCGAGCTTGGTATATATGGTGATCATTGTAGATTTTCAGAGGATATCGAAGTAGCGCTCAGTGAGATATCCTCGCGTAAGCTCCCACTAAATGCTGACGGAGCCATAGCCGCAATTTTGTGTGACATGGGTTTTGATCATAACGTAGGAGACGGTTTTTTCATCATGTCTCGTGTGCCAGGTCTTGTCGCTCATGTATATGAAGAGAATGCCAGCGGTTTAGGTATTCGCAGAGTTAGCCAAGATGATATAGCGTACGGCGGAATCGAGAAAAGAGGGGTGTGAATGTATTGTGTATAGCGGTCTTGCGCTCATGTATATGAAGTGTTACGATAGCGACAAAGGTATCTACAAGATGCCGACATTTCATCATTTTTTACCTATTTAAGCATAGTATGAAGAGATTTGGACTACTTTTTTCCAGTCTTTTTGCGCTTGTCCTTCTCGGACAAGGGTGCTCGGCACCAGCAGAAGACGTCGCAGAGGGGGCAGTTGAATTGGAGGATGTAAAGGTGGGAGTAATGGTACCGCTCTCTGGCGATACCGCCAGTTATGGTGAGGCAGTCAGCCAAGGAGTACGCCTCGCAATCAAAGATCTTGATCTTGAGGAGAGTGTACAACTTGTTTTTCAAGATTCAAAATGTGAAGCAAAAGAAGCTGCAAATGCTGTAAACCAGCTCGTCAATGCGAATAAAGTGATCGCTATTGTCGGAGAACTTTGTTCAGGAGCAACACTTGCTGCAGCACCAGTTGTTGAGCAAGCGCAGACACCGCTTGTGAGTCCGGCATCAACCGCACCAACCGTCAGTGACGCTGGGGAGTACGTATTTAGAACCATCCCAAGTGATGCCGCGCAGGGCGCATTTGGTGCGCAGTTGGTATACGACGAGGGATTCAAGAAACTTGCAGTACTCGCAATTCAGGATGACTATGGAACTGGCTTTGACGCAGTGTTGCGTGAATCATTCCCGTCTCTTGGTGGTGAAGTTGTTGCATCTGAGTTCTTTCAGCGTGGTGATGTAGATGTCCGCACACAGCTTACAAAGATTAAAAACGCAGGAGCTGATGCATTGTATATTATTTCGAACACACCAGACTCAGCAGTTGCTGCTCTTCGACAAGCGACTGAATTAGGTTTGGAACTTGCACTATTTGGCTCAGAGGGACTAAAAGGTCCTGATGTGATTGAAGGAGCGAAAGAAGCTGCGGAAGATCTTGTCGTGACAGCACCAGCTGCGGCGACTGAATCTTTCACCCAGGGATTTCAGGAGCAGTTTGGTGCAGAGCCTGGAACATTCTCTGCACAAGCATATGACGCAATGACAGCAATTGGAAAGGCGCTAATTGATGGAGCGACAAGTGGTGAAGGAATAAAGAATTACTTTGCTGAACTTTCCTTTGATGGTGCTTCTGGTATGATTGACTTTGATGATAACGGTGATGTTTCTGGATCTTATGACGTGTTTCTTGTGGAGAATGGTGAATGGGTGAGACCAGCATCTGAAGGAGAAGTAATGGAACATGAACATGAAGAGGAAGAAGAGAATGGCGATGAGACTGAAGGCGAAGATGAAGATAATCAGCAGCAGGAGGATGAAGAGAGTGGAGAATAAGTAGCTAAAAACCCTGGTGTTCGCCAGGGTTTTTTAATTGCTCCAATGTTCTATATCTGCTACGATACTACGGCTATGCCAGTACTTCAGCTTACATTTAACAGTATTATTGCAGGATCGATCGTTGCGCTTGTAGCGAGCGGTTTCACGCTTATCTATGGAGCAAATCGATTCGCTCATTTTGCGCATGGTGCAGTTGTCGCAGCAGGTGGATATATTATTTTTTGGTTATCTAGTTTGCTCGGTCTATCATTTGTTATTTCAACAGTGCTTACTCTCGTGATATGCGCCGGCATCGGTCTTGTACTTTTTTTTGGTTTTTATCATCAGCTCAAAAAAAGAAACGCTTCATCTGTTGTTCTTCTCATAGGAAGTATCGCATTAATGATTCTCATCGAAAATATCATTTTGTTTATCTTCGGTGCGAGTGCAAAGTCAGTCTCGGTTTTTCCCATTCAAAAGGGCATCATTCTTTGGGGAGCAGCCATTACACCACTTCAGTTAGCGATTGTTTGTATCACGTTGCTACTGTTTGTTGCTCTTTCGCTTTTCACAAAATATTCCCGTTTTGGCAAAGTGATGCGAGCTGTATCAGATAATCCGGATCTTGCTCGTATCAGTGGTATAGATGTAACTAAAGTTCAGGCAACCAGTTTTGCCATTGGTTCTGCGCTCGCTGGTGTTGCTGGAATCCTACTTGCTTTAGAGCAGACACTCCTTCCTTCAATGGGTACGATTCTGATTATTCGAGGTTTCACTGGAGCCGTTATAGGTGGTGTAGGATCTTTGGCCGGCGCTTTCTTGGGAAGTTACATTCTTGGGTTCGTTGAAAATTTTGGGATTTGGTTCGTTGATTCATCGTATAAGGAACTTATTTTATTCACTGTACTTCTTCTGTTTCTTTTTTTCAGACCAAGAGGCGTATTGGGAATAGATAAGGGGGTGAGAGAGTGATATGTCTCAGATCATACATTTGGCAATTATATCGTGTGTATTTATTATGCTTGGGAGCAGCTTAAATCTTGCACTCGGGTATACTGGACTTATCAATTTAGGACATGTCGCTTTTTTTGGTGTTGGGGCGTATACATCAGCCGTCTTAACATTAGCAGGTTTTCCTTTTTTGACTGCCCTTCTAGCCTCAGGAATACTCGCAGGTCTTGTTGGTTTTTTTATCACAAAAGTAACCGGGAGATTGCGAGGGGACTATTTCGCCCTCGCCACACTCGGCATTGCACTTGTTGCACGAAATATTTTTCAAAATTGGGATTCAGTTACCCGTGGCCCTTTAGGCATCCCGGGCATTCCTCGTCCGGAAATATTTGGATTTACCTTTCAATCAAATGGTGAATATTTGATGTTGATTCTCGCTGTCACTTTCGTATGTGTTTACCTTATTCATCGCATTGTGTCATCACCCTACGGCCGTTTACTTGAGGCACTCAGAGATGATGCCATTGGATTGTCGGCGTTGGGAAAGAATATAGACAGACTCAAGTACCAGTCAATGAGTATTTCTGCCGGCATCGCCGGTGTTGCTGGAAGCATGTATGCCCATTACATCATGTTTATTGATCCCTCGACTTTTTTTATCTCAGATATCGTTATTATGCTTACCATCGTATTAGTCGGCGGGGTTGCCTCCCTAAGAGGGTCTGTGATAGCTGCAATTATTGTCGTCGTGTTGCCAGAGTTACTACGTTTTTTAGATTTTTCACCTTCGGTTGTGGGAGCATCGAGGATGATTATCTACAGTCTATTACTTATCCTTATTCTCTTATTTAGACCACGCGGTCTTTTTGGAAAAGTTGATCTGTCGTAAGTATGCTCAATGTTTCGAGAATAACAAAATCTTTTGGTGGGCTTCAGGCAATACGTGGTTCAGATTTTTCAATTGAAAAAGGGAAAACCACAGCTCTCATTGGACCTAATGGTGCAGGGAAAACCACGCTTTTTGATATCATTTCTGGATATACACAAGCTGACACAGGAGAAGTAGTTTTTAAAGATCAGCAGATTTTAGGCAAGCCCCCATACGATATTGCTAACATGGGCATGAGTAGAACATTTCAGCAAGTACGTCTATTTAAGTATCTGACTATTCGTCAGCACATACACATGACTACAGGAAATAGTGATATGAATTTGATCGATAATGTTCTTGGCAGGGATAATCATGAAATGAGCGATTATCAGTATGTTCTTGATGAGTTTGGGATCAAAAAAAGTCTTGATGCGCTTGTTTCAAATTTGAGTTACGGGCAGCGGAAGTTACTACACATCGCCATGGCACTCAAAAAGAAGCACGATCTTCTTATGCTTGATGAACCAGTGGCCGGCGTAAATGCGGTTATTCAGGAAAAAATCGAGAACCTTCTTGTTGAGCTCAAGGAAAAAGGCCAGACCATGCTTATTATCGATCATGATATGCAGTTTGTCAGACGTCTTGCTGATCATGTCATTATGCTTGATGCTGGCAGTGTTGTTATTCAGGGAGATCCGGAAGTGGTGCTTCAAGATGAGCGGGTGCTCAACGCGTATTTAGGGGTATAGTATGTCTTTTTTACGTATTGAAAAATTAAACGCTGGCTATGCCGATCTTCCGGTCCTTAAGGATGTCTCCCTTACTCTCAACCAGGGGAGTATTTCCGTGCTTATGGGGCCAAACGGTGCAGGGAAATCGACGTTACTTAAATCAATATTTAATATTGCAAACATTACGTCAGGCACCATTTATTTTAAAGATGAGGATATAACAAGAGCACCATCACACACACTCCTTACAAAAGGTGTAGCGTTTGTAACGCAAGGGCGGATTAACTTTCCTATGATGACCGTTGAAGAGAACTTGCAAATAGGTGTGTTATCGCGCAAAAATAATGATGTATGTGAGAAAAATATACAGAAAGTATATGCGCAGTTTCCGGAGCTGCAGGAAAAGAGGCGTTTACGGGCCTATACGCTTTCTGGTGGTCAACAGCAGATGCTTGCGATAGGGCGAGCATTGATGAGTGAGCCAAAGCTTCTTCTTATGGACGAACCCTCACTTGGTCTAGCCCCAAAGCTTGTGAAAGATGTGTTTACGTCGATTCAAGAGATACAAAGTGCATTTAATACCACTATCCTTATTGTAGAACATAACTTAAAGAGTTTAATGGATATCGCTGATTATGGTTTTGTGATGGTTGATGGTGAAATCGCCGCACATGATACATGTGCAAAATTAAGAAATAGTGATATCATGAAAAAAGTATTTGTGGGGGAGTTTGACTAATATATGAGGTACAAAAAACCTGAATTTATAAATAGAGATGTTCAGACTCGCTATCTGGGCAGTGGAAATTTTTGTTCAGCTATAGAAAGCACACACATGCCAGAGGAGCTTCGAGAAAGAGTCCCTCATGATTATGCACTGAAAGTGTATAACTTTCCTAATACTATAGATGCTCAAGGGAGAAAAATATATGAGCAAGTTTTGTACAATCTGGCAGAAGACGAGAATCCGGATCAAATGACCATGATGGATAAGGCGCGACTTTTGAAGCAAAGAAATGAAAGAATGTCGGATTATTTTAAAGATGAGCTCCCAGAATTCATTGTTCCATCGACGTACATCGTGTCTCGGGATAGCGCGCACAAAGAGCGTGTGTATGAAATACAAAAAAAGGTTTCTGGGAAATTATATGAGAGTTATACGGTTGAGGATTTTCTTGAATTAAGCGGTGACCAGCGCCGAGGACTGATAGCGGAATTAAAGAAGTTCCTTCAGTTATTTAGAGCAATGGAAGATGATGGCTATTACAAGGAACATATACCTGACCTTCACACGCTAAACATTATTATTACTGACGACGGCAAGCTGCGGTGTATCGACACTGATGGCGAGCTGCCGGTACGAAATGAAAGGCAGCGGCATGTTATGAGTGGTCAGTATACACGACTTAGGAAAACATTTTTGGCTCTCATTGAAGGGCATATTCAGGAATATTCATCGTTACTAAAGGATGATCAGTATGATAGAGCAGATTCTTGATCTACACACGCACTCAAAATACTCTCGCGCATGTTCAAAGCATCTCGAGCTGCCTTTGATTGCGAAAACATGCGAGATTCGAGGTATAGATATTTTGGCGACAAGTGATTTCACACATCCAGCATGGTTTTCTCACATGAAGGAGTGGTTGGTTGAAGACAATGACGGTGTATACAAACTTAAAGATGGTTCCAGCAAAACCCGATTTGTTATTGGTACAGAAATTGCGTCGATTAAGAAACATAAGGATAAAACAAGAAGGGTGCATCACCTCATTTTCGCGCCGTCCCTTGAGGTGGCTGAGCGTTTCAATAAGGTTCTTGATGATCGTGGCATAAACATCACTGCAGATGGTAGGCCAATCATCGGCATGACGAGTTACGATATTTTATCTCTCATGCTGGAAATTGACGAACGCATGGTTATGATTCCGGCGCACGCATGGACACCGTGGTTCGGTATTTTTGGGTCAAAGGGTGGGTATGATAGGTTGGAAGAAGCATTCGATGATCTTACGCCGCACATTTTTGCAATTGAGACAGGACTCTCGAGTGATCCACTTATGAACTGGAGATGTTCTTGGCTCGATGATATTGCTCTCATATCAAATTCGGATGCGCACAGCCCTCAAAAGCTCGGAAGAGAGGCAAATGTTTTTTCTTTTGCTGACGAATCGGAAATTACCTATGACGAAATCATGCGTATCATTAGGGAGCAAGACAAGGAAAAGTTTCTGTACACCATCGAATTTTATCCCGAAGAGGGAAAGTACCACCATGATGGTCACCGTGATTGTTCATTTAGCTGTTTACCTGAAGAAACAGAAAAATATGGCGGTCTGTGCCCAAAGTGTAAGCGTCCAATGATCATCGGTGTACTTAACCGCGTTCACGAGCTTGCTGATCGAACAAAAGCGCAGGCACGTGATGCTGCACGTATTTTGTATAAGAGTCTAGTACCCTTACCTGAAATACTTGCTGACACATTTCAATGTGGTGTTGCCACAAAACGCGTTCAGACTGCATACAATGAGCTAATAGATAAAGTTGGCAGTGAATTTAACATCTTGATGCACAGCTCTCTTGATAGCATTGCTCAGGCAAGTTCGCCACAGATCGCAGCTGCAATAGATAGAGTAAGGCGTGGTGAGATTCATGTGGTGCCAGGGTATGATGGTGAATTTGGGATTGTGAAAGTATTTAAGGAAGGAGAGGATAGAGGTGGCGTAAAACAGATGGGTTTAACACTAAATTAAAAAGACCCGACAGTTGCCGGGTCTTTTTTTGAAAAGATACCTTATCTCTTCTTGCGACGTGTCGCTTTGCGCTTAGCAGGCTTTCTTTTAGCCGTCTTGCGCTTAGCAGGCTTGCGTTTCGCTGGCTTACGTTTAGTAGCCTTACGCTTCTTTGGAGCCGCCTTTTTCTTGCGCTTAGGCGCTGCTTTCTTTTTGCGCTTTGGTGCAGCTTTTTTCTTCTTAGCTGGCTTGCGCTTCTTAGCAGCTTTCTTTTTCTTTGGAGCCGCCTTTTTCTTGCGCTTAGGCGCTGCTTTCTTTTTGCGCTTTG
>CAZCAB010000027.1:0-2832 GCA_964496615.1 uncultured Gammaproteobacteria bacterium | reverse complement strand
GTGCAGCTTTTTTCTTCTTAGCTGGCTTGCGCTTCGGAGCCGCTTTGCGTTTCGCTGGCTTTCTCTTTTTCGCAGGCTTGCGTTTTGTGGCACGTTTTCGTGCTGGCATAGTAGAATGTCTCCCTTCAGTGTGGTGTGCGCGCTTTTTTTGATATCACCATGGTACATACCAAAGTGACGCGCGAACATTTTTTACACGACAAGCATGTGCGTAAAAAATGTGTGACACTTTTTTCAAAAAGAAAAAAATGTTTCGACCTTTGCACATAGTATAATTTTTTTTACGAACATTTGAAATACTGTTTTCAAAAAAACTGTGCATAAGTTTTTTAAAACAAAAAAAGTGCAGTGCACTTTATTGTTTTCTTTTTCAAAATTTTGAGTTTTCAATATCTCTTCCAAAACCAAGAAGGACAAACATGATGACGCTTCCAAAAATAATTCCTGCAAGATTAAAAAGGTATAACAGCATGCTTTGGTACGCAATGTTCCATAACTCTTGTGCGACTGCGATTCCTATTACTGCGAGCGGAGGAATGAGTGCAACTGCTATTGCTATTCCGGCAACGCGTTCAGAGAGTTTCGGTTTTGCGTATGTGTATGCACCAGCAAGACCGCTAAAGAGAGCAACGAAGAAGAACAAAAGATTTGGTTCGGTGCGCGATACAATTTCGTTTGTGAATTCTATTCCTGTTCCCTCGAGTACAATAATTACCTTTGTTATGAGTGTTGCACTAACGACAGCAAACAAGCTTCCAAGGGCTGTAGTCATGAGAGATTTTGTGATACGTCGTATTCGGATGACAAGGAGTCCCAAAGAGAATCCGAATATGGGTGTGATAAGGGGGGCAACAACCATGGCACCAATGACTACTGCCGTATTATCAAGCGCAAGTCCTGTGACAGCAAGTGCAGCTGAGAGTCCAATAAGAACAAAAAATTCTACGCTTGGCGAAGAATATTCATCGAGTCTTTTTTCTGTCTTTTTTCTGAGTCGATTTGTGTGTGAGGTGATCCCTTTTGTGAGCGACATATGTTTACACAGCGGCGTTCAAGGATTCAATTTCGAAAATAAATACTTCAAGACGCAAGAGCGTTTTGTCGAGCCAATTTTTCCCAAATCGGTCTTCATGCCAGAGTTTGACAGCAGGTTGGCTTATCCACTCAAGGAGTTCTTTGAGAATGTGCAAAAAATATTCACGAGCAGCCTTCGTTTTCATATGTAAATGTTTTGTGCATAGGTTGTACCAGGTCAGGATTTTATATCCTACACCGTACAGATGTGAGTATTCAGCAAGCTGGCATGCAAATATGATGCGATTAACATTAAATACATCAAGCCTATCAGCATCGTGGAGTATATCCAAAAGTAATTGGTGTCTCTTTGGAAGCAGAATTCGTGTGAGTATGGCTCCTGTTCCAAGACTTTTACAGATAATGAGTCTCATGGAAATACCAACCACATCTCCAAAGACGCGATAGCGTATTGTCCATATCCAAAGCATGATAGCGGAGATAAAATCATCAACGAAAAGCATCCAAATTATTGATGGATTTTTTGTAATGGTGCGTCCCGCATCGTGCCACCAGGCAGCAAGCTCAAGTGCGCAGCGCTCTGTTTCAGATATCTCCATCTGCGCAACCATTTTTTGCGTATATTGAACAACCCTTCTCACGTGAGGGAGATCATGGATCGGATCTAAACTTCCGCCCATAATATCTTGGGCCTTTTCGATCAATTTTTTGATGCCTTCTGTACGCATACCAGCGCATACTATACCATATACTCAGAGTCGTCAACAACTCTTGATATATTTCCTTTTTTTGCTATACTGAGCCGGCAAACGAGGGCCAGTAGCTCAGTGGTTAGAGCCCCACGCTTATAACGTGGTGGTCGGTGGTTCAATTCCACCCTGGCCTACATGAAGAGTATCCTTTTACGAGTCGAGGAAGGACAAGATAAGCAACGTCTTGACCTTTTTGTGTCTGAGCGTGTCGATCTATCTCGATCTCAAATTCAAAAATTGATTAAACGTGGGGGCGTTACTCGAAACGGTGAAGTCGAAAAAAAGGCAGGTGTTGAACTCAAGGTTGGGGATACAGTCAAAATTGCGTTGCCTGAGGAGGTGTCATTGCCTGTTCCTGATATTACCATTATAGAGGAAACTGATGAATTTTTGGTGGTTGATAAGCCATATGATGTTGTCGCGCACCCAAAACAGGAGGAGATGTCAGTTGAGCAGCTCAAGGAGTCAGGAACCGTGGCTGCATGGGTCGCAAAGACATATCCGCAGGTTGTTGGTATTGGTGAATACGCAAACAGACCAGGAATTGTCCATCGGCTTGATCGCGAATCATCAGGACTCATGATTATTACCAAGACGCAAGAGAGTTTTGAACATATCAAACAACAGTTTAAGGACAGAAAAGTTGAAAAGTATTATGCCGCACTCTGTCATGGTCAGATAGAAAAAGAGCATGATACCATAGATTTCCTTATAGGAAGAGGAAAGGACGGAAAAATGGCTGCGCGACCAAAGCACGAGAAGGTTACCTTAAAGAATGTTGATTATTTGCAAGAGGGGAGAGATGCGCTGACTGAATTTTGGGTTGAAAAAGTGTTTAACCACTATTCATTGATTCGTGTAAAGCTACATACAGGAAGAACGCATCAAATTAGAGTTCACATGTTTGCATACGATCATCCGCTTGCAGGAGACAGTCTATATATTAATAAAAAGATTCAGGTAAATGACGTGTCGCCACGACTATTTCTTCATGCGACCGATCTTTCATTTACTGATTTATCAGGCACAGTTCACAAATTTCACA
>CAZCAB010000026.1:0-11719 GCA_964496615.1 uncultured Gammaproteobacteria bacterium | reverse complement strand
AGTAAGAGGAATGATCAGCGCCAGTCTACGGGGCAAGTAAAGCGCACCAAAGAGTGCGATCGCTGCGATTGGCGTGAAATTAGGTGGATGCGGAAATAGTCTGGCAGCGGTGCCAAGTATGACCAGCAGCACGGCAAAAAGAATTGTCAATCGTTGTTTACTCATCCGTTTCTTGATTTTTAGTAAGCTCGTATTTCCATTCAATCTCATGTTTTGGCTTGATTATCTCTGTATCCAAATTGGCAGATGTCATGACATCATCAACGTAGAGTAACCATTCATGTCTGGCGGTTGCTACTACTCCCTCAAGCTCAAAAATTTGGTGTACTCCCTCGCTCTCTCGGGCATCAAAGGATATCTCAGAAAGATCCATAAGATCAGCGAGTGACATTTCTTTATTCTCAGACAGCAGCTCAATGACTTCACTGTTATCCGACGATTTTGAGATGGTAAGTTCGTACCGATATTCTACTTCTCCTTGTGGGCCTTTTCGGTTAGTGACCTTTCCTGAATTTCCACATCCGGTGAGTAGTAGTACACACGCAAGTAGAAGAGACGTAAATGAAAAAAAGCGTTTCATATTCAAATAGTTAAAGAGAGCTGAGACATTATATCAGAGTCTGCAACAGTCTCCAAGCAAGGAGCGTGCTCAGACTTCCAGCAAGGGCGACCGAAGCACCAAAGACTCCACGAGCAGTTTTCTGAACAGGGGAGGATCCTGTATCTGCGACGAGTGTTTGTCCCTGGAGTGACTCATCAAGAAGGTCAAGGAGTTCATCTGAAACAAGCTCTTCCTCGCTTTCAGCTGGCAGCTCATCCACAGTTTCATCTACCACTGTTTCACTATCCTGATCAGAAGATGATCCACTTCCAGTACCTGTCGATGCACTGGGAGCAGTGGGTGATGTTTCAGGTGACGTGGTAGGTTCATTCTCGGGCTGCGATTGCTCGGCAGTTGCAAACTCATCTAGCAGAGCATCATCAATATCAGTTTCAGTGACAGGCGGTTCATCCACTGCTTGTGATTGATCTGCTATTGGTGGAGGTGGACCCGTTTCATTACTTGAAGGATTCGAGCTTTGTGTTGAAGACCCACCACTTGAAGTAGATCCGCCACTATTGTCAGGAGTTTCCGGTGCAGGATCAGGAGTTTCATCAGGTTGTGTAGTCACCGGATCAATTGGCCAGCTTTTTCCGGCAAGAGCAGGGATAGCGTGCTTTGTCGAAAACCAATCGACTGTTCCTGGGTTCCAGCTTGCCTCGTAGTACCCATCGTCTGTAACAAGCGATGTGAGGACGTGCCATGGATTTTTTTCACCGGCAAACCAATCATTTTGCCCTTCATGTATTGCAGTTATACCCATAACAGCCCATGATGTGTTTAGCGCGTCAGATACACCATCTGCTCCCCAGCCACCATCCACGTTTTGACTTGCCTTAAGGTATGCTCGTGAACTATCAAGTACGTTTTGGGCTACCTGGACACCTTTTTCTTTTGCATAGCTAAGCACATTAAGGACAGCACCGGTAATGTCTGGCGAAGCAAATCCGGCCCATGTTGATGCTCCATCTACATTTTGATCATCAATGATGGTCTGTGTTATGTCTGATATAATCTGCGCATCAGAAGACGTGGCTTGGGCTCCAAGAAGTGCAAATAGTGCAAACACATCATCGTTAATGCCGGGCAATCCGAATTGACCATCGGCATAGCAATTTTCTGAGATCAGATAATCAGTTGAGCTGGTGATGAGCGCGTTAGTAGCAGGAATACCTGCAGACAAAAGCGCTAGTGCATGTCTTGTGTGACCGGCGCAGAGATTCAGCTCACCATCATCAAATTGATACTCCGTCGCATATTCCAGGATTGACTTTCCAGTTCCTGTGCTCACTGTAGCGGGATCGATACCAGCTGCTGCAAATGACATAATGCTCCAGTCACTTGTGCTTGCATCCAGAATTTTTCCAGTTTCATCCTGCTGAGACTGAATGTAAACTATGAGTTTATCAATTGCGGCTTGGATATTCGCTTGGCTCACACCTTGTGGCGAACCTTTTCCTGGAGGGGGTGAGTTGCCACCACCACCTCCATTGCCGCCGGTATCACCACCGTTGTCAGGCTCCTCTTGTTCCTTTACACCCAAACTGTATCTCTTACTTCTAGTGTAGCTGTCAGCCGACACAAATACCTCACTTCCGATCATGTCTTCATCAAGAGTGATGTGAAGTGTGCCAGTAGTTGCATATGGCACATTGTTTAGTGTGAATGTGCTCGTTGTTGACTGAAGTGGTAAGTATAGTTTCTCAAAATCGTCAAAGTACAGCGATTTAAGTGTTAGTGGCGTGCCACTGGCAAAAGTACTCGTGGAAAATGAAATATCAAGTGGCGCATGCGGCCAGCTTCCGTATGAAAGAAGCATCTCGTCGCCCTCGCTTACCACTTGTTCCATAATGCTGCTTCCTGCTGTCGGCCCATTTAACCGAGTAATCCACAGCGTCATGAAATCTTTATCGGTTTTTATACCATTTATCGCATTAAGCCAGAGTCCCATCTCAGGGTCCGTATCTAGCGTGAAACTGTCAATATGTCCTGCCTTAAGAGCATCTTGTAGACTACAGATGGCCTTGTATCCTATAACAGTTGTGGTAGTCCCGGTCGAATCCGTGACGACGCAGGAGTGGGGTGTTTGAACAGTTGCATTCATGAGCGTCGTGGTAGGCCCTTCAATTCTGAGTTCTACCTGTCGTGGTGGCGGCACATCAGTAACGATAATTTTGATCGGTTCACTTTTTACATGATCCAGTGCTGTTACATATGCGGTAAATGTACCCGTTGCGGAGGGTGACCAACTCGTAACGCCAATTGGCATGGAAATATCTGCATCCAGTACACCGCTACTGTCAAATACATGAAATCGGGTGCTGCTGACATACTCAACAAAACCACTATTTTGTGGATCATTAAAGTCATCGATCCATTCATATGCCCTCAATCGGATTGATTCACCAATAACAAGCGTTGAGCTACTTGCTGCAACGCTGAGTGGTCTGGCAGCGCCATCACTAAAGTGAAGAAGGAGTGAGTCTCCAGATGAGAGCGTCAGGGAACTTATCCCGACAGCTGCGCTTTCAAAGTTGTTTCGCAAGACCCAGAATTTTGAGAAATCATCTTCTGTGATGAATCCGTCAATACCATCAACAAAAAGACCAAGAGGATCACCAAAATCTTTTACATTAAGAGATGATATATCTCCACGCTCAAGGGCTCTTTGGAGCACGCAAATCGCCTTGTACCCTTCAACCGTATGAACAACGTTATTCGTATCAGTCACTGCGCATGTTTCAGGGAGATTTAGAGATTGATGAGTAATAGTTGAATCAGGACCTTCAACACGCAGTGTTACAGGGATAGGGAGAAGTTCAGGGAGAACGGTAAATGTCCTTTTGGGGCTACGCGTCTTACCTACTTGTTTGATAGATACTGATAGTGGTCCCTCAGTATCAGGGACAAGCTTTAGTGTGCCATCTTCCGTAGAAGTTGAGACACCTCCAACAAGAAATGTTGTGGGATCTGTAGAAGTAACAAATGCACCTGCGCTATCATCATACACGAGTGCCACGAGCGTAAGTGTCTTGCCGACATGGACGCTCTTTTGTGATGAAACAACATCAAGAGGCTCACTAGGCCATGGTCCATATGTCAAAAGCAACTCATCATCCTCAAGGATCTCCTGATCGGCAATACCAAAGTTTGCAGTTGCGTTGTTTATCCGCAAAATCCATGTTTCCGAAAAATCATCCTGACCCTCAATACCATTAATCGCATCAAGCCAATACCCGAGCGGTTGATTTTCCACAACATAGCTGGTGATGAGTCCTTGCGTGTGTGCTTGTTGCAGCGCACAGATCGCTTTATAGCCCGATATAGTACTTGTGGCGCCAGTTCCATCAGTAATCACGCAGGATTCAGAAACAGCCACATTAGTATGAAAGAGCTGGTCAGCAGGACCTTCAATACGCATGTTGACAATACGCTCATCAATTGCGTTAAGATTGCTCGCAAAAAAAAGTGTCAACGCAGCAATGACTAGTACTACCTTTGTATTATGATTCAGCTTCCTCATAGTTCCATGTAATGATGTCACCATCATCTAAAATATAGTTAGAAATGCCCATTTTTGCCTTTTCTCCGTTAATGTAGTAGATCCAATAATGATTATTTGCATTTTGTATGCCATTTACCTGATTCACAAAGAAACCGAGTTGACCCCCATAGTTTTGTCCTGAAAAGGTGAATTCATCATTTGCAGCTAGCTCTTTCATAAATTCATAGACAGATGATCCTTTTGTATACACTAGTGTATACATTTTGCCCTCTACATAGAATTTAGCAGATATGAGGTCTAGATTTGGATCTGTCTGTTCAGGTTGAACTTGAATCAGGACATCTTCTTCGCTTTGTTGAGCAATTTCAGCAGCATCTTCTTGATCATCTTGGGTATCTTCGGCCACTGATTGATCAGGGTCTTCCTCTGAATCAGAGATCAAAAAGTCTAGACTAGTGTATACATTTTTGTCCGTTTCCTGCGTAGTGGGGGAGAGGCGGTCAAAATCATCACCCTCTGTTGCAGAGCGAACAATAATGCCCTCTGATTCAATTACCACATCCTCCTGGATAGGCTGTTTTTCTTGGGATGGGTTATGTAAATAGCCATAATACCCGCTGACAACGGCAACAATGACCAGAATTACCCAGGCAGAAAAATGATGCTTATGTTGTTTTGCAAAAGCGCGCATAAAAAAAGCTCTGCCGAGCAGAGATTTTTAACTATAAAACGATGTCCTGCTCGGGACTGCCTATGACAGGCTCACATATCTGAAAGATCGGACTTTAACCGTTGCGGCACAGTGAGGGAATTACACCCTTCTTCCAACAGATGTGTGTTTGATTGGCTCAGCTACTATATAGTGCTTTTTCTGTCCTGTCAACCTTGAATTCCTCATTCTTTTCTGGTATGTTGTATAACTATGTGGATAACGGATGTCCTAAAAAATAATAAGCGAATTCTCGCGCTCTCACCAATGGCTGACATGACCGATTCTGCCTTTTGCCAGGTTGTTCGCAGTATTGGCGGAGCTGATATTGTCTTTAGAGAAATGGTGAGTAGTGAAGCTATCATCAGGGAGAACGAAAAGACCATGGGGATGACTGACTTTGTTGAGGCTGAACGGCCAATTGTTCAGCAGATTTTTGGTGCAGATCCGCTGGTAATGGCGCGTGCTGCGAGTATTGTCATGGAGCATGCTGGTCCTGAGGGTATTGATATCAATATGGGCTGTCCGGTATACAAAATTACGAGCAATTTCAACGGCGCTGCTTTGATGAAAGAACCAGATCGGGCAACAAAGATTATTCAGGAAATGAAAAAGGCGATTGGTGATACGCCGCTTTCAGTTAAAATACGTCTTGGATGGGATGATCCAGATCAGTTTAAGCTATTTATTCCAATCATTGAAGCAGCAGGAGCGGACTTAATCACGATGCATGGGAGAACAAAAAAACAAGGATATGCAGGTAAAAGCGATTGGGAAAGAATTAAGCAAGCAAAAGAAATTGCAACTGTTCCTTTTATTGCAAATGGAGATATCCATGAAAGTCATCAGGTGGATGAGGCACTTGCACTCACCAAGTGTGATGGCGTGCTCATTGCGCGGGGCGCACTTGGGAACCCATGGTTTTTCAAAAAAGTATTAGATCCTACATTTGCGGTATCCCCGCAGGAGCGTGTTCGCGTGGTCACGCAACATGCACGTTTGCATGTACAGCAGTATGGAGAGCGTGGCATCATTACCTTTAGAAAGCACCTTTCATGGTATTTCAAATCTCAAAAAATAGGGATGGACATGCCTGGTATAAAGGAGTTTCGTTCACAGCTTGTTCGAGTGGAGTCGCTTGAGGAGCTTGAGCATCATTTAGCTAAGTGGTTAGAACATATGCATGTTCTCGCATAACACATGAATAAGGAAGGATCATATTTACAGCAAAAAACAGCGCATGATGCGCTGTTTTTGAATTACTTCCTCCGTCGACGTAGTCGGATCATGACGACAAAAAATTCCCAAATATCTCTTTTTGATAATTTTGATTTCCCTTCTTGCCTATCCACAAAGGTGACGGGGATCTCAGCAACTGAAAATCCAGCTTGCTCAGTTCTGAACAGAAGCTCTTCTTGGAATGCATATCCATTACTTTCAATACTGTCAAGATCAAGAGTCTCAAGAACTGATCGTCTGAAGCACCTAAAGCCAGCGGTGACATCCCTCGTTTTTAGTCCGAGCACCAACCTTGAGAACCACATTGCGCCATCACTCATGGATTTTCGAATGACGCCCCATCCAATAATGCTACCCCCTTTAATTTTTCGAGAGCCGATAACCAAATCAGTATCTTTCACTGCCTCTATCATTCGGGGTAGGTCATGGGGATCGTGAGAGAAATCTGCGTCCATTTCAAATATGATATCAGCACCAAGACTAAGAGCCTTCTTAAATCCCTCGATGTATGCTGAGCCAATACCTTGCTTTCCCTCGCGCTCGATAAGATGAATATCAAATTGCGACTGAAGTTTTTTTACCAGCAATCCTGTTTTGTCGGGTGATCCATCATCGACAATAACAAGCTCAAGGTTTGTGATTGTAAGCGCAAATATCGAGCGGATAAGACGCTCGATATTCTCTGATTCGTTATATGTGGGGATAACGATGATTGGCTTCATATTATCCCTTACCACTACCCCACGCGTCAGGCGCCGGGTAATTGCTGTCATCATCTTTGTGGAGTCCTTTGAAGACGATAGCTCCACCTTTCTTTTCAACAGTGTGAGATGGGCCTTCACCCTGTTCCACCTCAGTTTCATCTTCGGTAGAGGGATCAAACATATCAAACTGATGCGGATTCTCTCTTTCTGTGTCCATATTTTTTGGTTATTCCCACTCGATGGTACCGGGTGGTTTATTAGTTATATCGTAGAAAATAAAATCAATTTTATCAAGTGCCTCTATGTCAGCATATATAGCACGTAAAATATTCTCCGGGAGTCGCGCCCATGAGACTGTCATTGCTTCTTTTGATTCAACTGGCCGAAGAACGATACTTTCTCTGTGTTTGTGGCCAAAGGGTACGAGGACGACAGGCATTTGCCATATATGATTGCAGTCTGGGACATCGATATGTCTATTCACTATGTCATCGATTTGTTTGAGAAGATCAATTCTATCCTTTGAAAGATATGCTTTCTTGACGGTGCTTTCTAGAATACGACTTTTGAGTTCAGCTGAGTCTGCAAAAGGACAAACGAGCACCCTATTGATATCCGTATGTGTGTTGGTTATCTGCGCAGAGATTATGGAAAGATCATCCCACGTTATCGGTGACTGAGTCAGTAATGCAGGGTGAGAGTAACTTCTCTCATCGCCTTGAACACCAACAGATTTGATTGGAAGCTTGATAAGGTCATCATCTGCAATATGGGGCGCTTCTTTTTCTCCTTCAGAGCAGAGAATGCGAATCGCAAGTCCAGGTCCTGGAAAAGGGTGCCTGTCTATGAGTTCATGCGGGAGTCCCAGTTGTCTGCCAATAGTGCGCACCTCATCCTTGTAAAGGTCCTTGATTGGTTCAATGATAAGTCCCTTTTCAATCATGTCTTGCACTCGATCAACTCTATTGTGGTGCGTCTTTATCTTATCAGCATGTTGCGTCCCTCCCGATTCAATTGTATCGGGGTATATAGTTCCTTGCCCAAGAAGCCATGAGTCCTGCTCAAAGCCGAGCTTTTTCATGACACGCTCCACAATGTCAAGGAATGTATCACCAATGATGGTTCTCTTTTTTTCTGGATCTGAAATACCATCGAGAGTACTCAGATATTCCTGCTGCGCATCGATGACGTGCAAATCATCAAGACCGATGTCTTCCAGTGCTCTACTTACTTTCTCTGACTCATCTAATCTCATGAAGCCATGATCGATATGGAGTCCGTACACACGTTCTTTACCAAGTGTCTTTTCGAGTAAGGCAAAGCATACTGTAGAATCAACACCACCGCTGACAAGCAAAAATACGTTTTTGTCTTTCGCTTCTTCTCTAATCTGATCCTGAATATGCTGCAATTGGATCTCAGATGTCCAGTTTTTGGTTGCACCACATATGGTAAACACAAAGTTAGAGAGCATCTGCATCCCATGTTCTGAGTGATGAACTTCAGGATGAAACTGAAATCCGTATATTTTGCGAGAATCATCCGCGATAGCTGCGATTGATTCGCTTTCTGTTGATCCAATTTGAGAAAAGCCCTCTGGCAGATTCTCTACATGATACCCATGACTCATCCAAACGGTTGTCTTTGTAGGAATACCTGAGAATAACGGGTGGCTACTGGTTTGAAACGTAGCGATACCGTATTCACGACCACCGCCAGTTGTTACGGTTGAGCCAAAATGGTGCCCTATGAGCTGATGGCCATAGCAATGACCAAGTATGGGTATATCAAGCGAAAAAATGCGAGAATCGTGCTCTGGAGCCTCTGAGCTGGTTACCGGTCGTGGACCACCTGATAGTATGAGACCGATCGCGGATGAGAAGTCCTCGATGCGAGCTTGCGCAGGGAAAATACGCGATGAGACCCCGAGTTCTCGGATTCTTCGAGCGATCAAGTGGGTATACTGGGATCCGAAGTCTAAAATGGCGATATAGTCACTTGCCTGCATGCTGTATATATGATTAAATGCACCCATATCATATCATACTCATTGTAAATGTTCAGGCCTTTTGAAGAAACCCTTACGTTTGATGATGTCCTCTTGGTGCCACAACACTCCAGTATTTTACCGCGGGATGTCGTGCTCAAGACAAGATTAACCAGGGATATATCGCTGCAGCTTCCATTTCTCAGTGCACCCATGGATACAGTGACGCAGGCAAAAATGGCCATTTCCATGGCACAAGCAGGTGGAATCGGGATTATTCATAAAAACATGGGCATAGATGCGCAGGTGCATGAGCTCAAGAAAGTAAAACGATTTTCAAATGGCTTTTTGGAGGATCCAGTAAGTGTGCATCCGGATGACGATATTCAAAAGGTTGTAGACATTCGTTTTGAGCATGGGTACAAAAAAGCACCCGCGGTCGATAGATCAGGGAAATTAGTCGGCATTATTAATGATGCCGATTATTTTATTCCAGATGATGTGCATCTAAAAGTAGTAGATCGGATGAGACCAATATCTCAAATGGTAGTAGCTCAAGCCGGAATCAGTCTCTCGGAGGCAAATAGGATGATCAGAGAACATCGACTGCGTACACTGTGCGTGGTAGATGCAAAAGGACATCTGAAAAGTATGGTGACCAGAAGAGATATAGAAAAGAACACGATGTATCCAGATGCTGCTAAAGATACGAACCTGCAGCTTCTAGTTGGTGGAGCAGCGAGTGTTGGCATGTCAGGTATTGAAAGAGCAGTTGCTCTTTTAGATGCTGGTGCAGACGTAATCGTCATAGATACCGCCCATGGACACTCAGATGGCGTATTAAAAACCGTACGCATGATCAAACAACATGTTCCTGATGCTCAAATCATCGCGGGAAACATCGCAACTGCAGAAGCTGGTATTGCGCTCTCAGATGCTGGTGCAGACGCTGTAAAAGTTGGGATAGGTCCAGGATCAATCTGCACGACCCGTGTTGTTGCCGGAATTGGCGTACCACAACTCTCTGCCATTATGGAGGTGGCTCGCGGTATGGCAAAAGCACGAAGGCCTGTTCCTATCATCGCAGATGGTGGAATCAAGAATTCAGGAGATATCGTAAAAGCACTTGCAGCAGGAGCACGATCGGTCATGATGGGGAATATGTTTGCGGGCACTGATGAGTCACCTGGACGGATTGACTTTATCGATGGTCGCATGTACAAGACATATCGCGGGATGGGGAGTATTGAGGCAATGGAACAGGGGAGTAAAGACAGGTATGGTCAGGCTGATGTTGAAAAGAAAACCAAGTTTGTGCCGGAAGGTGTGAGCGGACGCGTACCATACAAGGGTCCAGTGGAAAGAATTTTGTATCAGTTAGCCGGAGGTCTCAGAAGCGGCATGGGGTATAATGGAGCTCAAAAAATTACTGATTTGCAAAAGAAAGCTCGTTTTGTAAAAATTTCAGGATCATCGCTTCGGGAGAGTCATCCACATGATCTTGGTGGGATTAAATCAGCACCGAATTATAGAGTTGAAGATTAAAATGAATCGCGCACCTTTTTAGGGGTGCGCGTGTGCGTTTCACTAGCGAATGTCCTAGTCGATGACTGAGATCGCCTTCCAAGTGGAATACTGATCTTGCGGACTATTCAACCAAGCGATACGCCGTAGGAACTCCTCCTCAGCTCCTGGTTTTGGATTGACAACACGAGGCGATCCACCTCTCTTGCGGTAGGCCTCGCTGCTGAGAGCCTGGGTCTTCTCTTCGTGAGTGACGCGTCGATACTCCGCGACGTCCTTCACAGTCGAGTAAACCAGGTTGCCCTGGCAATGATCCAGGATAAGCATCCCATCCTCCCTCTGCGTAGCAGAAGGGAGTAGAGAGCACATCTCAGCTACTAACTTCTGCAGTAAATAAGCTAAAGAGATCCTAGCACTTTTTTCTCCTCATGTCAAGAGTAACAAACAAAAAAAGCCTTATCTAAGGCTTTTTTTGATAGTGTCCGAGGTTTCTCGGACGGTTCGGATAGAGCTTTGCTCAATATCCGCTATGACGCCACAGCGTGGTCCTCGAGTTCCGACCAGCGGAGCTCAGGAATGCACTCGACGCGCGCGTCCTCTTCCACGAACAGGGATCCTGGCAGGCGCTGCGAGGATGTGAACCCATCGGGGCTAAACCGCAGGCGGTACGATCCGTGGATCAGTCCTGGAGGAAGGATGCCTGCTGTCATGAACGTAATCATGATCTGGGGCTTATCAGGTACGGAGGCGATCTTTTTGATGATGATGCCGAACTTCTCGTCAGTGAAGATTGGCTCAGGGTGCTGATCTGTTCCTGCGAAGACGCAGAATCGTGCAGGGAGACTCTCTCCGTGAGCCAGTGCCTCAAGGAAGGCACTTGCTATGGCTCCTTCCCCAAGAGGAACTTCAAACGAGAGTGATAGGTACAATTCGCGCCACTTCATGTGCATTCTCCTTTGTGGTACAGTAGACTCTAGCACAGATTACATATCCTGTAAATACGTCATATGGCTGAGCTTAAAACAAAGAAGAACAATAAAAGCGTATTTAAATTTATTAATTCTGTTACTGATGAGCAAAAAAGGAAAGATTGCAAGGATCTATTAAGGATCTTTGAGCGGACAACAAAGGAAAAGGCTGCTATGTGGGGGACAAGCATTATTGGTTTTGGTCAGTATCACTATAAATCTGAGAGGAGTACTCAAGAGGGGGATTGGCCTCTGACTGGGTTTTCACCTAGAAAGCAAAATATTTCAATATATATTATGCCGGGATTTAGCGGATATGAAGATCTGCTAAAGAAGCTTGGAAAGCATAAAGTGAGCAAGGGTTCCTGTTTGTATATAAAGAAACTTTCAGATATTGATAGGGGAGTATTAAAAAAACTGATCGAGAAATCAGTTGCTGATATGAGACGGATGTATGGCGTAGTGTAAGTGTGATTATGGCT
>CAZCAB010000025.1:0-13724 GCA_964496615.1 uncultured Gammaproteobacteria bacterium | reverse complement strand
ACAGCAAGCATGTTATCGCTCTGTCAGGCTGTATCCATGGTGAGATTCCCCAGCTTCTTAAAGCAGGTAATGCAAAGAAGGCTCAAGAAGTAGCACAGGAGTACAATGACATATTTGGACAAAATAATTTCTATCTTGAACTGCAAGATCATCCTGCAATTGAAGGTCAGATGGATGTGAATACAAAATTGATTCAACTTTCTTCTGATACGGGTATCCCGATGATTGTGTCGCGAGACGTTCATTACCTCGATCCTCAGCTTGCTGAAGCGCAAGACACCTTAGTCTGTATTAGAGACGGGCGAAAAGTGCATGAGACTGATAGGGAAGACTACAGACATGTAGACAGATCACTTAACTCAGGCGATGATATTTATTCTCGTTTCAAACATGTAAAAGATGCGATAGAGAATACGGTGAAGATTGCTGATAGAGTTAATGTAGAAATTGAGCTTGATGCATGGCACTTTGCACCAGTTGATCTTCCAAAAGACAAAACAGCGGACGATGTGCTCAATGATATGGTATATGATAATGTCTCTGATTTTTACGATCCACTTTCAGATGAAGTAAAAGAGAGAATCGAATATGAGCTCGGTATCATCAGAGAAAAAGGGTACTCTCCGTATTTCATCTGTGTTGCTGATTATGTTAAGTATGCAAAAGAGAGAGGCATCATAGAAACGACAAGAGGATCTGCTGCAGGATCCGTTGTTTCATATGTCATTGGGATCACGACAGTTGATCCAATTCGATTCAAACTTCCGTTTGAAAGGTTTCTTAATCCATTTCGTCCAAGTCCACCTGATATTGATACTGATTTTGCCGATGATAGAAGAGAGGAGATGATTGAGTTTGTGACGAAGAAATATGGTGCCGACAAGGTGGCGCAGATTATTACCTTTGGAACGATGGCAGCACGAGCAAGTGTTCGTGATGTGGGCCGTGCACTTGGGTTGTCATACGGATTTTGTGATCAAGTGGCAAAGTTGATTCCCGTCGGTGCTCAAGGTTTCCCCATGACGATCGATCGAGCCCTCAATGAAGAGCCTGATTTGAAAAAGTTGTATGAAAGTAATGATGATGTTAAGCGACTTCTTAACCTTGCAAAACAAGTCGAGGGATGCGCGAGACATACGTCTATCCACGCTGCCGGCGTTGTTATTTCGCCCACACCGCTGACTGATTTTACTCCCGTACAGCGCGAAGTTGGTGGAGAAAAGTTGACGACACAGTACGAAATGAAATCTGTTGAAAGTGCAGGAGTGCTCAAGATGGATTTTTTGGGTATTCGAAATCTTTCTATCTTAGGACGAGCTGTGGAAATTGTAGAAAAGACAACTGGTGAGAAAATTGATGTATATACACTTCCACTTGATGATACAAAAACTTTTGAGATGCTCTCAGAAGGTAAAACAATGGGAACATTTCAGCTTGGTGGATCTGGTATGACCAGGTGGATTAAGGAGCTTAAGCCGTCGTCAATCGACGATATCATGGCAATGGTAGCACTGTATCGTCCGGGTCCCATGGATGTGATCCCGGAGTATATTAGAAGACAGCATAATCCAGAACTCACCGAATATCTTGATCCGAGAATGGAAAAGTACTTAGATGCTTCTTTTGGGCTGCTGGTATACCAAGATGACGTGCTTTTGACCGCAATTGAGCTTGCTGGATATGATTGGATGGAAGCAGATAAGTTTAGAAAAGCAATTGGTAAGAAGATTCCTGAGGAAATGGAAAAGCAAAAGATAAAGTTTTTTCAGGGGTGTCGTGATCATGGCGGACTTAAAGAGGATAAAATCAAGATTCTTTGGGAGCTGATTGAACCGTTTGCTGCATATGGATTTAATAAATGTCTGCATGGAGATACGCAAATCGTGAAGCCTTCAACTGGTCAGACTATTTCAATTCGAGAGTTGTACAAGGAACAAGAGAAGGTTGAGGTATATTCCATGGATTCACACCATTCACTCAAAAGGAAAAAAGTGCCACGCATATATCATAATGGGAAAAAAGATGTGTGGAAATTGACAACAAGAGGTGGAAGGCAGATTATCACCACATCGAATCATCGCTTTAGGAGTTTTTCCACATGGGTAGAGCTGGAAAATTTGAAGGTAGGTGACTTGATTGCAACCCCCAGGGTGATACCACATAACTCTCGCAGAAGTATAGATCCAAAAAAGATAAGAGTCATGGGTTATCTTATAGCAGAGGGTAATCTATGCCATCCTCATGGTGCATATTTTTATTCAAAATCCGAATCTGAGATTCAGGATTTTATTTCATGTGTGCAGTCTTTTTCAAATACGCAGGTGACCATAGATAGGAGCAAGTCAGCCGTATCGGTCTATGTGGGCAAAAGGGATAGCAAGAATGAAAATGGATTGATGTCTTTTTTGAAAAAGCATTCAATGCTTGGTAAGAATGCCTTAAATAAGGAGATACCCGTGTTTATTTTTCAGCTTTCTCAAAAATGTATAGCGCAACTTATTGGCGCCATGTGGCAGGGCGATGGTTGCATTCATGACGATAAGTATGGTCAAATATTCTATGCTACTAGTTCTGAGAAACTATCGCGACAACTCCAACATTTACTTTTAAGATTGGGTATTTTAAGTACGATACACCAGAAAAAGTTTAAGTATAGGGATGGCTATAAAAAAGGATATACAATTCATGTAAGTAGATATAACAATATCAAACGATTCGAGGATTTCATTGCACCATATCTTCTTGGAGAGAAACAAGATGCCTTGAAACGCATTATTTCAAAAAATAGGATTCTCAACAAGGAGATAAGCACAGGGTCAGCTAGAGGTACAGTCGATATCATTCCACAGGACATCCTTCCAACGATACGTGAAGAGATGAAGGAAAAAAAGGTAGGCCCAAAACAGTTAGCTCATGCAGCTGGTATTGCCGAGCGCCTCTTGTACTTTGATAAGAGGCGGAAAGGATATTTGAGAGAGACCATAGAAAAGATGGCTGTAGCGCTCAATTCGGATATTCTGAAAAGACATGCATCGTCCGATATTTTTTGGGATCAAGTGAAAGAAATTTCATTTGAGGGCAGCGCGGACACATATGATCTCACGGTGCCCGGGGATCATAATTTCGTTGCGAATGATATCATTGTGCACAATTCGCACGCAGCAAGCTATGGGATTGTTGCATATCAGACCTCATACATGAAGGCTCATTTTCCGGTTCAGTACATGACAGCAGTACTTCAGGCTGAGGCTGCAGATTCTGACAAAGTTGCAGCGATCTCACATGAATGTTCTCGAATGGACATTGAAGTGTTGCCACCGGACGTGAATGAAAGCTTTAAGAATTTTGCCATGGTTTCAAAGCCAGGAGAACCCGGAAGGATTCGTTTTGGTTTGACTGCCATTAAAAATGTAGGGGAGAATATTTGTGAGGTGATATATCGAGAGCGAAAAGAACATGGTCAGTACAAGGACCTTGAAGATTTTTTGACACGAGTTCAAGATAAGGATTTGAATAAAAAATCCCTTGAGGCACTCATTGCAACTGGAGCCATGGATTGTTTTTCTGTCGATCGCGGACTCTTAATGTCAAACATTGAAAATATTTTGGGATTTGTGCGACAAGTAAAAGAAAGGTCAACAAGCAATCAGGATTCATTATTTGCCGGCACGTCAATTACGCTTGATGACAAGGTGATGCTCAAAGATGCGCCGGATGCGAGTATGGATCAGAAACTGGCGTGGGAAAAAAGCCTTCTTGGTTTGTATGTCTCATCTCATCCGTTTGCAAAATATGAGAAGGTGCTGCGAGATGCCCTTATCCCTATGAGTGAAATCGAAACATATCCTCGAGATGAATGGGTCTGTGTCGGTGGTGTAGTCGAAAAGGTCACAAAAAAGATTACGAAAAAGGGGAGCATCATGCTTTTTGTAACAGTTGCAGATCAGAGCGGTTCAATGGAGGTGTTGGTATTTCCAAAAATGTATGAAAGTACACAGGGGCAGTGGAATGAGGGCGAGGTGCTTGCATTGGTATGTAAAACACCAAAGGAGCAGGGTGATAACAAGCTATTTGCTGAGAAGTTGTATCGTCTCACAAAAGAAAACTACGAAGAAGTCGCTCGATATTTGCAAATGGGATCAGGTAAAGTGAGCGTCTCAAAGAGTAATGATGCTTTGCCATGGATAACACTTTCTTTGTCTGCAGAATATTTGAAAGAGAAGGCTGGAGATATCAAATTCATCTGTGATCGTCATCCTGGTGATCATGAGTTATATGTGAAAGTTGGCATAAACACGATTAAAGGAAAATCCAAAATTGCCTGGAATGACGAGATCAAAAACGAGCTCTCCGAGCTCGTTGGGATGGAAAATATTTCAGTTACCACTTAAAGATCATTAAGATCATTGAGTGATTTGAAACTTTGATTTGCATGGATACGCTGTATGCCTTGGGCAAATCGCTGTGCTACAGAGACAACCTCAACGTTTTCGAGTTTGAAATGATCAATTGGGATTGTATCGGTCGTAAGGATTCTCTTGATTGGTGACCGATTGAGTTTTTCCGCAGCATCGGGAGAAAGTGCCGGATGTACTACACACGCATCGACTGACTGTGCTCCTGCATAATTGAGGAGATATTCTGCGTCTTTTATAAGCGTATCACCACTTGAAGTCTCATCATCAATGATGAGTACTTTTTTTCCACGTACATCTCCGATGACACCCTTGATACGGACTTGTTCATCGTTGTCATCTCGTCTTTTGTCCATAATGGCGACAGGAAGATGCAATCCATCTGCATATGTTTTGATCATCTTTGCAGCTCCGGCATCGCCACCAACGAGGATGTAGTTATCAAGATTCCAATTTTGCTTTAAATACATGACAATTTCAGGTGCACCAATAAGATGATCGCACGGGACAGAGAAAAATCCCTGAAGTTGTGGTGAATGCATTTCCATAATAAGCACCCTATCTGCCCCAGCAGATTCCAAAAGATCTGCCATAAGGCGTGCAGTGATGCAGACACGAGGTTGATCTTTTTTATCAGACCTCGCATACGGAAAATATGGACACACGGCTGTGATTCGTGCCGCACTTGCGTTTTTGAGTGCGCGCAGGATAATGAGAAGTTCCATTACATGACTGTTCACCGGGTTTGCTTGGGTTTGAATCACAAATACATCATCACCACGGACAGGTTCCTCGATTTTTACAAATCTATTGTCATTACTAAACTTAATGCTTGTAATTGGTGTAGGCGAGACGCCAATGTGCTCGCAGACTTTTTGTGTAAAATTTGGATGACTCGACCCCCCAATTATTTTGAGGTTCATAGAACGTGATTATTCATATACCCTCCAGTTTGGATTAGCCTGGATTTCTCTCCAGTTTATAAAATTTTTTTTCTTTGCATCAGCATATCCTGCGGCTGCAATCATGGCCCCATTGTCCATACAATACTCAGATAGTGGTAAAAGGAGTTGTGTATCAGATGCAATGCTTTTAAGTGAATTTCTGAGTTTTTTGTTGGCGCTTACACCACCGCCAAGGATGAGAGTTTTTGGTTGGTATTGATCTATCGCTTTTTTTGTTTTTTGGGTTAGGACATCAATAATTGCTTGCACAAAACTTGCGCAAAAATCATTTTTGTCGTACTCCTTGTGTTCTTGTAGCCAATAGAGTGCTGCGGTTTTTAATCCGGCGAAACTAAAATCAAAATCATTGCTGTCGATCATGGGACGAGGAAACTGTATTGCATCGCTGTTTCCATTATGTGCAAGTTTGGATATTTTCGGTCCACCAGGATATTCTAGTCCAATGAGTTTCCCCACTTTATCAAATGCTTCGCCTGCGGCATCGTCACGCGTCTTACCTATGAGTTCAAAGGTGCTTTCGTCTTTCATGAGCAGTAGCTCACTATGGCCGCCAGATACAATAAGGCAAAGAGCAGGGAACAGTATCTCACTTTCTTGATTGAGGAGAACGGACATGACATGCCCTTTGATGTGATTTACTGCCACGAGTGGTACATCCCAAAGATATGACAGGGTCTTTGCAGCTTCAACGCCGACGAGTAGTCCGGTTATAAGGCCAGGCCCGGCAGTCACTGCTATCGCATCGGGCTTTTTTTCCCCTTTCATCACTTCTTCAATCACAGGCACGATATGTTCTGCATGCAGTCTTCCAGCGACTTCGGGCACGACACCACCGTACTTTTTGTGAATTTCCACCTGGCTCGCTGTTTTTTCCTCTAATACAATAAAGCCCTTTTTCGAGCATTCGACAAGGGCTACTGAGGTGTCATCGCAGGAGGATTCAATCCCAAGTATGTTCATACGAGGGTATTGTAGTTTTTCCACATCTTTTTGTAAAGATACTTGAGTTTCGGTGTATCTTTGTGTACACTGCGAGCTAACCCAAGCAGAGGAGTGTGCATGGACCAAACTTCGGGGGAGTCAGTTCTGGCGATACTCCACCATCAGCCGTCCGACGATGTACTGATGACGGCAATGTTCATCTTGTTGATTGGAGTGATCATCGAACTGGCTCGTAAGGACAATCGGGAGGAATGAAAGACGCTTTGGGTGTGAGGAGGAAAAAGCCGCCCAAAGCAACTGTGTTTCTTTTTGGGAGTACAGTTGCGGGCGGCTTTATGTTTCCCAATTTTTACTTCTCTGAATTGCTCTGCCCCATGATTCTACTATTGAGTCACGTTTATTTTCCTGCATCTGTGGTCTGAATACATCATAATTATCTCGCATATCTTTAAGTGTATCCATGTCAAATAGTCCTACTCCAATGCCGGCGAGATATGCTGCCCCACGTGCTGTTGTTTCAACCATGCGAGATCTGTGTATATCGATGTTCGCAATGTCGGCTTGAAACTGCATGAGAAAGCTGTTCTTGCTCGCGCCACCGTCTACTTTCATTTTTCTAGATCCTTGACCCATAGCTTTCATGAGATCGAGTGACTGCAAAGCAATACTCTCAAGTGCAGCTCTAACGATGTGCTCTTTTCTAGTTCCACGTGTGAGTCCCAATATTGCTCCACGAGCATGAGCATCCCAGTGGGGTGTTCCCAGGCCAGTAAAGGCCGGAACGAAATATACTCCGCCCGTATATTCAACTGACTGAGCAAGAGATTCAGTTTGCTCTGCGCTGGAGATGATGCCGAGCTCATCTCTGAGCCATTGCACCACGGCTCCTGCGACAAAGACACTGCCCTCGAGCGCATATGTTGTCTTTCCATCGATCTTCCATGCGATTGTGGTAAGTAACCCGTTATCCGTCATAACTGGTGTTTCACCAGTGTTTTGAAGCATAAAGCAGCCAGTGCCATACGTATTTTTTATGTCACCCTTATTGAAACAATGTTGCCCAAAAAGAGCGGCTTGCTGATCTCCAGCAACACCCATGATTGGGATTTCAGAACCAAGAAGATCAGTACTTCCGAAATGAGTAATGTTTTCTTTCACTTCCGGAAGAATATGTTTTGGGATATTTAAAAGTGAAAGTAATTCATCGTCCCATTTTTGTGTATGGATGTTAAAAAGATGCGTGCGTGATGCATTTGATGGTTCTGTTGCATGCACCTTATGCTTGGTGAGTTTATATACGAGCCAGGTATCAATTGTACCAGCAAGAAGATCAGCGTGGTCAGGCTGCTTTTCTAAGATACAGGCGATTTTTGTCGCTGAAAAGTACGGATCAAGAGGAAGTCCAGTTTTTTCTTTGAAGAGTTTTTCCTTTCCCTGATCCCTAAGTTTTTTGCATACATCTGCGGTGCGCCTACATTGCCATACGATCGCTCTATGCACGGGCTTCCCTGTTTTTTTGTCCCATACCACGACGGTCTCTCTCTGGTTGGTAATGCCAATCGCAGCAATATCCCTCGGATCAATTGCGTCACATGCTTTTTTCATGACCGCGGCGGAAATCTCCCAAATTTCCTCAGCATCATGTTCCACCCATCCCGGTTGCGGGTAGTGCTGTGTAAATTCTCTGTAAGCCTTGGAAACGACATGAGCCTCATCATCAAAAACAATAGCAGTCGATCCTGTTGTGCCTTGATCAAGTGCAAGAATGTATTTCATATTAGTGATCGATGTAGAGTCCAATATCAAGAGCAGAAGATGAATGGGTAAGTGCTCCTGATGAAATAACATCAACGCCGGTATCATTAAACATGGCGATGTTGTCCTTGGTAATTTTTCCGGATGCTTCAAAGATCATAGTCGGGTGTTGCCTTTTGAGCTGTGGGATAATAGTTCTAATCCTATTTGGTGTGAAGTTATCAAACATCATAGCATTGGGTTCAAGTTTTGCCATACGAAGCGCCTGCTCTTCATATCTAACTTCAATTTCCCAAAAAACACCTTTATCTCTAATTGCTTGTACTTTATTTTCTAGTTTGTCGTCTAAAAAAGCGAGGTGATTATCCTTGATGAGGATAAAGTCATATAGTCCAAGGCGATGTGTACCCCCACCACCTAAAACTACTGCTTTTTTGTCGAGGAGTCCCCAGTGTGTTTTTCGTGTCGCGCAGAGCAAAATGTTTGGAGCACGTGAGCCCATATCATATGTTGCTGATGCGATACCAGACATTCGTTGCAGTACATTGAGTACAACACGTTCTGTCGTCAGTACTGATTTAATTGATCCTGAAAGTGTGAGGATTGTCGTCCCTGGCGACACACGCTCTCCGTCTTGTATCCGGATACTTGTTTCGATAGCGTGTTGTTTGAGTAGCCAACATGCTTCTTCAATGCCAGCGATCACACCATCTTGCTTTGCAAGTATTCGTGCTCGCACATGTGTGTCAAGAGATATAAGTGTTTCTGTGGTTATATCACCTCGCTCATCAATATCATCTTCGAGTGACCCTATGATGATACGCTTTGCGTGCGCTAAATAATGGGGATTATCAAAATCAAGCTTTCCTCTTTGGTTGTAATGTTTTTCAATGAGCGACGCTTTATCCATAATATGCGTTTATGTGTGGTATGACGTGCTTAGGAACCATGCTTTGCCATGATGCGGCTTTAGCGTGAGCGAGTTTTCGAATATGACTTGCAGAGATATCCTGCATATAGCGTACTGGACGAACCTCAAGGACATCGGAAAAAACATCTGCAACGATGTCATTTCCAGTATAGAGTACATCAACATCTCCTACAATCGAAAGTACGTGTTGTGGCCATTTGGGCAGGTTGTGAATGTCGGGAATTGCCACAATAGAAAGTGGGTTGTGTGTCGCAACGCCTTCGATCATCTCTTTTCGAGTGTCATATGAAAAGGGGTTTTCGTACGTATTCTCATATTGCGAACTTCCAATACCCACGATCATTGTTGAGATATCTGGCTTACTGTCAATGTACTTGATAACGGACACATGTCCAAGATGAAGGGGTTGGAATCTGCCTATGTACAGAGCTGTTAGATCTGACATATGGGGAGTGGTTGCCTCTTGTGTGCAGATTCCTGCATGAGCTTTTTTACTTTCACAACAAGCATATCTTCAAACGAAGCTGTCGATTCATTCTTTTCAAGTGCAATGAGGATAGCGTCGAGTGTTTCATAGCTCATACCGATTTCTTCCTCATCAGTCTGACCACTCCAGAGTCCTGCAGTTGGTGTTTTGTCTATGATGGCTTGTGGAACATTCAGATGCGCAGCCAAGGTACGCACCTCCTTTTTATACAAATCACCAATGGGAAGAATATCAACACCACCGTCACCATATTTCGTGAAGTATCCAATCATCAATTCTGTCTTGTTGCCGGTACCGATGACCATGCCACCAATCTCGTTTGCTTTTGCGTATAAAAGACTCATGCGGATTCGTGCTTTTAGATTACCAATCGCATATTCTCTTTGAATATATGCAGCATCATTTCTAAATGCATCCACGAGCGGTTGGATATTGATTTTTTCATATGAAATACCCAATTTTTGAGCAAATGATGCAGCGAGCACTGCATCTTCATCATGATTACTAAAAGAGGGGAGTATGAGCGCATGGATTTTTTCTTTTGGGAGACCTCTATTCAAAAGCGCTGCTACAAGCGATGAATCGATTCCTCCGCTCATTCCCAATACTGCATGTTTGTCTTTGAGATGGGACCGTAAGAAAGAAATTATCTTATCTTCTTTTTGTTGCATATCCATAGTGGGATCATTGTAGCATAGCGATAAAAAAAAGAAAGTGAAAATAAAAGGGGCTGCATTGAGCAGTAACCTTTTGTCTATCTATTGACTACCCTGCTTTTTTTATATATACTCTGCCTCGTCTATATGGCCCGTTCGTCTAGTGGTTAGGACTCCAGGTTTTCATCCTGGCAACAGGGGTTCGATTCCCCTACGGGCTGCAACAAAAAAACCGCCATGTCTGGCGTTTTTTGTTTGGGCTGTGGCCGGGGGGCGGTGTATACTTGTTGATACACACTACGCATACGCGTTAAACCCCCTCGGCCAACCGAGCCTCCTCTTTTGTGTTCCTGCCTCAGGTTTCGCGCCTCCTGTCATCTGGGGGGCCGATGACGGGAGGTACTCCACCCAACGAGGTTGAGGAACGAAGACCCACACAGGGTCTTTGATGTCATCCATTTGACGGTTCGTGTTGGCTTTGGGCGAGCCCCCCTTTGCGCCTAAGTAGATGGCAGCAAAGAGCGCAGGGCGTGCCCGTGCCTATGAGGTTACGGGGTTAACAGTCCCGGCCTGTGGAACACGGTTCCTCCATGTGACGACGTAGCACTTTATCATAAATGGGTATATATGTCAAGGCTAAAGTGGATAATTGGAAAAAAGGCTAAAATAAGGGAAAATCTGTGATATGCTTGTATATTGACAACGGATATGTTTTGGTGTAGTATGTATACACCTTGCATAAGCAGGGTAAACCATAGACAGTAGCTTTGCGCCCTGCGCAATTAAATATGCTACCGAGGTACAAAAAGTAGAAAGGTCGATGTACTGTATGTCTGTGGTGTTCCCACGGATTTTTTATATCCAAATGTATGCCAAAAACGAAAGAACAAAAAGAGCAAGCCGTACGTACGCTTGTTGATCAGCTGGAGGCAGCGAAGTCTGCTGTTTTTGCGAATTTTCAAGGACTCACCGTAAGCGAGTCTGAGGAGCTTCGTACGCTGTGTCGCGAGCAAAACGTAAGCTATGTTGCAAGCAAGAAAACGCTCTTGAAGCGTGCTCTTGCTGAAAAAGGCATGGAAGTGGACACCAAGGCGTTTGAAGGAGGAATCGCAGCAGTATTTGGTAATGACGATGAAGTTGCACCTGCACAGGTCATTGCTAAGTTTGCAAAAGACCACGAAGTGGTCAAGATTTTCGGAGGTGTGCTCGAAGGAGCGTACATCGATGATGCTAAAGTGACCGCACTGTCCAAACTTCCAAGCAAACAAGAGCTCTACGCAAAACTTGTTGGCAGTATTAATGCACCAGTTTCTGGATTCGTTAATGTGCTCGCAGGTAACATTCGCGGTTTGGTCAACGTCTTAAACGCAGTTAAAGACGCAAAATCATAATAAAATTATATGTCAGAAGATAATGCAACTCCAGCAGCTGATGAAAAGAAGCCTGAAGAGCAGGCTGAAGCTCCAGCTGAGGAAAAGAAGGAGGAAGCAGCACCTGCGGCTGAGGAGAAATCAGTTGAGGTTCCTGCAAAGTTCGCATCTCTCGTAGAAGAAATTGAAAAAATGTCAGTACTTGATCTTTCTGAGCTTGTTTCAATTCTTGAGGACAAGTTCGGCGTATCAGCAGCGGCCCCAGCCATGATGATGGCAGGTCCTGCAGCAGCCGGCGGTGACGCAGGTCCTGCAGCAGAAGAGAAGACTGAATTTAATGTTGAGCTGACTGATGTTGGTGGTAACAAGATTGCTGTCATCAAAGCAGTAAAAGCAGCAACTGGTCTTGGTCTTGCTGATGCAAAGGCACTTGTTGACGGTGCTCCTGCTACCGTTAAAGAAGGCGTAAAGAAAGAAGAAGCTGAAGAGCTTAAAAAGACAATTGAAGAAGCTGGTGGAAAAGCTGAGCTTAAATAAGAATCTTTGCTTCATTTCAAAAACGACCCAACGGGTCGTTTTTGTTTTCTTACAGTTCAAATGAGTATACGCTTGATCCACTGAGGATATACCCTCTGTCTTGATCTTCTTCGACAATCATAGATGTTATGTCTGTCCACTCATCAGCAGTGTACTGTTTTACAAATCGTCCATCCTTTTCAAGTACCACTATTCTATTGTGCGAAGGTTCCAGAATGTAGAGGTAGCGCATATCGTTGTATGTCGTTATCTCAGTTGGAGTGGTCAGTGCAGGCTTAACGCCAGTAATCTCAAACGGACTTGGAATACCTCCGGCAAGCTTCGTGATAGACGCATCTTTATTGAGGATGAAAATATCTCCATCAATGGTCATGGATGCAGCATTTGATATATCAACACTGTCGCTTTTAATCCATGGGGTGCCTCGGTCATATCCTGTTTGCGTTGGACTGTGTCTGTATATCTGATTGTTGTTTATATCTATCGCATACAGTCGTCTGCTATACACGACAGCGCTCACGATATCAGGATTTTCATGAGCAAAGCCGATAACACGAGGTGATACCGTGTTGCTTTCACTATCAAATTCTGCAAGATTGTTTCCGCGCGTGATAAAGACAATTTTATCGTGCTCTTTTGGTACGGACGCTATCTTTAGATGTGGAATCGTTTCATGAGCTCGAGACGTGATTTTACCTGTCTGCTGATTAATTACGAACAAATATCCATTTTCTTCCCCATATGCGTACAGCATGTCATCAAGTCTCACGATTGAAGTAATGCCTGATATACTTTGACTTGCTGACGAGAGATCTGCAATGAGTTTTGGTGAAACTTTGACAATGTTTCTTAACTTTAATTGTAGTTTCTCAATAGATTCTCTTGCCGCGCGGTACTGATCAGTATCTTCATGTCCAAGAGTCACAATCTCCTGCAGATATGATTCAGCCTCGGAGAGGAGTTGTGTTGCCTGGGCATCTTCACCGTATATCATACGTGCTTCAGCAGCATCGCGTTTGTCTATCACGGCTTGGAGTGTTGTGTTATACAGCGCTTGCGTGGCTTCTCTGTTTTCTTTTATTTTGAGATATCCTATCGTGGATACAAAACCTATACCAAGCAATGCTGTGATAAAAAACAATACCTTGCTGGTTGTTGGCAGATTAGAGAAATATGATGTTATGTCTTGTATTTTGTCTTTCCATCTACGGATGATCAGTTCTCGTCGCCCCCCTTTGTTTGTGGTGAGGTAAAAGACAGTTGAACCAAAAGCCCCAGCCAAAGAGAAGAGTTTTTTGACAATGAGTCCGAGAACATTCACACCATGGACAATCACTTTGCCAAGACCTACAAGGAAGCGATCACTTGCTGATTGACTTCTTTTTTCTTGCCGTTTGAGTCGAGGATTACCACCTTTTTTAGGAGCTGCTCTTTTTTTACTCCCTTCATGTTTTTTATCAGATGCCAGCTGCGCTTTGATCTTTTTTGAGAGACCGCCAAAGAGTGGTGGGGAAAGCGTTTCAGCTGTTTTTTGCGTTGATTCGATAAGGTCATCAAGCGATTCTTGAGATCCTTTTTGTTCGTCTGATCCAGATTTTCCTCCGCGGAAGGATTTTGGTATATGAACAAAAATACCACCGAAGGATTGTTCGTCTCTCAAGTCGCT
>CAZCAB010000024.1:0-14002 GCA_964496615.1 uncultured Gammaproteobacteria bacterium | reverse complement strand
ATCTTAAGTCCATGCTCATCTGTTCCCGTATTAAAAATAACGTCCCTCCCGAGCAGACGTTGGTACCTTGCTACTGCATCAGCTTGGACAATTTCAAGTGCAAAACCAATATGTGGCTTTGCGTTAACATAGGGAAGTGTTGTTGTTATATAAAACTGTTTTTCCATTGATTTTTTGTCCATTTTGTGCTATATTCACCGCGGTGGCTGTCGAGCAATACCTACCTCGTGCACGCACCGCACGGTGCCCTTCCAAAGTGCACCAGGACAGCGTCTGTGGACCGTGATCACACACAGGCTAGGCGCTGCCGTGCCTGACCCTGACGTCCTCCTGCGCAAAGAGGCATGCGTACGCTCAAACGCCCCACCCGACCCCCCTGACCCGTTTGTTTGTTTTTCGAAGTAACCTTGCTCACGTGAACGCGGTCTCCCAAAGGATGACCGCACTCGCTTCGGCGGGATTGGCGCCAGGTTACAGACAAGAGCGGACTGCGTGTCAGGGCGGGTCACTACTCCACAACAATGACAAACTCGCCCTTTTTTGGAATCTGCATTTCAATGACCTCGTCTATAGTGCCGCGATATATAGATTCAAATTTTTTTGTAAGTTCACGACAGATACATATAATTGTATCTTTTTTTAGTACTTTTTTCAAATCCAAAAGTGTCCTTTCAATCCTATGATTTGACTCATACAGCACGACCGTATGCGTGTAGGAAGCAAGCTGCTCAAAATATTTTTTTCGCTTGTTCTTAATCGGCGGAAATCCTAAAAAAACAAACTTATCCGCGGCAAATCCACTAACGGAAAGTGCTGCTGTGACTGCTGATACCCCGGGAACGCTGACCACCTGCATACCCTCCTGGTGCACTGCCTGCACAAGAATCCCGCCAGGATCAGAAATTCCCGGCGTGCCAGCATCCGTTACCAACGCATACGACATACCCCTTTGCAACCCAGCAATAATGTCATTCACCCGTTTTTCAGGGCTATGTTGATGATAGCTTTCGGTTTTTGTATGAATAGTATAATGGCTCAGCAACTTCTTCGTGACTCTGGTATCTTCACATAGCACAATATCAACACGTCGCAGCGTATCAAGCGCTCTTTGACTGATATCTTGTAAATTCCCTATCGGTGTTGCGACGATATATAAATGCCCAGCCATATGATTGATGTACTCTTCATTTATGCTCCATAAGCACAAATGATGGTAGCGAATTTGTAGCTTCGCCAGGCTATTGAACTAGTCCACAGGACCTTCATGAGGTCTGAGGTAGAATTGAAGCACCTCCCTCAGATGTTTCTCGACCTCTACATTCTGAGTGCGATCAGCGATCTCCTCTACCTTCACAAGTGCCCATGCTTTCGTCTCCTCAGTTGAGCAGTCAAGCGCGTTGATAAGGACGGCACAGAGAAAGTTGGATGTCCCACCGGTCGTAATCACATGCGCAGCGTGCTCTTTCGGATCCTCCGAACGAGCCACCCTGTCAGCCACCTCAGTGAGGTTGTGGATCAGGAGTGGAACCGCAGGAAAGCGCGACACCGAGCTGTCGAGTAGAGATTGCAGAGCTCTCTGCAGACGGTCTCTCGTCTCCAGATGGACGCCGTCTATTCTACGAGCGAACTCTTCGAGCCACCCCATGGTGGAATCTCGCTCATCAGTGGAAAGCTCTGTTGCTATGATCAACTCAAGAGCAATTCCGACCCTCATGGTGGTGACCGTCGTATCCACAAGCTCTGCAGTAGCGTCAGTCATGGGCGACCGACCCTTCTTAAGCTTCGAAAGCTGGTTTTCGAGGTCGATAATCTCGCTCTCCAAGGCAGCTACGTAGTAGTCACCGACAGTGAATTCATCCGACATCCTTCCTCCTCATGTCCTATACTGACCAGCTACATTAGATCACAATTCTCGCTATAAATCAAGTATGTAGCATTACTCTCTGTGCGCGCCATGGAAAACGAAAAAAAGGCATTCTATGCCTTTTTTAAATCCTTCTTTCAACCTATTCAGTATATGTGGAAAGTGAGATGGCGAATGATGACTAGCTTCGCCGGACTAGTGGACGTGCGTTACACGTCAGTCTTCGAGCCACCGGGCAAACCCCGGTCAGGCAGAAGGTCAGCGTTCTTGAGCTTAGAGGCTTTGACGTAAACAACCTTCGGAGCGTTGGGATCGCGACCGAAGCCCGGGCGACGTCGAAAGTACGCTCTTTGCCAATGAGGGACAGGACGATTCCTTTCACCACGTTGCCGCGGAGCCGCTTCACGCTCACCACGAGCCGGAGGCACATTGCCATCCGGAAAGAAGTGGTGGGATGTCACGTCGCAGATCTGACTCTCATCAGAGATCGAAGCCACTCTCGCTCCAACGCGTCTGCGCGCCGGGGCCTCGCGCCACTGCAGAGGTCTGACGTCGGTCCGATTGGCGTTCAGAGCCTGGATGTACAAGCTCAAGCCTGCGAGCAACTTAAGTGCTTTTTCAGTTCTCTCGCGAGACACGTCGTCCCAGACATCAGGATCCAGCGATGCGATGGTGCTGTCCACCGTCCCTGCTCCAAAGTTCGAGAGCACACTGATCGGGATGTTCTGCTTTTTGCTAGGCGGATCAGCCTCACGCGCTGCAGCATGTGCAGCTCGCCAGGCAGCCTCGAACTCTTCGTGCGGTGCATCAGAACTGATGAGTCGGTCAAGGCGGTTCGTTGCCTCGTTGCCGAGTCGCTGGCGCTTCTGCTCCCACATCTTGTCGCTTCCGGCCTTTTGGCCTTTTGCGACAGCCCTTTCGAAGCTAAGCGCCTCGCTCGCCTGCCGTCCCGCGAGGCTGCTTGTCCTTGTCGATAGCGTCCTTATCAAGGTCAGGTTCTCATGGTTGAGCAGGTTATCGATCAGCTGCTTGATCCGCTTGCTGGGCGAAAGCCAGCTCACCTTCCTCAGCAGCGGAAGGAAGCGTTCCATGGTCTTGCGATCGATTCCGGAAAGCTCCTGCACCTTCACACGAGTGAACAGCAGGCAATCGAAATCCCAGTGTTCGCCGTAGCGAATTGGAGTCTCGAATGTAACCGCAAAGGACTCGAACGGGAACTGCACGTCCTTCCAGCAGACGTTTGTGAACGATGTGTCCTGGATCAAGCCTGCAACGCGATCCGTCAAGTGGAATACGCGTCTGGACCGTGCAGTCCATGCAGCGAGCTCAAGAGGGATGTACCCCTCCACTGACTTCTTCGTTGGCGATCCGTCATTGATCGTGAACCTGGGATCGCTAAAGTCGTACAGGAAGCGGGTCATATCGAACCCATGCAAGGCACGTAAGCTAAGCATGTGTTCGCGCAGATCCTCAGCATGGCGATCCGTCGGGATCTCCGAGCTCGAACGCATGCCCATGGCCGCCATGTTCCGCTTATTCGCTCGCCTGTACCGAGCCGCTGCCTCCCAAATGCGCAGGAGGTCGTCAAGACGGTGTACTCGGTGAGTCTGCTTCTTTACTTTTCCAGCCATTGATTTCCTCCTCGTCTGGCCGTTAATCCCCAATGTATGGGGACTGAGGGCAGACGAGATCGGTCAATGAGCATCATATAACGGTATCAAAAAATCTTGATACTGTCAAGGTTTGTCCTGCATAGAGGCAATTTTAGACGATCCCCTACATACGAAAAAGCCAGATGTACTAAAAATCCGGCATGATGACCATCTGTGATATACTATGTACATATGAATAGAGTGATCAACTACATCGCCGTATTTTGTGTCAGCGTATCCTCGCTGCTACCTTCAGCCGCATATGCTACCGAATTTGACCCCAACTTCCTTTTGAGTGATGAGGAGCTTACTGATGCACGAGCAATGAATAGGGCCGACATTCAAGCATTTCTTGAAAGTCATGGCGGTGCACTTTCGAAAGTCAAGGTTCCAGACAAGGAAGGCGCAAAGAGGCCAGCATCATATATCATTGATAGAGCATCGCGGGAGCACGACATAAATCCGAAATATCTTCTGATCAAGCTCCAGAAGGAGCAGAGTCTCATTACGGAAAAAACCCCAACACAAAAGCAGCTTGATGGAGCAACCGGATATGGTATTACCGATGGATGTGGCTGGTCATGCAGTACCTACCTGAACAACAAAGGATTTGGAAAGCAGGTTGATAGCGCAGCAGCCATCATGCGTTGGTATTATGATAATCTACACAAGGAATCATGGATCAAGAGAAAAGGTAAATCATACGCAATTGATTCGACAACGGTGAGACCTGCAACAAATGCAACGGGCTTCTTGTATACCTATACGCCTCACATACAGGGAAATAGGAATTTCTGGAAACTCTGGCAGAAATGGTTTGATCAACTCTATCCTGACGGATCTCTTCTCAAAGCCGCTGAAGAATCTACAGTCTATCTCATACGCAATGGTGAGCGAAGACCGATTGAATCCATGAGCGCACTTATGTCTCGCTTCGATCCTGATCTTATCATTCATGTACCTAAAAGCGAGCTCTCAAATTACAAAGCCGGACCAGCCATATCACTTCCCAATTTTGCTGTGATTAAGGTAGGTGTGGAACACTACTTGGTGGACGGGGATAGGCTCCGGCGTTTTGTCGATGCAGGTGTTGTTAAAAAACTCGGATATCATCCTGATGAAATTGTCGAGGTAACAAAAAAAGATATTGCGGGCTATGTCATCGACCCCATTAGTGTAACACTCTATGACAGTCATCCACTCGGAAGACTGGTACGGCTCAAGGAGAACAACAAACTCTACTACCTGGAAAATGGAACCTATACGCCTATCTTTGATGAGGAGATAGCAAAAAATCGACTGGCGCATCTTGATATTGAGTCTGCATCTGCATCCGTACTCGGCGATTACCCACATCGAGCAGATCCTCTCCTGTTTAAGGATGGAACACTCTTTGGTGTGACTGGATCAAATAAGATATACGTGGTAGCAAACGGCAAGAAGAGACACATTGCCAGTGAGGCAGTATTTAATGGTCTTTCGTACGACTGGAACAACATTGTCTGGGTGAATCAATTTGCTGGTGATGCACACCAGTATGGCGAGCCTATATATCTAAGGCGCGCAGTCGCTGGAACCGCTCCTATCACCGCAGGCATACAGGAAACAAACAGCGAGCCTGAAAACGACATCGCAGCGCTGATGGTACGTACACCAGCTGATAGCGTATCATTCATTGGTCCGACATTTGATACCCATGTTAATGCATACCTTATCGCAGATTATAATTCTGGCGAGGTACTTGCAGGAAAAAATATTGACTATCCAAGACCACTTGCCTCTCTCACAAAAGTACTTACCGCGTATCGTCTTTTCAAGGAAGGACTCGGCGCACAAAACACGGTCACATACAGTGCTGCAAAACACAAAGCTCCATACCACCGTTTCCGCATTGCTGAGGGTGAGCGGTATAGGAACGACAGCCTGCTTGACGCCATGCTCATAAGCTCACTCAATACACCAGCTAAAATGCTTGTATCCGGTATTGAGAACAATGAGTCGGCATTTGTTGAGCGCATGAATAAACAGCTCGTCGATTGGGGGCTCTCACAGACAAAAATAGTAGATCCTGCTGGCGTAGAGATCGATAATGAGACAACCGCTCGTGAATATCTGCAGATATTTACAAAATCCACAAAAAATGGCAATGTACGCAGAAAGCTGGGCAAAAAAAGCTACAGATACACTGAAGTAAAGGACATTGATGGTAAGCCCGATCATTTCGACAACCACAGCAATGACTTGATGCACACCACCAAGTCATACACGATTCTAGCGAGCAAAACTGGCTATCTGTACGAGTCAGGTGCAAATCTTGCAATGCTCATACGCCGCAACTCTGATCAAAAAACATTCGTCATACTTACCATGGGTAATGTGGATCATGAGAATCGGTTTGTAGAACCTGAAAAAATTGTCGATTGGGCCATCAGCCAATTCTAAGTAGTTCCATGATCACATTTGCAGCAATCACCCCCCATCCCCCCATCATCATTCCAAGCATAGGAAAGGGCAAGGAAAGAGATGTCAGGGAAACCCAAAAGGCGCTTGATGAGCTTGAACAAAGACTCTATTTAAGCAAGCCTTCGCGAATTATATGCATTTCACCCCATGTTGGACTTTTCATCAGTGCGTTTACCATAAACGCCCATCACTCATTTATTGGTGCGTTTGAGCGCTACGGTGACATGTCCACGCGCGCTCAATGGAGGGGGAGTCCTCATATCGCGGCACAGATTGCGAAAACAGCTCGGGATGCACACATTGATATTCGTCTCATGAGCGAGGAGATGCTCGACCATGGGGCAAGTGTTCCGCTACTTATGCTTTTGAGGCATCTTGATATTCCCATTTTGCCGATTGGTTTTTCCGGTATGTCTCCAAAGGCTCATCTTGGATTCGGCGAACTTCTCAAGGATATATTCTCCGAATCTCCAGAGCGAATTGCGGTTATTGCGTCGGGTGATCTGTCTCATACACTAACAACGGGCTCTCCAGCTGGTTTTGATAAAGTGGGCGCGCAGTTTGACGCTGAATTCATTGAAAAGCTTGAAACACGTAATACCGTTGGTCTAGCAAGTATCGATGAAGATATTGTGTCACGCGCAAAGGAATGTGGATATCGATCAACACTGGTACTAGCCGGTATGCTGAAAGACAGACACTATCAATTTGAAAATATGTGCTATGAAGCACCGTTTGGTATTGGATACCTAACTGGACAGTTCATACTATGATAGCCCGCATCGCTCCTCTCAGGAACATGCCGCGGAGCATGGGAGGGTTCGATTATCGGATTCCTCCGCATCTGGAAGACCTTACCCATGGCGTGCTCACATCAATACCTTTTAAAAAGTCCGAGACACTCGGGCTTGTTTTATCGATTCATCACGATTCTTCGATAAAAAAAGCAAAGAGCATCATAGGTAGACTCAACACCACACCACTGTACACAAAAGAGCACCTTGCCCTATATCAGGAGCTGGCTGATGTATATGGTGTATCTATCTCACACATGCTGAAAATTGCCTGCCCACCACTCCAAAAAAGAAAAATCCGATCACAGCAACTCTCAGTACCTGAGCTTATCGCTTCAGATGCGCTGAAGGAAAGATATGAGATCTACTCGAGTAACGCTGCTCGCAGGGACCTGCTTAAATCACTCCAGACAGATTCCACGCTAACGCTCGTACCCGAACAAAGATTTTTGTACAGGGAAAATGACGCAGCAAGCTTATGGTACAGCGGTCTCACAACGGCGCAAAAGTTCAGCACATGGATGAGCGTTCGTACTACCCCTGAAGCAATCATTGAAGGAACAAGGAGTGCTCTTTTTTTGCCATTTCAGAGACTCAATACCATTATCATCGACATGGCACACATGCATAACCACAAGCATTGGGACCAAGCCCCTCGATATCATGCGCACGATGTCGCTAGAATCATTGCCAAGAAATTTGGTTCTCAAATTATATTTGCTGACTACTCACCCTCAGTCGAGCACTACATTTCACTTCCCACAGAAAAAAAACATCTGCTTCCAAATCCAACCGCAGCACTACGCGTCGTATCGCGCGGGGGGCATCAGAAGAGTACGTCCCTTGTCGCTCCACCAGTTATTGAAGCGATTCGCGACTGCAAAACGCAATGTCTACTCCTACTCAACCGAAAGGGATATGCAACAACCGTGACATGCAAAGAATGTGGCCATACTGAAAAATCCCCACACACTGGACTGCCGCTTGTCTATTTCAATGCAGATCACTCACTGCGATGTCCGTATACAGCATTCAAAAAAAGACTTTCGAATTCATGCGAACTCTGTGGAGCTCACCTGCTCCTCATGCGAGGAGCAGGAATCGAGAGAGTAGTTGAGTTTCTTGCATCAGAATTTCCCGAGCGGGCTATCATTCATATTGATGCGGACAGTCAGCCGAGCGATGGAAAATTGGACAAATCTTCTATTATTGTCGGTACACACTCGGCATTGCAGTATGTTCATTGGCAAAACTTAGGAATGAGTGTCATACTTGATACCGATAGACGTCTCTCAATACCCGAATATGGCGCACGGGAAGAATTCTGGCACACCCTCACAGAGCTTTGCTACCATGCTCCAGAAGCTCTTATATATCTGCAGACACGAGATCCCGACCATGAGTTCTTTAGCCTTCTTACTGACCCTCAGTCATTGTACGAAAGTGAGCTGATCACACGCAAGCAATTCAACTATCCACCATACGGATACCTTATCCGCTACATGTTCGCTCACCCAAATCAACATGTCGCAAGAGATGTTGCTCATAAGCAGTACATGCAGCTCAAGAAGGCTTTGACGAAGATCAAAAAACATGTTACGATACTGCATCCGCTTCCAATGCATCCGATATATTTTAGAGGTAAGCATTGGCAATTGATACTGTGTAAGATTACTGCACAGGACCCGTATGATATGGTCCGGAAACTCAACATGCTTTTCCCACCACAATGGAAAATTGATCCGAACCCGATACGAATCCTTCATCCATAACACATACTCATGCAACTTGTAACGCTCCCAACAGAAACGCTAAGGGAACCTTCGAAAAAACTCACAAAAAAAGATGTCTTGAGTGTCGAAATGCAGACGTTCTTTGAAGACCTTGTTCCTGCAATGTATACCTTTAAAGGTATTGGTCTTGCTGCACCGCAGGTTGGTCGCAATATCCAGGCATGTGTTATTGGCAAAGATGCAATTTCGCGCGCGTTTGCTCATGAGCATATGGGCGGACAGCCTACTGACCTTGTACTTGTCAACCCAACATATGAAAAGATAAGCAAGAAAAAGGTAACTGAGGATGAAGGATGTCTATCAGTACCGGGCCATGTCGGTCCAACGCCACGTCATAAAGATATCCATGTCAAAGCGTTGCTCATGGACGGTACCTCAATTGCGTTTGATGCACACAATTTTTTCGCGCGCGTCATCCAGCATGAAACAGACCATTTGAATGGTGTTTTGTATGTTGATAAGGCAACAGATCTTTTTGAAACAAGAGCATAATCTATGAAGACACACAGCGTCGTTTTTTTTGGCACGCACTCGTTTGCTGCGCGCATCCTGCAGGCACTTATTGACGCTCACTCCTTTACTATTCAGCAAGTCATTACACAGCCAGATAAGCCAGTCGGTCGCAGCAAAACGCTCACTCCTCCATCTGTGAAGGTGCTGGCTGCAAAACACAACATTCCAGTGAAGCAGCCTGCATCATTGAAGTCATTTACACTCGAGAACCCACCAGAACTTTCTGTCGTCGCACAATATGGTAATCTCATACCCAAGCATATCTTAGATACTCCCTCCCATGGTACCATCAATGTCCATACTTCCCTGCTTCCAAAGTATCGAGGCGCATCGCCAATTCAGCACGCACTTCTCAACGACGACACGGTAACAGGCGTAACTGTTATGCTTATGGACGAAGGACTTGATACCGGCCCAATCCTTACGCAGCAGAGCACACCAATTCAACCCAACCAGACCTACCCTGAACTCGAGCTTCAGTTGGCTGAAATTGCATCAGATTTGCTTCTAGAAACGTTGCCTTCATACCTCGAAGGAGATATTACCCCTCAACCACAAAACGACGCTCTGGCAACACACTGTTCTAAGCTCGATCGAGCTGACGGTAAGCTTGATTTCACTTTACACACAGCAGATCTCTACAACCGATTCAGAGCATTCACACCATGGCCAGGAGTGTGGACAACCTGGGAGGGCAGGCGTATTAAATTTCATTCACTTACTCCTGACACAAAAAAAGTTGAGGCTAGATCGGCTGCCATTGATAATGGTATACTATACATCGGCACAGGGGATGCATCACTTCGTATCCTCTCTCTTCAGATGGAGGGGAAAAAAGCCATGGATGCCAGTGACTTCATTGCCGGACATCCTCAGATACATAACGCACAGCTGGACACATGAGCATTGTTCCTGCACACATCTACGAGCGCCTTGGGGCAACATCAATATACCGCCATCCACAAACTGCATGGCTCGCGGTTGGATATATTCTTTTGCGCGCAATCTCCTTCGCATTGGCGCAGTTCCCGCTTGTACAAGCATTACTTGTCTTCGTGCTTCTTATCACGCTTGGCATGCTCTTTTTTCGGAGTGAAGAGTATGCGTGGATAATGATCATTTCTGAGTTATTCCTCGGCGGAGCTGGGCACTTTTTGGAGTTCTATGGTCTATCCATACGCACACTCCTCATACTTGTCTTTCTTATCCTCTGGATTGGCTTTACACTGATGTACCCGGAGCGCAGACACAGACTTCGTTTGCCTCACGGATTGTTTTATCTTTTCATTCCCGTCTTCATTTGGATCACCTTCGCAAGTTTCTGGGGCCTCATCCAGGGTCATTCGATTGTTGCGGTTATCCAAGACGGTATCCCGTTCCTTTTTCTTCTATTCTTACTTCCATCGTATCACCTCTTTAAGCGTGCGCAGACGCGGGACTTCTTTATCCGTGCAGTCATTGTCTTTCTCATCTGCGGCGCTCTCTGGTCATTGTTAGCTTTTTTGCTGTTCAGAACCGGGTTTGTGGAACTTCATGACCCCTTTTATAACTGGTTTAGAGATTTTGGGATGGGAAAAATTACTACAGTTGGAGATTACTTTTTTCGCATAGTACTCCCTGAGCATCTACTCATTGCACCACTTCTTATTATCATTGCATCGCTGCTAATGCGCGATGAAAGGCACCATCATATGTGGCGCTTTCTGTTCATTGCTGGTTCAGTAACGCTTGCATTGAACATGTCACGAGCCTATATTCTTGGTCTTGTTGTTGGACTCTTTATCCTGTTTTATAAACACAAGATGCGCCGAGTCATTAAGGTTTCTCTTTGGTCAATCGGAATGTTCCTGGCAAGCTTCTTTATCATTATCTTGCTATCGAGTGGATTTCGAAGTTTCGGGCTTGAGATCATCGGCATTCGAGCTGCCAGTATTACCTCGCCGCTCGTAGAGCAAAGCACCGCCACCCGCGTGTCTCTGCTCCCGCCCATATTGGAGCTCATCAATAGACATCCGCTTATAGGAAATGGTATTGGTGCGTCATTTGCATATACTGATCCAATATCTCACGAACGCACCATGCGCCGACATTTCGACTGGGGCTACCACGAACTCATAGCAGAACTCGGGATCATTGGCACCGCCATATATCTATTCACACTTCTTTCAATTATTCTGCTCCTCGTAACACATACCAGGTCTTTATCTGATTATCACGATCTGCATGTGGGTCTTTTGGGTGCGCTCTTTTCGCTGTTGATCATCACCATCACATCTCCCGCGATCTTTCACGTATTTGGCATCTTCTTTATTGTCTTCACGGTAAGCTTTATCACAAAAAAAGATCTGGATATTGACCAGATCGTTCATACGCTATACTCCGTATTTCACAGTGCTAAATAAGGTTGTGTTTCTCGAGTATCCTTTCTCTTGCGCGCTCATATGCGTGTACTTTTTTTGCAAAAAAAGGAGCATACTTGAAGGGAAACCAGTATGCATACCGTGGAAGCCAATTGCTCAGCGTCCCTTTTGAGATGATGGAGAAAGAGACCGTCGGCACATAGACACCATGAACTTCATCTTCAAGAAGGGACAGCCATAAATCCCAGTCTTGGAATCGCTGTATTTGCTCATCAAAGCCAGAAAATACGCTTCGCCTAATGAGTGAGGTTGTATGAATATAATTTTGTTTTCTCAGCCCCAACGGATCAAATGCTCCTGTTCGCATGCTCTTTCCATTTTCCAGCTGAAAATCGCAATATGCATATCCTGCCTTGGTATTGGTTTCTAGCATGTCGTGCATGCTCGTGAGCATATTGTGTGGAGCAACAATATCGGCATCCCAAAAAATGATATAGATTCCAGCGGAATTCTCAAATCCTCTGTTTCGGGTCCGTGCAGCTCCGCGGTTCTCCTGCCGAATATGCTTGATGACTCTATCAGTACACTGTATTGGCTCAATTGCTGGACTCGATCCATCATCAATGATAATAATCTCAAGGTCTTCATAATCCTGATCACACACTGACTGGATTGCTTCTCGAAACTCATCATGCCGATTGTATACAGGCATGATCACCGATATCATACCCATATCAGAGTGTATTTAGAATATCACGAACAACATCCCGATCGTCCCAATCAACCATCCTTCCATTTGATAGGCACATCTTTTGTTCACTCCCTTTTCCAGTGATAAGAACAACATCTCCTTTCTGAGCCAATGATATGCCAAGTGAAATACCCTCTCGCCTATCAAGAATGCGGTGCACGTCGTCTGACGAAATATGGTCACTCTGAAGCACAAAGCTACTCATCTCATCTATGATATTCTGTGGATCATCATCATACGGATCCTCATTAGTCACGACAACAACGTCCGCGCTCTCTGCTATGACTGCGGCCTTCTTCTGCGGCTTATCACGTCCCCCACCCGTGTTTCCTGTCACATGGATAATCCTCTTCGGTGCAAGCGTACTCACAACCTCATACAGTTTCTGTAGAGCTACAGGTTCAAATGCATAATCAACGATAACACGAAAGCCGTGCTGATGAGATTCCTCTATCTGCTCGATTCGTCCTGGAGCAGAAGTGAGTCCATTAATAGCATGCTCAATCTTTGCCCATGTAATATCAAGCGCTCGGCAAACTGATATAACGGACAGGAGATTAGATACGCTGTGTATACCATGAATTGCTGGTGTGAATGCATGATTATGCACAGAGAAAGATATTCCTTGTTGAGTCCCTTTCTCATCACTTGAAGTAATGTTCGCATCAACGTTCATTGCATATGTCATTGTTCTATCAAAAGGAAGATCGGTAAATAAGGAGGCATGCTCGGAATCTGCATTAATAATGGAAGTGATAGGAATGTTCACTGGCTTTCTTGGCCTTCGATTCAGCGCAACGTACTCAAAAATACCTCGCTTTGCTTTTTTATAATTTTCAAAACCGCCATGTGCTCTTAAATGCTCCGGATATAGATTTGTCAAAACCATCATGTCGTACGCGATAAAGCGATGGCGATGTTGCAAATACCCCTCGGATGTCGTTTCTATTATTGCGACATTACAGCCCTTCTGAACCATGGTGCGCAGGTATCTTTGTATTTCCATTTTCCCGAGCATGGTCATCTTCCTATCATTGAGCTTCTGCTCACCAGCAATGTAAAACTCCAGCGTACTCAGCGAACCCACGGTATATCCACATTGTTCAAGAACATGTCTCAGGAAATAGCAGACGCTCGATTTACCACTGGTTCCTGTCACGCCAATAACCAAAAGTTCATTCGACGGGTGTCTGTACTTGATCGCCCCCCACCACGCATATAAAAAATGACGCAGACTAAGAATGCTGCGTGGAATATACTTCTTTATGGCATTGAGTATAGCTGACATACGCCAGATCTATCTTACTTAAGACTCATCTCGTACACAATATGTTCGATCTTGCGAACAGCGCCTTTTGCCTGGTCAAACTTGTTGCGCAGGTAGCTTGTCAGATCAAATTCGATCAGAGATCCTGTAATTTCCTGCGCTGCTGAAGCGCATTTTTTTACTAGATCGATATTACCTTCGGTAGCGGCCTTAATAGCATATCGGTACAGCTCACCGGGCACGTCTGACAGACCAGCGATATACAAATCTGCATCTACGCGAAGCTGACGAAGTTCTGGTATCGCTCTATCAGTGATGAAATGATACAGCAGCAGCGCCTCAACAAGCTCTTCAACCGCAGCTCTGTACGAGCCTTCACGAAGCGCTCGTTTGTCTTTGCCAAAGCGCCTCTGCACATCCTTAACCAGCTTCTTTGCTGAATCAATCTTCTTCTTTGCTTGAGCGAGCTCATCGCGATGAAGCGCAAAAATGGCCTTCTTGGCAGCATGAAGAGCATCCTCTGATATTTTGATAATCTCTCTTCT
>CAZCAB010000023.1:12757-14352 GCA_964496615.1 uncultured Gammaproteobacteria bacterium | reverse complement strand
CAATGGATCACTTTCATCACGCAGTCCACGCACCTTTTTTGTTTTTATATGTAATTTTCGAAGTCCTGCAGCAAATTTACGTGTCTGATGTCTATCTAGGCCATCAACAAATACGGTTGCTCTATAATCGTGTTTAGCTTTTTTTAAAATTGATTTTGCAACCGTAAGCACTGTTAAATCAACATATGCCTGTGTATTTCTGTATGTGGCGAAATATACCTTACCTCGGAGCTTATCTTCTTGGATGAGGTGTTTGAGATACATTATGCGAACATCATGTCTCGTTTTTTGCCATTTAATATGCTTTTTACCGGTTTCTTCTTCTATGGATGTAACTATTTCTCGAAGTAGGTCGCGCTCTTTGTCATCAACGATTACAGACACTAAAAATAATTTTCCTTTAGTGTCCTGACCTGTTTCATCAGCATAGCAGTATATTTTCTGCTTTATTTTTTTGTTCATATGTGCTATTCTCATTGCAGAAAAGGGCTTTCGGCCGTGGTTTATATACCACACTTAGCGGGAAGTCCTTTTTTAATACTTCCGAATCACGCTCGTCACAATACCGGCAAGCTTCAACTCTTCTTGTGGCTTTATGTCAGGATATTCTTTATTCGCCGGCCTGAGGATAATTCCCTTTCCGTTTTTGACGTAATACTTCATGGTCCATTCGTGATCAACTTCAGCAACCACAATATCTCCATTTTGTGGTCTCTTTCCTCGTTCGATAAGGATCATGTCTCCCTGCATGATGCCAGCCTCAATCATAGAGTCTCCTGAGACGGTGAGAAGAAAGGTGGAGTTTGGTTTTTCAATCAAATATTCATCAAGACTCATGGTGTCAGCAAGCTCTTCTTCAGCAGGAGATGGAAAGCCGGCCTGTACAGTTCCGAGCACGCGAATACCATATAGTTTCGTGGTGGGGACGAGTCGTCCGTTACCTCCTTTTTCAAGGAGTCCGTCGTCAATAAATTTTTCTACGTATTTGTGCAGTGACCCTTTTGATTTAAGGTCAAAGACTTTAACGAGTTCATCATAGCTGGGCAACTCTTTGTGTTTTTGATAGTACGAAAGAAGGAGACCCTTTCGTTTGGTGTAGAGTTCTGTGCTCATATAAAATATATAAATGAATTAAGAACAAGTGTTCTTTAAGTATACAGAACACATGTTCTTTATACAATATAAAAAGATGTGGATATTTTTTCTTTCTTAAAAATTGACACACATGTGTGTCTGTGCTATATCTAAGAGGCTGCAAAGGTTTTTGAACGCAGAGAAGGAGAGGTAACATGAGCGAGGGCGATGCACAACTAAGGACGAAAAGCCAAGAAATACACGAGCACATTTGCATACCATTTGACCTGGCTGGAGTACAGTTTGAGGCAGTGGGTTTTCTCAAAGAAGGTGAAGAAGGGGTTACACATCAGGAAGTCTTCTCGAGAGTGGACAACGGGATGGTCGTCCAAGACGAAGAGTTTGTGGCAATACTTGCAAGACATATGGCTGAACTCCCCATGGAGCTTGAAGGTTATGTGCTTTGCACGAGAAGAAGGTTCAGTGATACTTCTGATTTCGTTTCGTGTATCATTCGCGCA
>CAZCAB010000023.1:0-12747 GCA_964496615.1 uncultured Gammaproteobacteria bacterium | reverse complement strand
AACTGGGTCAATCTCAGGCGAGCTTGGAGGAGCTATAACCTTGTGGTTCGTTTGCGCGAATAGGTCTTGAAAGAGTAGACAAAAGGGGTCAAGAGGAAGAATAGAGCCTTCCTGATGGAATATGTGATACTTGACCCCTAACCTTCCCATTCATGCAGAGAGATGGTTTTGTGTATTCACATAAATAAAATGGCATAGAGAGCCATTTTTTACATCCACAAATAGTCTTTCAGATACTACCAATCTCTTACTAAATAATTAAGTGGATTAACTGGAATTCCATTTTTCCTTACTTCAAAATGAAGATGTGGTCCGGTAACAAAAGGACCCGCTCCGACAGTGCCGGGCATACCGCCTGAGTATCCAATGATATCTCCGCGAGTAACAAATTGATCTTCAGACACGACAATACTACTCATATGGCCATACACAGTAGAAAAGCCTCCTGAATGGACAAGCATCACATATGAATAGCATCGAGAACTTGAACATCGTCTTGCTCGTGCTACATAACCGCTCGCTGCTGCACGAAGAGTGGTTCCCTGACCTGCACGTATGTCTGTTCCAGAATGTTCAAAAACATGACGAAATGGATAGTCTGGATCATGAAAACGTGCTGTGATGTACCGACTGTTTGTCGGCCATGATAGTTTACTCCCATCACCCAAATTTTCAACTTGTCCACTATTTGAGAGACGTTTGCGCACTTCAGCCTCGATACTCACAATTTCATTTTCAATCTGTTGGTATTGAGATCGAAGTGATGAGAGGAGTGTTTGGTATGTTCTCTCAGATGCCTTCGTTTGCGCAAGGAGTGATGATTTGTAATCAACCTGCTCCCCTAAATCAAGTTTTTTGTTACTCAGCTCATCATTGAGTGTTTCATATGAAAGTCGTCGTTCCTCCGCTCTCCCCTTTTTTTCTTCGAGATCCTCTTTTGCAAGCCGAAGACCTCGAGCGGTCTTACCAAGATCACCTTCAATTTGCTCGAGATATCTTATTCTATTGAAAAATTCAGAAAAATTATCATATGCAGCGAGAATTTCTATGAATTTTTTTGAATCACTATAGTGGATTTCCTGGATGAGTGTTTTAAGGATTTTCTTTTGCCGTTCAATAACATCCTGTTTATCTTCAATTGAAAGATCAAGAGCCTCGATTTCAAGAGCTATCGTATCAATTTTTTCCTGCGTTGCCTCAATATCAAGCTCAACTTTTACAATATGATTTTCAAGAATGGCCGTTTGGTTTGAAAGCGATGAAGACTCCAGTCTTTTTTGTGATATTTTCTTCTTATAGCTTTCAATACTTTTTTCAAGCTCAGCTATTTTTGCTTTGCGCTCGGCTATTTCATCGTTGAGAGCATCAATTTCACCGGTATTCCCTCCTGTTTGAGAATGCACAAATAAAGGCTGAGAAATCACAGCAAGTGAAAAAACTAGCAGTATAAAGGTGAATCGTTTCATGTTTGAAAGTATATCATACCTGTTCATCGGTAGTTTTATTCCCTCTCGGAGCTCTTTTCCACATGAAAAGAGCGATAACACTTGTAACAAGAAGAGATGTGATAAGGGCAACAAGAGATTTAAACCACCATGGTTTTAGGAGGAAACGGTCGATGAGTCCAGCTTCGTTTGGTTTGGGAAGCTGAAGCGGTTCACGTTCTATCTGTTCCCCGAGTACTTCCGGTACAAAATCCTCGGAGACCTGATCAGTTTGTGGTGGACGTATCTCGTTTGGGGGTGCATTTTGAGGATCATGTGGGTATGGATCCAGACTATCACTCACCCCATCCCTATCGCTATCAAAGACTCTGGGATCAGTACCAAGTTTTTCTTCTTCAAAATCAAAAAGTCCATCATTATCATCATCAGAATCAATCTCATCAGGTATTCCGTCCTGATCAGTATCGGCTTGGAGTGGATTTGCATCTTCTGAATCATTTTGTCCATCATCGTCTGTGTCACTATCATTCGGGTCAGTCCCGAGTTTTTTTTCATCTCCATCTTGCAATCCATCATCATCAGAATCAGGATCCTGCGGGTTTGTTCCAAGCTCCTCCTCTTCTGCATTTCCAAGTGCATCGGCGTCATCGTCTGGCTGTACTGAAATGTTTTGTGCAGCCGCATTGATTGCGCTCACCGGAGCCGGGGTCTCATTTCCAAAAGCATCAATGAAAATAGGGCTTGAGATACTTGCACTTATGGAGCCACTCCCTTTGTTTGGTATCCAAGAAGTTGTAATGACGTTACTTGTTCCTCCGGGTTGGAGCAAGAAAGGTTTTGGTGTTCCGATATCTGTGTTTCCGGTGCGAAAGATAACTGATCCTTTCAGTGCCTTGTCAGAACTATTCACTATGAGGGCAAAGATGGTAACCTCAACGTTTTCAACAGGAGTATCGTCTGATAACCAAAGGTTCGTGTCAACGAAGCCGATGTTTGCAGCGCGTGAATGTGCAGGAGAAAAAAGGAGCAGCAGGGCCCCGAGATATATGCATAGTTTTTCTCTGATCGATACCATGGGCTATTTAATCTCCTTTTTTAGTTTCCCCCAGTTAAAAATACCATAGATGGTGTAGAGCACAAGTGCAACTAAGTACACAGCCAGTAGTCCTGAAAAAAGCCACCGTATCATGGTATAGATATTAAAGATTGATCCTTTAAATACACCCCGGTCTTCTTCGTACTCATCTATGTATGCAAGCGGCCCCTCTTCTTTTACGCCAAGCTCGAGGAGCGAGGCAGCAAGCCTCTCATTATCAAGTTCGATAAGGACGGTCGGCAGCAGTGCATGGGTGAAAAGCTCATCTGGAGATCCTGAGAGGACAAATTCACCGTCATAGATATGTTCGGACATTTGTTCTAGAACGTGCTCTTCTCCAAAGAGCTGCACACGTACCCCCTTCACTGGCACAAGGACCTTCACATGTCCGAAGAATTTTGTCTGTGATTCTGCATTTTCCCAGGTCACATAGGAGTCTCCTGCGCTGATAAAGGTAGGAATAGCCGGGAGTGCAGCTCTATTTCTCTCTCTTCCAAAATGCTGTGTTATCACATATGCCCCATCATCTTTTTGCGCAATTCCAATACCAATATGATCGAATCGAGGATCAATAATATTTTCCCGATGTCTGTCACTCGCCATCCATTGGTTCATGACTAGAGACATGTTCGTATTGCCAAGGGCAAGATTTTCACCAGCTTTATCGTATATAAAGTCAGTGTTTTTTAAAAAAGTGGAAAATGTTTCTCCTTGAGGGCCAATATGACTGAAATAGTCATAAGCGGCCATATGATCTGATTTGCTTTGTGCTGATATGTTGAGTGTTTCACTTTCTATAAGAGGCTTGAGACCTTCCTTTTCACGCGCTTCATTGGTAAGCTCGATGATATTTTTTTTAAAAGCAATCGCGTCGCTCTGATTCTGAGCGAATGCGAAAACAGGCAAAAGAAGAAAAAGTAGTACTAATAAGTAGATGCGCATGAGTATGCCTGTTATCGTGAGATTGAAATACGTGGAACTCCCTCACTTTCACATGCATCAACACGAATAACTGGAGATTCATTCAGTGTGAGCGTGTACCCAGTGTGCTGACTATCCCATGTATGCTCTCCTTTTGGACTCACAGGGATACTCGAGAGATATCCTGATAATACTAACTCTTCAAGATTTACACAACCTCTTTTATCTACGATGACATTGCAATAATCATTATACATGTCGCACCCTTCTTGAGCTGCTCCAATCATGTATGTGCCCGAGGTACGGTTTGCAATTGAACCAAGAGGAGATCCAGAATCGAGCTTGGCAATATGTATTTCAGTTAAAATGCCAGATATGTCTGACCACCGTTGCATATCTCGTGCGTCGCGAGCGCGCATTCCTGGATTAATAGTAATATATGCAACCGTGAGTAGTGCAATAAGAATGACAACAATGATCAGCAGGTCAAGTACTACAAAACCGTCCCTATCTTTAAACATATATGTTATTTGATCTTATCTAGTTCTTTACCGAGGTATTTTCGCATTTTACCAAGAGTCGTTTGTATGCTTTTGATGTGATGCGTTATTTCACCTGTCTTTTCACCATTTGTTTTGCCGGTGATTTTTTTCGTTTGCTGCGTAATGACCTTCAAATCAGATTCAATAAGGTCAGCCATTTTATTCACGTCTCGAGATGCAATAGTATTGTATGCGGATCGTGTTTTGTGCGTATTGACGTAGATAACCGCGATGATAGCAAGGATGGTGGAAAACAGCAGTATCGACGCAATGAGGATTTCAAACCAGCTTAAATCCACAAAACCAAATGAAATGACTATCCTTGGTTTGATCTCAAAAGATACCGGATTGGAATGATGGCTGATTGCCCCTCTGCTGTCATATGCTGAAATGACTAATTGGTAGTTGCCTCTAGAAAAAAGATCATCAATGGTGATTGACCAGTTTCCTGAGCTATCTGCTTCAACTTGCTCTTGTGCCACTTGCTTTCCTCCCTCACCCAGAACATACATTTTGACAAACCCACCAGAGATTGTTTTTCCAGATACATAGAGAAGCTCCCCTTCAGAAATTTTTGGAGTGATATATGTGATTGTAGGTGTTGGTAGTGGTAGGATTTCAAATTCAACGATGCTTTCAGCGTAGTTGCCTGCGTGATCAAATATTTTGATTGACGCCGAATGATTTCCCGGATTTTGAGCTGGTAGGGTGAGTGTGTCTGCTGTTGAAGAAGTGATGGGATACAAAATGGCCTCTTCGTCATCAACCGTGATCATGGCATGGGAAATACCTGAGAGGCTATCATTTGTACTGAATTGCACTGTTGGTCTCGGATTATCACTGAGCGCATTGTTAACACTCGCATTAAACGCAAGCGGTGGCGTGGTGTCCAACTGAATTTTGTAATACTCAAGCGGTCCCCAGCCTCTGTTATTTCTAAATTGGGCTCTCACAAACCAAATACCCTCATTCTCGAGCATGTCAAAGTTTTTACCTGTGAAGAGCTCCTCTTCTTTATCTCCCGGCTTAGTGTCTGTTGTCTGACTCAGTCTTGTGGCCACTTGCACAACATCCTCTGGAACTTCCCAGAGCGCTATGACATCTCCAATGTGGTTATACCAACTTTCCTGATCAGGATACAGTGGTACTTCAAGCTTTGGTTTATCAGGCAATGATGATGATCGCACCGGAGCGCGCTCTACTCTTTTTGGCAATATAACTGGTTTTGGCTTGGGGGCAGGTTGAATTACTTCTTCTGCCGGTTCTTGAACGACTTCCTCGGATTTTGGTGTAGTGTCCTGAGTGCCAATAGTTACATTCGTGCCTGCCATTGACGTCAGTATGTTGGTACCTTTTCCATCATTTGCTGTGACGACTGCCTGCGAGAGGCTCATCTGCGCATTTCCTACCCCACGGACCTTCACGCGCATGCGCAGGACCGTAAGTGCATCTCCGATCTTTCCTTTGGGACTTCCACCAACAAATCTCAATGTTCCGTTTTCATTAGAAAAATGTGGCTCCTCAACCCAGAAGTTAAAAATACTTCCAGAGGTATCTACACTAACGATTTCAAGTATGTCAGTTGGAAATGAGACAGTTGCCTGTGCTGCATTAATGCTCTGATCATCACTGTTAATGATAACATCAACACTTATGGTATCATTCGCTCCTGGTGTTTTTGTCTGAGGTGCGAGATATAGCGATGCAGCATGCACATCAACAGCAAGAAAGAGTAGTGCTGTGGCAACAATATATGTGAAACGTCTTAGGTTGATGTGGCAGGCATAGTACATATGCATATAGTATATTAAATTTTCATCGCTTTTAAAAATATGCTGAGGTCCGTGATGTCCACAGTTCCATTTTTATTCATATCAACTTTAGCCTTGAGCGTTTCATCATCAGTCCCCCACCGGAATAAAAAGATACTCCAGTCAGTGATATCAACTGACTGATCAGCATTAAAATCAGCATCAGGATTTTCAAGTGCACTGATACGAAAACCGGTGTCGACAGAATAGCTGCTTTCAAGCGCATCGGATATGATTTGTTTTGCCTTTATGTAGTGGTCACCCAATGTTAATCCATGTGTATCGATAGTGATCTCATACGCTCCAGTGCTGCTTGCCTGAGTGGTATATTCCGTTTCTCCTATGACAAAATCAACAGTAGCAAGCGGTGTTGCATATCCTGTAACAGAGAGTTCTGACGACTCACTCAGGGTCGTCTTTTCAAGAGAAAGTGTCGGCGGGAGCACAAGTTCGTTGACAATAAGATCAGAACCGAGGCGTAGGTGAGTGCCAAAAGAGACAATGCCAGTTTCTCGACCATCCACATCATGTGCTTTGAGCGCGAATAAGTATTCGCCTTGAAGCAAGGCCTCAAGGTATATATCAAAAATACCTTGTGCATCCACTTCATTTCTTTGAGTAGATGCAATATTGACGTAGCGTGTATCCAGGACGCTTCGTCTGAGAACTTCAAGCGTGCTACCTGGGTATCCATATCCCTGTATACTCACCTTATTAGGTGATATTGCGCCGCCAGAAGGCTTTTCTGGTTGAGATTGACCTTGATCGCCATCACCATCGTCTCCACCATCACCATCCTCAGTTACCGTGTAATCAATAGATACTGCAGAAAGCTCTGGTGTTACACTGTCGTCATCCGAACTAAAGCTTGCCTGGTATTGAAAAAATCTATTATCAGAGATGCTCATGCTTTCTCCTGCAGGCATTGTATATGAACCAGAAAAGCCATCGGTCGGCGGGTTACTTGACCCTGATCGAACTTGAAATGTGATATCTGTTGATATTAAAAGTGGTACTAATCCTAGAATATCTCCATTCCCTCCGTTAACATTTGTCCCATTTTGCGTAAAGTTTGCCCCTGAGTCAGTCGATTTCCAGATATTTTCATCTTTGTCTGCGACGTATAGATGATTAGACGAATCGACACTCATTCGTTTTACATCTTTTGTTCCATAACTGTCATTCACTTTTGTCCAACTCACCCCTGAGTCAGTCGATTTCCAGATATCTTTGTTTCGCGCGATAAACAAATGTCCTGATGAGTTAGCCACCAGCGCATCTGACCCTCCGTTGTTATCCCCATCATTATAATCATCTTTTACTAGTGTCCATGTACTCCCTCCATCAGTTGATTTCCACACATCTGCATCGTTATCAACAATATAAAGCGTTGCATTTACCGCAGTCATGCCAAGGACATTTCCATTACCACTGTTCATGTTTGTATCTACCTCGGTCCAACTCACCCCTGAGTCAGTCGATTTCCAGATGTCCTCGCTTCCGTCTGCAATATATAGGTTATTTGAACTGTCGATCGTTCCTGTTTTCGCATTTCCTCCGCCGTATGCCGTATGCACATTACTCCAACTCACCCCTGAGTCAGTCGATTTCCAGATGTCTTTGTTGTGAAAGGTAAATATATTTCCTGAGTTATCGACCACACTATGATCAAGGCCACCGTTATTGTCGGCTCCGTTGTAATCATCTTTTACTAGTGTCCATGTACTCCCTCCATCAGTCGATTTCCACACATCTGCGTCGTTATCAATTGCTATCAATTTGGTAGCTGAGTTGAGCGTTTCTGTCCATGACAGTGTATCCCAGCTAACAGTGCCGCTTTCTGCTCCATCAAATACTTGAGACCTGTAGCTACCACTTGTTTGACCACTTCCAAGCTCAATATGATCAGTATCCCACGCCGTGTTAGTATATGTCCCTGCGTCAAAATTAGTTTGTGTGGAGTCGGTAAACGTGGCTGCATATACAATACCAAAAACAAGCAGTGTCATGCTGCCTATAAGTATCATTGTTGTTGCATATACCCCCTTTTTCATGTGACAGGGCTTTACGTTTCTTCTTTTTTCTTTCCTTCTGGGTGTGTTTCTTTGCCAAAAAAAGCTTCGACCTTTTCAACAATTTCTGCTACAGCATGTTGTGATTTGACAATATAGTCGCTTGCGCCAAGCGAAAGTCCTTTTTTAATATCATCATCACTACCAAGCATGGTTAGCATGATAACAGGGATATCCTGGGTATCTGGACTATCCTTAAGCTCCTCAAGTACAGCGAACCCTTTCTTTTTAGGTAAAATAACATCAAGCAATATCAGGTCTGGCTTTTTGGAAGCCATTTTAAGACCCTTCTCACCATCCCCTGCTTTACTTACGGTAAAACCAGCTGATTTCAGCTCTTTTTGGATAACTTTTGAGAGGATTTCATCATCCTCGACAAGGAGCACGTGTTGTTTTGCCATACGGTGTAGTAATAATTAAGTAGTATATCGCTATGATAGCATGTTGTATTGCCTAGGCAAAGCCTTTAGCTCCAGCAACAGCCTTTGACTTTAACGGGAGCTGGATCGTAAAGGTAGTACCCTTCTTTTCAATGGAGTTAAATGAAATAGTACCGCCAAGGAGCTTAACTGCTTCAGATGCTATATAGAGTCCTAGACCGGTCCCGTCTGTTTTTACAAGTGCAGCGTTATCAGCTCTGTGGAATTTTTTAAACACGTACTTTTGATCTTTTTGTGGAATGCCAATGCCGGTGTCCTCAACATCAATGCGCACACTTTTATTATTTGTAGTAACATTGATGCTCACTGATCCTCCTTGCGGGGTGTATTCAATCGCATTTGATACGATAGATTGAATAATGTTTCGTAGAGCATTTTTACCCGTTGTCATGGCTATTTTTTTCGGCTTCGCGCTAAAATTGAGTGTGATCTCTTTTTGCTTAAGCAACGGTCCAAGTTCTTTTGTGTAATCCGACAAAAATGAAACAAGTTCTATAGATTCTGGAGTAACTCCAACAGCATTTTCCTCAATGCGTGAGATATTGAGGAGTTGATCGACAAGTTCTGAAAGTTTTTCAACTGACATTTTGATGTCGCCAACATATTCTTTTCCTTGTTTTGAAAGCCTTCCTTCTTGCAAGAGAAGTTCTGCCACCCACTTAATGCCCGTCATGGGTGTTCTTAGTTGGTGAGAAGCCGTAGAAATGAATTCAGATTTAGCCTGTTCAATCTGTTTTTCCTTTGTAACGTCCCTTTCAAGTGCAACAAAGAATTTGACCTTCTTACCGGGTCCGAGGATTGGATAGATGGTACTCTGCGTTTCGTAAAACGTGCCATTTTTATGCTTGTTCTTTATCCCACCAGAAAAGATTTTCTTATCCGTTTTGATAGTTTTCCATAGCTTTTTATAGAAAGCATCGCCCATATGTCCGCCCCAGAGCTCTTTGCTTCCAGCCTTTTTTCCAAGGATATCTTTTACCTTAAAGCCGGTCAGTCTCTCGGTTGCAGGGTTTGCATACAGTATGACGCCATGATCGTCGGTGATAACAACTTGGTCATGTGCACCATCTACCGCAAGCTTGAATTTTTTAAGTTCTTTTGCAAGGGTATCTGCTTGTTGACGTTGTTTTTTGAGTCTATCTGTCTTTTGCTTAAGTTTTTTTGCCATCTCGTTAAAGGCGTGTCCGAGTTGACCGACTTCATCACGCGATGTCACTTTGATATCCTCTGATGCCTTGCCAGAACCTAGATTGTTTGCTCTTTCTGTGAGTGTTGCAATTGGTTGGAAGACCGATCGCATATAGAGGTGCAAGGTAATGACCGATATTAAGATGATGGAGAAAAGGACATAAAATGTTTTAAATCCAATATCTTTAAGAGACGCAAATGCCCGGTTTCTATCAAGCTCTGTGATAAGTATCCAGCCATTTTGAAGGCATTGAGATGAGCCAATGACGTCATCACCAAAGAAGTCCTTATATTCACCGGAAAATGCATATCCTCTCTTACATTCTTGTACTGGTTTGGTATATATTTTTTGCTGAAGACCTTGTGCTACATGTGCGCAGCTACTGTTAATGATCGATCCATCTGAGCGTACAAGATGATGTATCGGTGTAGCGCGATCACGTCCGCAGGGAACTTGGATTCTTCTATTGACAAGGATGTCCTGTACATTTGATACCCGGATATAGTTGACAATCACACCTAGATGATCACCAGTATCTTTATCCGTTAGCGGCGCTGAGGCAGCAACTGATAGTGTATCATGTTCAAAGTGATCATATAAAAACACATCGCTGATTCGCGCGTGGCCGTATGGCAGATGAATTGACTCAGTAAAGTAGGTATCATCTGCTTCTACTTTCCCTAATTCCTTTTCGGATGTTGATCCAATAATGCGTCCAGAAAGATCAAATACGTTTATCCCGTAGATGGCAGGGTCAAGAGACATCTTATTCCTACGCAAGTGGGTATCAAGTGCGCGTGTAACATTCTCCCCATTCCTGATTTGCTGGGCTGCATCTCGAATGAAGCCGTCTGATGCAAAATCGATGACACGACCTCTTTCCTTATCAAAAAAAGCATTGACTTGGCCTGCTTTGCTACTCGAGATCAGTTCTAGATCATTAGTAATCTGGGTTTTGAGTGTCTTTTTTGCAGTGGAATAACTGATGTATCCAGTGAGTATGCCAGCTAAAATAGCGATACCAATTATCCCTACTGACATTTTTGTGGAGATGTTCCAATCTGAAAAGCGCTTCATATGACAAGCATATGGGAAGTATATCAAAAAAATAACCTTGAGTGTAGTAAAAAACCGCCATGCGGCGGTTTATATCTTTTCTATCGCATTTTGTATGCGTTTCACTGTCTTTTCCTTTCCCAGGACACTGGCGAGCTCATATGGCCCAGGCGAATTTTTTTGCCCTGAAAGTGAAACTCTCATGGGCCAAAGCACGTTCCCTACGCCATATTCTTTCTCCTGTATCCATTCTCCTATCTTTGATTCGAGATTATCCATGGAAAAATCTCCCAATTGTTCAAGTACAGCAGATAGCTCGGTCAATTTTTGCTTAGCATCAGCTGCATCTGATTTTTTCCAAATGAGTAGCGAACTGTCATATTCAAGATTTACAGCAAAGAGAAACCCCACGTTATCAACAAGCTCGCGCAATGTTGCAGCACGAGATCTTTCAAGATCAACAACCTGGGATAGCCATGTTTCATCAGTGGTATCATGCCCAGCATTTTGGAAAAAAGGAAGTGAGCGTTTGGTGATTTCCTTAAGCGGAAGATTCATCAGGTACTGCTTATTGAACCAATCAAGTTTTTCAAGATTAAATACTGCAGCAGATTTTCCCACTTTCTCGAGACTAAATTCAGATTCAAGCTCTTTTAAAGTGAACAATTCCCTTTCATCTCCAGGATTCCATCCCAGAAAAGCCGAGAAATTGATGAGCGCCTCTGGGAGGTACCCCTTTTCCTTGTAGTCTTCGACAGTAACATCACCATGTCTCTTGCTCAGCTTTTGTTTTTTTTCATTCACCAAAAGTGGAATATGTGCATAGGTCGTCGGTTCCCAACCAAATGCTTTGTACAAAATGATATGCTTTGGTGTACTTGAGATCCATTCTTCTCCACGGATAACATGTGTTATTTCCATAAGATGATCATCAACAACACACGCAAGATGATATGTTGGGTATCCATCTGATTTGAGGAGTACTTGATCATCAATGAGTTTGTTTTCAAATTCCACTTTTCCTCTTATTATGTCGTCAAATTCAGTCCTTCCCTCTCGTGGCATCTTAAGGCGAATCACGTAGTCACCCCTCATTTTTTCCTTTACCGCAGCTTCATCAAGCGTGAGAGAATTTTTCATCGAATCTCTTTCGTATATAGTCGGAAGTTTGCTTGCTTGCTGACGCTCCCTCATCGCATCGAGCTCCTCTTTTGAATCAAATGCATAATATGCATCACCTTGTTCAATGAGCTGCATTGCATGTTTTTTGTATATGTCAAGACGCTCTGATTGTACATATGGCCCATAATCTCCCTTTTGCGCGAGTCCATGATCATTTGCTGAAACTACACCTTCATCAGGAACAATTCCCGCCCACATGAGAGATCGAAGGAAATTTTCAGTTGCTCCTTCAGTGTACCTTTCTTGGTCTGTGTCTTCTATACGTAGTACAAATATGCCACCTTTAGTTTTCGCAAAGAGATATTCAAAAAGCGCAGCGCGCAGGGCGCCAACATGCAGAAAACCTGTCGGAGAGGGTGCAAATCGTGTCTTTATCATATAGTACTCATAATAATTCCTGCTGCCACTGCTACATTGAGCGATTCAGCAGATCCTGAGCCTTCAATAGTATACCCGTGGTCCAAAAGTGCATCAAGCCCTTCGGAGATGCCGTGTGATTCGCTTCCGAAGATATACACTGCCTTTTTACTGAGCTTTGCATTTGAAATGGGCTCTCCATGTGTATCAAGCCCCACAATCGTATATCCCTTTTCTTTGTATCCCTTTACACGTCTATTCAGGCTACCACAATCAACAATATTGACATGGAAAAGTGAGCCCATGGTGGATCTAACCACTTTTTCATTGTATGGATCTACACTCCCTCGGGAAATGACGATGTTAGGAATCCCAAACCAGTCAGCTGTGCGAATGATAGTACCCAGGTTTCCGGGGTCACTAATACCATCAAGGATGATGATGGGTTTGTCGTTGATAAGACCAGGTGAGTCTCTTTCTGGAATTTCAGCGATCGCAAGAATTCCTGGAAACGTGTCTGTGCTTTTGATCAGATCAATGTCTTTTCTTCCAGCATATTCTACAGAAATCTCTTTTTTCTCCGCTCTTTCAATGAGGTTCAAGATACTCTTTTCATCACGTCTCTTGCCATCAACG
>CAZCAB010000022.1:0-14489 GCA_964496615.1 uncultured Gammaproteobacteria bacterium | reverse complement strand
ATGTGTTTTCATATCCTCATCTTGATGCAGGCAAATATATAGATATTTTGTTTTCGCCAAACCCAAATTTTACATCACTTTCTTCAGGGACAAAACATATTCTTACGATACATGATTTGTCATTTGAATTTTTTCCCAAGACGTTTTCCCTCAAGCGGCGCATGTGGCATTCGGTTATTAATCCCAAGATGCAGGCAAAACAGGCAGATGCTATTGTCGTGCCGTCGCATAATACAAAAAGGGACATGCGGATGAGCCGAAAAATGTGAACGCTGTTCGTCAAAAGTACGCTTTGCCTGAACAGTTTATCCTCTTTCTTGGTACGATTGAGCCACGAAAAAATATCCGTGCTATTATAGAGGCTTTTTCATATGCGCGTGAGCGCCAATTGGTGGGGAGAGAATATGAACTCGTCATCGCTGGAAGCAAGGGGTGGAAGACAGGTCCTATCATGAGACATATTGAAAAAACGCACGGTACATCATACATAGGATATGTTGATGAAGCGGATAAAAGGGCTTTGATGCGAGAGTCTTCGTTGTTTGTGTATCCAAGTATATATGAAGGGTTTGGGCTTCCCGTACTCGAAGCGCTATCAGAGGGAGTACCCACTGTTACCAGCAATAGGTCTTCGTTGCCTGAGGTGGCCGGTGACGGAGCGTACTTATGCGATCCATATGATGTTGCCGACATTGCTCGCGGTATGGCGCGACTCCTGAATGACTCATCAGTCAGAGAGTGGCATAGTGCGCGAGGAAAGGAGAATGTAACGCGGTTTTCATGGGAGAAAACTGCGCAGCAGTTTGTCTCCCTATGTGATACAATACATGCATCATCCTATGGAATTTAAGAAATTTTTGCCAAGGCGGCACTTCCAACACATTCTTACAATCCCACTTATATATGGCATGGTTATCCCATTACTCCTTTTGGATATAACGATCGAGATGTACCACCGTATTTGCTTCCCGTTATATGGCCTTGACTACATTCCTCGCTGTCGGTAGATCAAAATAGATAGACATAGACTCTCGTATCTTAATCTGTGGGAAAAATTTAACTGCATGTATTGTGGGTATGCAAATGGTCTTTTGCATTACGTATCAATGATTGCCGCCGAGACTGAGCGGTATTGGTGTTCCATTAAACATCAAAGCAAGAAAGGGTTTCGTGAGCCTGTTCATCACAAAGATTTTTTGAAATTTGGCGACAAAAAAGCGCTTGAAAAATTAGTGTCAGATGCCTGAAAAAAGAGGGGTGCAATCAAATGGAGGTGAGGCTCATAAGGAGATGAGTCTTCTTGAGAAATACCCAACAGAGAGTGCATTCATTGATCATCTTGTCTCCCATATAGAGCAATTTGATGGAGATGAATCACAGAAAGAATTTGAGAGCTTGACGATATATTATAGATTAATGACCCGCTCTATAGATGGCGGATTATCTTTTTTAGAAAGAGTCAAAAGTAAGATTGAACTTCCTAATCTTCATCTCGTACCTCCTTTACTTGTTGAAACGCTGCGCTATCATCCCCGCTTTATTCGCGCTGTAAAACCACATTTACAGAGGATAAGCGAATCTTCACATTTGCATAATTCTCAAATAACTGCGGGGTCTTTGCGGGATAGTTTTGAGGGGTTTAGGTACGATGGTAGCTCATTTGATCCTATACAAGAACAGGCGCCTATCCTAAAGACCGTTGAATCACTTGAAGAGGAGGGAAACGAGAAGGTTTTAGGGAATTTGGAAGTGGGAGACTCTATATCCATATTTCGAGAAATGGATAATTACTATGCTGAGGTTCTTGGCTCTCGCAAACCGTCATTTATCCCGGCTCGTAAACGCGAGAGAGATGTGAGAAGTACGGGAATGAGGATAGCGGAAGCAGCGCTCCGTGATGTTGAGCGTGTTTTACCGATGCATCTGTCACCTACGAAATTTACTCGGGATTTCATTGTCCCTGCGGTTCCTGATTTTGAAGAGAAGCTCAGAGCATACTATGAGCGTGAAATCGCACCTGATAAGGATCTCAACTATGAGTTTGGTCCTGATGGATTTGAGAAGTATAAAAAGAGAGTGATGCGGGGGATCCCGCAGCAACTTGATATTCCGCGGGAAGTTATTGAGGAGATGTTAACTGAACATGGTGTTAGCGATGTGCAACAGCTCGCATGGTCAGCGTGGGGTCCTGACTTAACAGAAGAGATCGCTGTTGATGTGATAGATAAACTCAACCTTGGGAAGGAAAAGAGTGATCCGGGATATATTGATGTAAATGATCCTGAGACTGAGAAAAAGTTAAGCAAATGTGTTAATGGAGTCTGGAAGCAGTTTTATCAAGCAATTCGTGGAGAAGGCGCATCGCTTTTAAAAAGAGAAATCAGAAAATTTATCCCAAAGCATCTTGAGCTTTACAAGGATGAGGAATCTGGGATATGGAAACTCAAAGAGAAGAAAGAGGAGTTAGAAGAAGAGGAGTCGGTACGTGAAGAGGAGGAGGGTTTTTCTTTGTCTTTTACAGAGGCAGACGAAGGTCAAAGTATTGGAGTTGACCCACTTGAACGTAGTACATCAAAGGTGGTGGCTATGGAAGGATCAGGGAAGTACGCATATACCCTGTTTGAAAGTAGTGGGGGTCAGTATTCGATTATGTTCCCACATCTTGATAAGCCGCCAGTACTACTTCCGTCCCCTGCGGCTTTGTGGTTGCAGATCGAAAACGAAAGCGTGATCATTCAACTTATGAATGGTGAGATCATGCATATTGATCCGGTCGGAGGAAGTACTACAATGGTAGACACTAAAAAAGGGAGTTCCGTTAGGGGGCACATGCGAAAAGTTCATGACAAACCTAATGTGGTTCATTTCGCAGAAAAAGTGATAGCACCACATGAAGATTACTACGCGTATTATGAGTTTGATTTTAGCACTGGTAGGCCACGTGCCGAGCAGATAGGGACAGCTCCCATTGACCAACAATATGAAACACAGACACCCACCTTGTGGCTCGATTCTGGAGATACTGTTGAGTTTAAAACAATGGGAGATGAACATTTTTTAGTGGTGGCCGGCAAAACGCCACAAACAGAACGGTTGAAGGGGGAAGTGCACGGCATTCCATGGACAGATGGTACGAATGTATTTTTTGTTACCCATAATAAGGAAAAAAGAACATGGGTGACTAATTTATTCAATGTATATCGGGGCACCATGAGCGTGTTCTCCTCCTCGTATCCAAGAATTGAGAGACGGGGTGACTATTTTTCAGCTCGGACAGGGTCAAGACATGGAGACAATGATTTTCTTGATTGGTTTTCAAAAAACAGATACGTGCCCACAAACATCAATAAGTCGGATATCACTTCCCCGTGTACGGATGACAAGGGAAGGATATCCCCACTTATTACGAGTGTTGATAGTCTTGGTGGAACCGCGAAAACCACTTTACCTGATGGTGAAGTTCGAAGTTCGCCGCCAGTTTTGAGTTTAGTTATTGAAGAAGGGTCTTTGAAACAAGTTGTTAAAGTCGCTGACAAGCTTTTTTACGTTATAAATTCGGTAGACAATACAGGTGAATATGTATATGACGAAGACGGCAAGCTGGTGGAGCTTCCAGGCGCGGACACGGCCCGCGCAGGAGGAGTCATCGAAAGGTTAGAGGAGCATGATGGATATGTTCATTACAGTATCATGAAGGATGGAATCCTTCGTCATTTTATGAAACCAATAGGTGAGTTAGTGAAACAGAAAGGTGCAGATGATGTAGAGAGCGAAGATACGGAGCCATGGTACGCATTTAAAGATGTCGATGCTCATGATTTTTTGCTTCATGAAGACAAGAAGATTGTCTGGGCTGGTGGGAGTGGCCAGACATCATTCGCATTTGTCGAAGATGACTTTTCAACAAGCATAGTGCTATTGGATTTAGAGCGTGGGCATGAAACGGTGCACTTAACGTTGGGACACGGGACGGTAGAAATAGCTGATGTCACCATCGTAGATAACAGACACATTGTTTTTCTAGGCGATGGTGTTCTTACATATTTAGATACACAGAATCCCTCTGATGGCTTTAAATGTGTACATGAATATGATGAACATCCATTTGGTGGAGGGATTCATTTAAACAACGAGAATGGTCGTATTGAATCATATGACGGATCAAAAATTTTGTCTGTTTCTTTTGAAGATGGGATAGCTCATGCAGAAATTACCAAACGGCCTTTGGGAATTGGGCCCGAGGATAGGAAAAACCTTGAAGGTTTTGGCGAGGAAATGGCATGGTTCGATTCTCGTGCAAGAGCGTACAAGAAAAAACAAGATGACTCGTGGATTATTGTATTTCAGCAGTCAGATGGTTCAAGAAAATCCTCTCGGAAATTCTTGGCAGGGTCAAGTATTCGTCTTGCTAATACGAACGGGAGATACGCCACGTATCAAGTGTATACTCCTTTCCCAGATAAGAACAGCGTGATAGTCACGGTCGATGACCAGGGCAATTTTATGTATGAGATTGGCGAAATTATAGATAATTCAGCTAGTAACAACCAGACCCGCACATATGCTATAGATATGCCGTGGAGGGAACACGAAGGATTTTTCGGCTATTCAGATTTAGGTCAAATGAGAAACCCTCGCTTTGAAGGAGGGAAGGATGTCGGACAGTGGATTGAGTATGAAACTACTGACGGCAAGAAAGGTATAGCGTTGATGGTGTCGGGGTACGACGAGGACCAGAGTGTCGCAGTGGAAGCATTTATTCAGACCGGCGATAACACAAGTGTTTCATACTTGATGGAGGCACCGTCGGGTTACTACATACGAACGTTTAGTGTCATACAAGGTGAGCCCTATTTTGTCGTGCGGCCGAAAAGTAACAGCGGAGATGAATTTGTTATTGATAAAGATGGTAACAGGACCGGCATTTTTGGAAAGTACATACATGATATCAGGCATGAGGGTAATTTCGTAAAGGTTCTTATCAGTGATGAGGAAGGTAATTATGTAACCCTGACAAAAAAAATACAGGACAAAAATGCTGCAGAGGTGCGCACAGAGGAAGTGAACGAAAAAGAGAAAACAAAGATATCAAATGAACAACTTAAACAACTCTTTTCGTTTTCTGAAGACGAAATCCATGAGTATGATATAGACGAATTTCAAACAGGTATATCCAAAGTGGGTGGAGCCGGAAAAAATGCCTACTTGTGCTTTAAAAGAGGGCACAAATCTGTTGTTGTATTTCCTGAACGGAATAAAACATACAAGTTAGACAGTAATCTTGAACATATATATGTATTTGGAAATTACATTGTCTTTCTGTCTATGACAGGAGGGACTGAGCGACTTGAATGGACATCGCTTGATAGCACTGATGAGAAGATGCTGCATACTCCTTATTACGACGAAATAGTACCAGAATCAGTCGTGGTTGAGGGAAATGATTTAGTGTACACAGCGTCATACAATCTGCAAGAATCTAGAATGGAAATGATCCGGATTCGAGTGAACCTTCATGATAGCCAAAAAATATCAAATGACGTGAGGATGCTGGGTCGCTCTCGCAGCGACGGAATTCTTTTAGTCGACCAAAAGAGTGCCGACCCGGAAAACCAAGTACATATATCATCTGAATTCTATGAAGGAGACGGCACATTGACAACGCCAGATGGTACCCAGATTGATAATGTAAAGGAGGCTCCTTTTTTATATTGCAAGGACGGCAGATATTTTGTCGGGTATGTAAGTTTAGAAGACAATAAACATCATATCATGTGTGGGGCTGGCAAAGAAGAACCAAAACAATTCGGTCCTTTTAATCATATGCAACGGATGAAATATAATTTGGGGGCGGCTGATGCTGGCACACGAGTGTATTGGATAGATGAAGATGATGATGGATCTCGCATATATTTTTTAGTTCCGGAATTCAAGTCATTCCGTCGTGAAGGGAGTGAGCGCTGGGAGAGGGTTAGTGATGGCGGAGCTTTTATCCTATCCGATTCGTCATCTGGGACTGTCGTAGCATATGATAAAGATGGTTCTCACACAAATGAGGTGTCAGATGTTTTTATTGAATCGAGCGAGGGAATAACAATGATTCAAAATCGAGTTGTTGGTACCGACACAAAGAAAGTCTTCGATGAATCAGGTAATGTCATTTTTGAACTTCCTCCCTATTCGGATAGTCACGAGCGAATTCGAAAAATGTATGAGAAGGATGGGTATTTGCACTTATTTACGGATGACGGACAAAATGGAAGTCGAGGAAAAGCGTACATAAAGAAAATTCCTGACTCTTTCTTTTCTGTTGATCAGGAGCAAGAGCCTCACATGAACACAGACGTGCAAAGACGACTTGATCTGCTTAATCTTCTTGATAACTACAATCTCGCAAAGCTTGCCCGTGATCCAGCATTTGATGACGCAAAAGAAAAAGAAGTGCTTGCTGCGATTGATGCATACAATGCAAAATATAGACCGAAGGTAAGAAAAAGATCAGTAGACCTGCCTGAGAGCGTTGAAAGTTTTTGGGATGAAATGAGAGGCGAAATACGTGACTACTTGGAGACGAGTCCGACTTTTGTCAAACAGATTGCACTCACGCTTGGCGCAGACCCGAAACCCTTCTTGGATACGATGGCTGCTGTTCCGTCGTCTGGCACAGATGCGCAGGTGGATCGTTTTTTGCGACTTATATACCCGGAGTATTGGCAAGAGAAGCAAAGGAAGGAGCGCGAGAAGGCAATTGCAGAATATGAGAGACGGCCAGATCCAAACGCATATGATTATCTTACCGTGCGTGATGTGAATGGGATAGCCGAAGCGAACCCGGAAGATAGGTGGCATCAAGAGATTGTGCAGATGCGTGAATACGTAGATCGTTTTATCGTTGGAGGGGGCATGTTTGGTGAATACGATGAGGGAGCGTGGAAGCGAGTAGAGTTTCCTGTTGACCCGGATCTTGATGATCCGGTGAAGCAATACACTTTCAGTTTGCCATTTATTGAAGACATGCAAGAGATTGTACTCCCACGCATTTTAGGGGCGCAGATTATTGCTGATCGGGTTAAAGGAGTTGATAGCAAAGGAGATGAAGTTGAGCTTTCTGTTGATATTAAGCCAAGCGGCTACACGATTGTGAAACTTGATGGAAGAAAGAAATTTGAAAAAGTAGTATATTCGCAGCGCGCGTCCGAACTTCCTCAAGTGCCAGATGATGTGAGTGATAAGGAGTATGCGCGGTTCAAAAAAATGTTCACATCTCATTTTTCAGAGAAAATGACAGAGCGTTTGGGGCAATTGCCACCGTGGGCAAAGAGCTTTATCCATAGTCTAGAAGGGAAGACGCCAGTTGAGAAGATTCAAGCAATTGAATCATTTGTCCGCTCTGTCGGTTACTATGATTTTCAGAATGCAGAAACTGAAGGTCAGAAGGAGTACAAGACATTTGACGAGAGGCTCGCTGTCATGCAATATAGACTCGATACACTTAAAGGTAGAGATCCGGAACTGGCCAGCCAGCTTACATCCCAGCAAGTTGCTGGAGTGTGTGCGGATTTTGGCATACTCGCTATCGCGCTGCTTCGTGAAGCTGGATTCGTTGCGGGATATCTCAGTGGATTTAGACCAGAGTCAAATCAGATTACGACCGGAGACGCCCATGGTGTGGCATATGTGGTTTGGCCAAATTCGAAGGGTAAAGGGTATAAGGTGTATGCGGTTGATGGAACACCAGGAGGTGTCACAGAAGTAGAGAAGGAAGTGCTCTCTCATATTCAAAGACCTTCATTAGAAGAGAAAGCAGTCGAAAAAAAGCAGGTGGTTGAGCATCTCGTCGAGCAGAGCGAAGAGCAGCTTGCAGAGATGGAAAAAGAGCTTGCAGAAATGAGTCCTGAAGTTATTTCAAAACTTAAAAATGGAGAACTCGAGAAAACCGTGAATACTGTTCTTCGATATTCTGTTAGACCAGCTGAGACGATGGTGCTACATGGTTTACTGTCTGCTGCTGTGTATGGACCGAAGGAATATCGGGATCTGGAAAATGAAAAGAAAATGAAAAGATTCTTGACTGGCCAGGTGAAAGGTGAACATGATAATCCAACAAAAGCACATGTCATTGGTGAGATGCTCGAGGGGAAGAATATGTTTGATTTGGTGAAATACTACGTCCCGAGACTGACACTTGATCTCACTGATGTCACAGATATTGAGCGAAGAAGAATCGCACTTGAGAGATTGGAGAAAATGGTCAACTTGGTGAAAGAAGAGTTCACGAAAAATGAATTGCGCGCTATAACGGCAATAATCACTTACTTAAAGGCAGAACAGATGGTCAATGAAGGAAATGTATGAGAATAGGAATAGACGCTCGCATGTTAGGAGTGGGGTATGGCATTGGTAGATACGTTGAGCAGCTTGTCGCGCATATATCTAAAATGCAAACAGCACATGACTATGTGCTGTTTGTGCGTCGTGATGATGTAAATATTCCTCCAGGGTTTAAAAAGGTTGTTGCTGGTATTCCATGGTATTCACTGCAAGAGCAGACACGATTCCCAGCCATCATCAAGCAGCAGAAGCTTGATCTCATGCATTTTCCGCATTGGAATGTGCCTGTACGTTATCGAGATCCTTTTATTGTGACGATTCATGACTTGACCATGTATCATTTTCCTCGTCCTGAGGCGTCAACGCTCGGTCCTATAAAATTTTATGTGAAAGACCTGGCGCATCGTATTGCAGTCAAACATGCCGTGAAAAAAAGTGTACATATTATTACCACAAGTGAGTTTACAAAAGATGATATTAAAAAAACCTTGCATTGTGCTACAGAAAAGATGACAACGATATATCAGGCTCCTTACACCATCAAAAACACGACCAATCAAGATGAACTGCTCAAAAAATACGCTGTGGCAGAGCCATACGTGCTGTATGTCGGGGCAGCATATCCGCACAAAAATCTTGAAGGTCTTCTTGCTGCGTGGGATGTGTTTAAGAAGACACATGATCAGCACAATAGATATACATTAGTACTCGCGGGGAAAGAAAATTATTTCTATAAAAAGCTGCAAGAGAAAATACATGACCCATCTATTTCGTATATAGGGTTTGTACCAGACGACGATTTGGACGTTATTTATCAAAAAGCTGACCTTTTTGTGTTTCCCTCATTGTATGAAGGGTTTGGTCTTCCACCTCTTGAAGCGATGCTCAGAGGTACACCCGTTGTTAGTTCAAGCGCCTCATGTATGCCGGAAGTCTTGAGAGGTGACGCGCTTTTTTTTGATCCGGATGATCCACTTTTTATAGCGCAAACAATGCACCAAGGATTGACAGATGATGATCTCAGATCGGAGCTCAAAACAAGAGGAAAGGCGGTGGCGAGCACGTATAGCTGGGAGAAATTAGCAGGAGAAACAGTGGGGGTATACGAACGTGCCATGAAGTGAATATCATGATATACTAGACGTGGAAAATTCCACGTCTTTTTGGTATACATGAAAAAAAATACAAAAAAATTGAGACGATGTTCGCTTTGTCATTTAGCTGGTCACACCAAGCGAACATGCGGTATTTCAAAGGATACCTCTTCAAAATCATCAACAAGCGGTAGAGTGTCGGTGAAAGTCGATGAATCGCACGAGCGATCCCCACACGTTGTTGAACTTGATCCTCATAAAGGAGCTCATTGGGATCAGGTGTATGCATATAGCGAATCAACGGGTAACAGAAAAAGGCCCGAGGCCCTTGATCTTCCCAAAATTATTCGTGAAGCAAATCAGCCTGATGACTATGTACCGGAGTCTGATATTTCATCTGACGCACCATCTCTTACGTTTTTCCAAACACTCAGAGATGACGTGAGATATTGTTTGCGTCTTGGACCTCGCATGGCTGAGCAGAGTGCTTCTTCATTCAGCGTGTCACTGCCTGGCGCTCGTCGTATTGTTGCTATTGTTATGGTACTTGCACTTCTCGTTCTCCCGGTTCCAACCATCGGTTATTTTTTGAATGTTAAGGATGATACGCAGAAAGTCATTGAGAAAAGCACTCATGCGTTTTTGTCTCTGCAATCTTCGACTGCTGCAGCGTTTAGTAACAATCTAGATCAAGCGCGATATGATCTGAGCCAAGCTTTGCAGGCATTCTCGGGTGCCCAAAGTGTGATTGATAACGAACATAAACTGCTGACAGCGGTCGCGAGCATGCTTCCTGTTGTGGGAACGCAAATCAAAGAAAGGCAGGATTTGTTATTTGCAGGTCATCACGTAGCGCTTGGTAACACATACATTGTGAAAGGACTTGATGAGGCCGTGAGTGATAAGGAATTGGAGTTTTCTGATCGACTAGTGATCATGAAAAGTCATCTGAAGGCAGCGCTCCCACAGTATGATATAGCGCTTGAGCGTCTCAGCGGTGTTTCTTCAGATGTGCTTCCCTATGAGTACCAAGGTGCGTATTCTGATTTTCGTGTGTTATTCGCCGCCCTTGTTGATGATCTGCATGATTTGGCTGATGTCATGGATGCACTTGGAAGTATTATTGGCGAGGAAGAGTTCAGGCGATATTTGTTGGTCTTTCAGAATAATCATGAAATTCGACCGACAGGTGGATTTATTGGGAGTATGGCAGTCGCTGATGTGCAGAAGGGAAAGCTGATGGATATCACGGTGCCAGGCGGTGGAAGTTATGATCTGCAAGGACAGCTCGATACGTATCTTTCGCCACCTATCCCACTACAGCTTGTCAATTATCGTTGGCATTTTCATGATGCCAATTGGTTTGCAGACTTTAAAGTCTCTGCTGAAAAGCTCATGTGGTTCTATGAACATAGCAGAGAGTCGACCGTGGACGGGGTGATTGCATTGAATGCGTCAGTTCTTGAAAGACTTTTGCAAGTATTGGGGCCGGTGAGTGCAGGGGATGGACATATGGTTCTAGCGCAGGAGCGTGCGCTCTCAGATATTCAATATGCCGTTGAGGTTGATTATGATAAACAACAAAATAAACCAAAGGCCATTATTGGAGATGCACTTTCTGAAATTATTGATCAGCTCAAAGATCTTGAAGCAACTGACATATTGAGACTCTTAACTGAGCTGCACGAAGCATTGGTACAAAAGGAGATCCAAGTATATGTTGCTGACGTAGGATCTCAAAAAACCCTTTCAGATTTTGGATGGACAGGAGAAATGCCAAACGTTGGCGACACTGAGGATTTCTTAATGGTCGTGAACAGTAACATTGGTGGTGGTAAAAGTGACGCGCGCATCAAACAATCAATTGATCATCAGGTGGCGGTTCAAGGTGATGGCTCCGCTATCGTGACGGCTCGTGTAAAGAGAACGCATGGCGGTGTTGAAGGTGAGCAATTCTATGGCGACCGGAATATCAACTTTATTCGTTTCTATGTACCTTCAGGTGCGCGACTTGTTGATGCTGGGGGTTTTGCATTTCCAGAAGAGGAGTCCTTTTTAGCGCCTCCAGAGTGGTACACTGATGATGAGGATATTGCGCAGGTCGAAAAAAGTGCGCAGTTTCACTCCCAAACAGGTACGCTTCTTACAGAAGAGTTTGGTAAGACCGTTTTTGGGAATTGGATGCTTACTGAGCCAGGTCAGACATCAGAGGCGTTTGTTCAATACGTGCTTCCGTTTCGACTATTGAGCGCAGCTCAAGAAAGGTCAACGTACCAGCTGCGTGTTGAAAAGCAGTCAGGTGTGAACAGTCGTTTAACGCATCGCGTTGCCTACCCATCTAGTTGGACCCCATTATGGATTGGCGATGAACGTATGAAAAAGGGAAGTAATGGGATACATGTTGACACGCTTCTTTCAGAAGATAGTGTATTTGCTATAATGATGCAAAAGCTATGACAAAAAAAACAGCATCAAAAAAGAGTCCAAAGAAAAAGCATCACGCACATGAGGATCACGAGTTTCATGAGAAGGTTATTGGTGAGCATGATCAGCACGCAGATGAAAGCCACGAGGACGAAGTGGTTGATCGAACCGAGGATATTGGAAAAAAGTTGACTGAGATATATGAAAACGATGATGGCTCTATGCCAGACATGAAGCGATTCCAGAAGAAAGAGAATAGTCGGCTCGTGACTGCCGTTGCCGTATTGATTGGGGCCTGTGCATTTTTAGGAGCGGTCGCATGGCTTGGGTTTTTTATCGTACAACCGCGAGCGCAGTTTTCCGAAGAGGATGTTATCTTCTCAGTATCTGGAGATGAAGAAATCTCATTTGGAGAAGAGATAACCTACCGGGTGAGATATAGAAATGCGCAAAATGTTCCACTGGCACAGGCACTTCTTCAAGTGAGGTATCCAAAAGGATTTGTCTTTAAAGAAGCAAGTTTGCTTCCAACAAATGAGAGTAATGATGAGTGGTCTTTGGGTACCATTTCACCTCAAGGAAGCGGCTATATTGATATAACGGGGATGCTATATGGTGACGAGGGGTCAAAACAGTCAATTCGTACGTTTTTAAACTACACTCCTGCTAATTTTAGCTCTGAATTTCAACGAGTTGCGAATGTGACCACACAGGTAACCGATGCCCCGCTTGAACTTGATGTATCACTTCCAGATGAAGCAGTGACGGGAGAAGATATTACCTTGTCGATCATTATTTCACCGAAAGAGGATTCAGCCGGGCCAGTGAGAGTGGTGGTTGAACCTGGGGAGCATTTCACGAAAAAGCAAAGCGCTCCACAAAGTGATGAGTTTTCTGCATACGAGTGGAGTTTTGAAGACTTGTCCGAGCAGCAGGAAATTACACTAACAGGTGTTTTTCATCCTGATGAAGATGGTGCGCAAGATATGCAGGTGCTGGTGTATGGAGCACCATCAGAGAAAGAGGATGTGGAGTATGTACTTGGTGAGAAAGAAGTTTCTACTGAGGTACTCGGCAATTCTGTCTCCGTTACCCTCCTTATCAACGGCACGAGGGATAAATTGTCGCTTGGGCCTGGAGATGATTTGCACTCGAGTATTATTGTTAAAAACAACGCACGAAGACCGATGAAAGATGTGCGCATACGGATGATTTTTGATGCTCCATCACATGAGAATAAGAGTATTCTTCATTGGGCTCACATAGAAGAAGCGCTTGATGCAGATATTGTCGGCGAGCAAATCAATGAACAAACGCGCCGTGGGTATATCAAGTGGACTTCACGTCATGACAAGGATTTAGCGTCGCTTAGTCCAGGAGATGAAGTGTCTGTTGATTTTCATCTCCCTATTAAGACGACTGAAGTGATTGATCTTGCAGCGTTTACCACACACAATATTTTGGCTACTGCCGAGATTCAGTATGACATTGAAGGAGAAAGGGAAATTCTTTCCGGCAACAGCATGAATGTTTCGGTCAATTCGGATGCTGCCTTAGAAGTGCGAAGTGAGGAGCGAAGTTCTGATTACATCATGACCTGGCTGTTATCAAATAGCTTTCATGAACTTGAAAATATCGTGCTTGAGGCTGATATATATGGAGATATCGCATGGCTTGAAGACGAGCTAGTTGTGCCTGCGGGTCAAGCTGTATACGATGAGGGCCAAGGAAGGGTCAGATGGACCATAGATCGCATGCCAACCGCGCTTGATGTGCTCGCACTTCGTTTCGGTGTGAAACTGAATGAAAGAAATCCGACCCAGACAAATTTGACCAGTAAGGTGAGGGTCAGCGCAAGAGATGTGATAACAGGTGAAGAGATATTGGTGCTTGGAGATGAAGTCCTCCTGAGTCAATGACAGAAAAATATCTAAAAACTCCCCGATCGGGGAGTTTTGTGACTCGGCTGGGATTCGAACCCAGGACCGTTGGCTTAAGAGGCCACTGCTCTACCAGCTGAGCTACCGAGCCGCTTATTATCCTACTGGATCATCAGATTTTCGTTCCATCACTTGGATTTGCGGACCTTTCCATCCTTTTTTCTTCAGTCCGTTTTCTGCTGCCTCTGTCTGCGCTTCTTGCTTGCTCCCACCCTTTCCTGAGGCTATTTTTTGTTTGTCCAAGTAGACACCAACAGTGAATTCTTTCGCATGATCAGGCCCTTCTTCGCCAAGCACGCGGTAGGTGGGGGTTACGCCGACTATCTCTTGTGCTGCTTCTTGAAATCGAGATTTTGCATCCATCCACAGACCTTGTTCCAGCACCTCTGGTAGTTTGCTAACGATGAATCGTACCACAAACTGGTCAGCCATGTCCCATCCCTGGTCAAGGTACATGGCACCAATCAGTGCTTCCAAGGCATTTGAAAGGATATAATCTCTCGCTTTTACGCTCGTATCTTTTGATTCTCCGTGGGACAAAAAAAGATATGGTTCCATATCAAGTTCTCGTGCCACGCGTGCGCACATTTTTGCGTTCACCAGCGCTGCTCTCCAGTTGGTGAGTTCTCCTTCAGGGTTGAAGTAGTTTTCAAACAGGTGCTTGGTTACTGAAAGTTCAAGTACGGCATCTCCGAGAAAT
>CAZCAB010000021.1:0-14684 GCA_964496615.1 uncultured Gammaproteobacteria bacterium | reverse complement strand
GAAAACGAAACAGAAAAAAAGAAGTGCTGTTCCTCTGACCAGGAACACGCACATCCTGTAAAGAAGAAATTTGATTGGTTGCTGTGGTTATCCACGAGCATCCTGGTTTTGAGCTATGCTCTATTTTGGTTATTCCCTGACGTATTGAGCAACAACAGTGCGCTTGCAACCTTTAGTGAGAGCGTATTTGAACTCATGAACCGCATGGCGTGGGGGCTTGCGCTGGGAATCATATTCGTTGGCATCCTGCAAAAAGTACCGAGAGACTTTCTCCTTGGTGTTCTTGGCAAAGGGGGGAGTCTCAAAGGGATCGTGCGTGCAACCGTTGCTGGAGTATTACTTGATTTGTGTTCTCACGGGGTTTTGCTTGTGGGGACACAGTTGTATAGAAAGGGGGCGAGTTTAGGTCAAACAATGGCTTTTCTCATAGCAAGTCCATGGAATTCTCTTTCACTCACACTCGTGCTGTGGGCTTTGGTGGGACTCAAGTGGACACTCATGCTGCTCGTTTTTTCAATGGGTATTGGTATTTTTTCTGGACTACTCTTTGACAGATTGGTTTCACGTGGACGTTTACCGAGTAATCCGCATACAGTAGATATGCCTGAGGGTTTTGTCTTCAGAACCGAAGCTAAGAAGGTAATCAAAAGTGGGCAATGGCATCCTCGTCACTGGGGCGCTCTCATGAAAAACGGACTTTCCGGATCAACCATGATTTTACGCTGGATATTTTTTGGCGTTATTTTGGCGGCTCTAATCCGCGCATTTGTGTCTCCTGAGAGTTTTGCGACGTTCTTTGGTCCCACATTGTCAGGTCTCGGACTCACTGTCCTTATCGCCACCATCTTGGAAGTATGTTCTGAAGGCTCAACACCCATAGCTGCTGATTTGTTGACCAGAGCAAAAGCACCGGGAAATGCTTTTGCCTTTCTCATGACGGGAGTATCGACGGATTACACAGAGATTCTGGCACTGAAAGAGGCGACAAAATCATGGAAAATTTCACTTTTTTTACCGCTGATTACACTGCCCCAGGTGATACTGCTGGCATGGGCACTCAATGTTTTTTCATGACATTAAAGTATTTCTTTGTCTATGGTTTTTTCCACTACATATAATGTGATATGAGTTCATGGAAACCACGTCGTTTTGGTGGACTGCCTGAGGGCGCGCGTGTCCGTGCAGTAAACGAGGACTCTCGCACTGATGTTGAATATGGAGAAAAGACATGGAGCACGGAGCAGACTGTCAGAGACATTCTTCAGAACCATCTGGATGCCCAGTCTGAGGTCCATTATTTTGAACTCCTCAATTCCATTCTTGATTTGGAAAGGTTGAAGGAAGAAGAGCCATCGGCTGAATTTGAAAAAGACCTTGAAGCATTTGGTTACATGCTTTGGATGTTTCATAAATCGATTGATGATTTGACTGAAGCATCTCAGGAAGAGATGATGTTTGAACTTGAACTATTCAAGAGCGCACGCTACTTACGTTCTAATATGGTATTGCCAGATGGAAAAGTGGATCGCGATGTTCTCAAAGAGATAGTCAGAAGTGTGAAGGAGCAAAAACCTCAGATTGAATATCGGGTTGCAGATCTACTTAAGAATGACACGCCGCTGTGGGTGAGTCGTGATACGTTCGTCTCAGAACACATGCGAGAAAAGTATGGTGTCCAGCCTCGATATCGGGTCGACGGCATGCGCGTGTCTGATCAAGGTACGGGATTTGATGTACAGCTTGGTGCTTTTTACAAAAGTTTTAAGATGGGTTTGAAGCACCTACGGGGTAAATTTGGTGAAGGATCAAAGATGAGCGTACTTGATCTGCAGCGACAAGGTGCACATGTACACATGCGATCACGCTATCGTTTTGAAGATGAAGATCAAGAGAAAGAGCGCGTATGGCAAGCTCGGCCAAAAACATCAGAACACAATACATTGCAACTTGAGGGTGTCGAGGTAGAACTTCCTGCTCATTCAGATATCCCCAGTGGATCATCCACAACAATCGGTTTCAGGATGGCTCCAAAAGAAGTTCAAGGTAAACTTCGTAAGCTTTTAGATCCGAGACTCAAAGAGACCTGGCTTGATACAACGTGCTTGGATTTTAGCGACAGGGACTATGTCTACCCAGCTCCTACTGTCCCAGATTCAATATCACCCGTTGGTGTCAGTCTTGATGTTGATCCAAAGGAAATCTATGTTCAAGGAATGGAGGTTGATTATAGCGGGAAGCATGATAAGCACAGTTCTCGTACGCGCTTTTTGTTTTCATACAATTTTTTGGATGGCTCCATTATTCAGGGACGTGATAGAAATGAGATTGATGTGGATGATGTGGAACTCATATTGAGGGAATTTTGGGTACGTGTGGATTCCCCGGATGTTATGCGGGAATTTTTACGTCGTACGCTCATGGACGAAAAAGCATTCAGGCAACCTGAGATAAATATTATGAAACGTCTGTTACGTGGACACAATTATGACGATTCATCTGAAAGGGCATATGAAGTCGCCATGGAGCTTCTCCCTGAAGTACTTGGGTTAAAAAAAGATGTACCAAACGTCTTGATGGGTTGGCATGAGCTTGATTGGGAAATCAAAGAGCAGGTGAGTAAAAAAGTGGAAGAGCTTGGGAACAACCTTGTTATGTGCATGTTTGTACCAGATGATTCAGCGCTTGCACACCTACAAGAGAAAGGATATAGAGTGCACAAAGGGGTAGATTTTTTGCAGCATACAATGCAAGTTGAAAAAGAATTCCCTGAGACAGACAAGCGTGTCAAAGTTCTCAAGAAAGCATTTGAAGATGCGCGCGCGTCAGCACAAGTGATGTTTGAACGGGCACATGGTAAAGACACAGGTAGGGCTGCACGAGCGAGAATTCAATGTGTTGACTCACTCAAAGGGAAAAGTCGATATGAGGATTACGCAGTGGTATATGATCCACATAACGATGAGTACGTAATACAGGTAAAGGTAAAAGCGTCGGTGAGAAATAAGAAGCACGCACTTCAGGGCGATTATTGGAGACGATTATTTGAAGTTATCTTGCTTGGTCTCATAGAGAGAAGAGGTGATATGACCAAAGAAGAAATACGGTACAGTGCACAATATCAGGCCAATCGAGCAATAGAGGGATCTTTGGATCTGAATGCACCTCATGTCCGCCCAGCAAACAAACCATTTGATCATGATCGTCAGACTCCTTCATCTGCATCTGAATCACGCTTTGATGAGCTGGAAGAAGAACATCTCATCGAGGTTGAGCGAGTACTGCTTTTGTATAAAAACCTTAGAAGCATTCGGTGTACACTGGATATGCAACGGGAAGCTTACGAGGCATATGATCATATCCCTAAGGAGTTTAAAAAGGTGTTTCGCGAAGCACTTGGTAAATCTGTGGTATACGAAGATGAGAAAATAGGGGAATGTATGCTCTTTTCTGATGGAAGTGTGGGCCGTATAGTTAAGGATGTGTCTGATCTTAAATGTCTTGATTATGGTAAGAAAACGTTTGTAACGACGGGTGATAGGGTTGTTATGCACCTTGATCTACCGGATTCATGCACAGTGAAGTATGAGTCTGATGATAATATTTCCAAGGATCGTCGTATGGTGGTGCATAAAGGAGAGGTATACCGCGTTACAGACTCTTCTTTTATGAGCACCCATGGCTTAGATTATACCCTTCAACTTGGCAGCAATTGTGTGCATTCCGGACGGATGCATGACGTCTATAAAGATAACTACAAAAGACCACTTGAACGCGCAAAAAAAATGAGACAGATCGAAGTGATCAGTGAGGATGAGTCTGAAATACCGACCTTTGAGTTAACCCATGGAATCATAGAAACACCACTCTCGCTTGAATATGGAGAGGCTCACTGGAATCCGCGCCGGGTCTGTGAGGACATTATCCAAAATCATAGAGATGCAGGTGTGGTTTCAGTAAGTTACGAAGTAGTCCGAGACGGAAAAAGGCAATGGGTGGACGGCAAAGACGTCCAGGAGCAGGATTCCATAACAGGTCTCATGATCTCTGACGATGGTAATGGATATGGTCCTGAGCATATAGGAACTCTTGGTAAGACAACAAAGAGGAATCCCTTTTTCGCAGGTAAGTATGGTGAAGGGCAGAAGCTTATCGCTGCAGCGGCAGTACGTGGAAATCTTGATTTGAGATTTACATCTAGAGCTATGAATGACGGCGAGGTTCGGCGCTGGCAAGCGCACGCGCAAGCTCAGGATATGTCTCTTGTTGTGCGCGGTAAGCGGGTTCCGGAAAAGCGTGTTGTTTTTGACGTTTCAAGTGAGCCAGAATTTGAGGAGTCTGCGTACACATCAGCTACGATTTTACGCATACCTGATGGTGTGGATCATGTCCCAGGATGGGATCAATGGGTCTCGATAATTGATCCTCGGCACAAAGATACGAATGGTAATGCCGGTCTTGGTCGCTATTCAATTGATCTTCGTGATAATCCTTCCCCAGAGATGATCGATCTTGGGCCCGTGCGCATATTGCTCAATGAGCCAGGGGCGATATATGAAAATGGTCTGTATGTAGCCTCAGATCCTGATAGTCGAGTATTTGGGTATGATGTACCCGAAGTTGTGAATAATCGCGAACGCAATGCGATCAATCATGAAATTCTCAGTTCATATATCCGCTATGTTCTCGATGAGTGTCGTGATAGTAGATACACCGGTGGATTGCTCAGGGTACTGAAGGAGGAATATGGACTTGTATTTTCCACGCGCACAATGCCCCGGAAAGAACAAATGCCACTGGAATACGTACAGATGGGTCAATTGCAGACAAGTTATTCCCGTCAATCTCGACCCGCGTGGTTACGAGGGTACAGGGATGAGCTCGCAGGGGACGTTGTCTATTCAGGAACAGCGCTCAGGAATCGTGAACATTCGAGCCGTAACGCACGTGAAATAGAGCGTGCTCGAGCAGCGCTCGAATTCATATCACATGTTGATAAATCGCGTGTCTTACACGTCCCCGAATGGCTATTTGATGGTTTGGACACTATTGTCCCAACCGCAGTAGATCATGCATTAAAATTCGTTGAGTCAGAAGTGTCCATATCTGATGAGACGAAAATTCGATTGCAGCGAATCGTTGCTAAAAATGCGCTTGTTATCAAAGAAATGATCGATGCCATGGATCAGGAGGGTCCGACGTCGCTGACGTACGAGTCGATGCTTTTAAGAGAAAAACCAATTATGACATTATACAATCAAGAGACGGAACATAAACGGGGACCAGACGCAGTCAGGAAGAATAGGAAGTTCATTCGACAAATGAAAAGAAAAGTTCGATCACGTGCGGTTTCGTGGAGTACTCCAAAAAAAGTTCAGGAGCGCGATGGTGTATATGTGGCGCCAGCACGTGCTGGGTATCTCGGGTTGGCATCTGATCGAATCGGTTTAAACGAGCATTTGTTGTATAAGCACAATCCACAGAAATTAACGCAAGTCGCGTTGCATGAGCTTGTGCATAAGATTTTCGACTTTGCTGACTATGATGATCGATTCATCATGCTCTTGCTTGAACTCGCTCATCGTTCTGGAGAAGAAAATAGTTAATATGCACTACAATTACTTTAGACTTCATAGTGTATCACCAGCTGGAAACGATTTGAGTTAAATCCAGTTTTTTTGTATAGTTTGGATATTAATCATAACATAACGTATTATGTTAGAATCCGGACCGGGACATAATCCCGATGCTAAAAGTAAACAAGGGGGCGAAGCAATGGATATAGCGAAAGAGGCAGTAAGCCCTAAAGACTTATATCGCAAACTTGTTGAGAAGGGAATAAAGGCAAAAGTATATGTTACACTTAATACTGAATACGTAATTGGGGATGATGACAAATGTGTGGCAGCTGTTGACCGTCATACGGATAAGATCACTCGTGATCACATGGCAGTAGGAAGGAAGGTGGATGGTGGACGCATACGTGGAGTTAGCGGGTACATAAAAGCAGATGTGGGTCCAGGTGCATCTCTTCTTCTTGACGAGGATGGTCTGGAAGTCATTACTTCAACCGTCATTACGGTAAAAGAGCCTACGGATTTCTTGGATAACGATGGCGCATCGGAAAAAGTAGCGTAGAGATTTGAAACAACCCCCTGTGGATAGTTTTTTTGACTCTCTTACCAGGAGAGTCAAAATATGGTATACTCAATTAAGCTTAATAAAGCTAATTTCACTTTTTAATTTATAACTTCCTTCTATGAAGAAAGGATCAGGACTCGAACAACTCGAGTGGTGGCTCGTCGTAATCGGTGCTATCAACTGGGGTTTGGTCGGAGCATTTGATTTCGATCTCGTCAACGCAATCCTCGGAAGCGTTGCATGGCTCGAACAGCTCGTATTCGTCCTCGTAGGGCTTGCAGGTCTGCACATGCTCTTTAATGGACTCAAAGGCAAAAAATAATGTCTGCCATATAGAAACGGCTATCAGTAGCCGTTTCTATATTATTCACTAAACAAACACATATGAAAAAAGGATGTGGAATGTCTCAGCTTGGCTGGTGGCTTCTCGTGATCGGTGCGATCAACTGGGGTCTCGTCGCAGCATTTGATCTCAACGTGGTTGAGATGGTTTTCGGAAGCGTATCATGGCTTCTTACACTTGTGTATGTCCTTATCGGTCTTTCAGGTGTCATGGCACTGTTTGGCTGCAAATGCAAGAGCTGCAAAGCATAATAGAAAGCTTTTTATTGAAAAAGACCCCTACGGGGGTCTTTTTTGTACCCTTCCTATACACACGTGATACATATAAGAAGGGTGGCAAGCGAATGGCAAAAGAAGGTTCAAGTTCAGGCAGGACTGTTGGGTCCCACAGTGCCGCATACCACCACTTCCGGGCTGACAAGACCCTTGTTCCATTCTTAGCGACGAGTGAAATTGACGTTTTTGCCATGTCATCCACCGTACTAAGTCACTTTGTCGGACTTCTCCTGTAGTGATTAATCAGCATCTTCCGAAACCCTCAAGGATGGCGATATATCCCGGAGGTATGTAGGCACATATATGCACACATACCTCCGGACTCGCTTGCCATGGGCGATTATACTTGTTTTTAGCTGTGTTTACAAGCCTCACCATATATTTCCTCTACTCATAAAGGGGATATATGGGGATGTGTCACTCTTTGGGGGGTCACGGCGGCAGGGGGTTGTTAAGCCCCTGCCGCCGTGTATTGCTTCTACTACCCGAAGATCATCGGGATGAAGGGCAAGACCACGCCGGACAAGAACGCCTCGGCAACGGCAGCTCCTACCGCGATCGGGATCGCGTACATCCGATGGTGCTCTGCGCTCGCCTTGTACCAGATCCAGCCGATGATGCCGCCAGCCGCGAGCGGAAGCGACACCACGCCAGGCAGGAGAAAGGCAATGCCCAGTCCCATGGGGGAAGGAACCCAGATGGCGTTGTTGAAGCGCTCAGGGTTGATCTTGTCCTTGCAGTACCATTCGAAAACAGCGATCAGACCACCGAGGATCCCAGCGATGACGAACGCCTCGAGCGCGTAGGGCGGGAGCGACCCCCAGCCCTGCTCGAGGAGCTCTGCGAACGCCTTCCACTTCACGGAAGTCGGTGCCGGCAGGGGGTCGGGATGAGCCTCTGTCGGTGTGCCGATTCCGTAGAAGTTGCGGATCATGGGGTAGAAGACTGAGATGCACATGGCGCCGATCGGAATACACAGGAACTGCATGAAGATCTGCTTGCGCGGATTTGCCTTCAGCAAGTATCCGGTTTTCAGGTCGTGCATCATGTCACCACCGCATGCGGCGGCGCCTGCGGCCGTACCGCTCGATGCCATGTTCGTGGCGATTCCTGGAGCGATCACGCTCATGAGGATCTGCATGAACGAGCCCATGACGGACACAGGGTTGATGCCCGTATCTCCAACAGCGCGCACTGCGATGAGCGCGAGGAAGAAGGAGATAACGATACCGGCGAGCGTCACAGCGGGCGTCACGTCGAGAATCCAGTACTGGACAACCATCAGCGTCGCCGTGCTCAGAACGATGCCAAACGCGAGCTCCTTGAAGCTCAGGGCGCTCTTCTGGCTCGGGTCGTGCAGACTCTCCCAGAGGGACTTGAACGCGCCGATGATGCTGCGCCAGCGCAGCGCCATCGCGGTCAGACCGGCACACACCAGAATGGCCGTTGCAGGCCACATGGTCCACTTCACCAGGGTGGGGTAGTTGGCCCCCATGGCGAATGCCATCATGTCCTTGCAGTGAGTCTTCATGAACGCTGCCACGTCGGCGTTTTCCTTGAGGAACGTCTTCGAGGCTGCCACTTTGGGATAGTGGTCGAGACAGGCCTTCAGGTGCTCGGGATCCGCCAGACGCTCGGTGATAGCAAGCGCGGTCCCCGAATCCATCAGCCACTGAGCAATGACCGTCCAGCACAGCAAACAGCCGATGAGGATGGAGAAGCAGACGCGCAGACCGATGATGATGCCTGAGCCGACGAGCATCGGGCTCCAGCCCATGCCAAAGGCGAGGTTCGGGATGGAACCGAGTGTTGTTTTCCCGGGGATAATCCGGAGCCACTCGGGGAAGCCCTTGGTCAGCCATGTGATGGCTGCACTGACCACTGCCATGAGCGTCAGAGAGCGACTCTTCTTGATTCCGTCGGTGTCTTCCTTCTCAGTGTCCAGCGCGATTGCCATCTCGGCACACGCAGTGCCATCTGGGAAGCGCAGCTCGTCGTGGACCAGGAATTGCTCCCGCATCGGCACGGTGAAGAGGACGCCGAGATACCCTGTGGCTGTGATCCACAGCGTGATCTGTATAGCCGAGAAGTGGTAGCCCATCATCTCAAGCGCACAGATGATCACGACGAGGAAGGCCGATGATGAGGCCGCTGACACTCCGGTTTGCACGAGGTTGTTCTCGAAGCGGTCGAAGCTCTTCCTGCGTAGGAGTTGCTTGATGAGCATGTTGGCTAGAAGGAGCGAAATCATCGAGAATCCGATCCCCAGGCCCATCTTGAGGACCATATAGGGATATGATCCTGCGGCGATCGCAGAAATCACGAGAGAGCCGAACACCACGGTTGTGGTGATCCTGCTGCCTCCCGCGTACAGATTTGCTTTCACGGTTGCCCCCTTACGGGTGTAGAGTTGCTAACAAAGAGTGACACGTGCCCACATGCACGCATCGGTTTTTTCTTCTCCTTTGCGTGTTACATGTGGACAATGTGCTCTCTGTTAACTTAATAAAGCTAAATTGTAACGATCAAAAAAGCGGGTCTTGCCCGCTCCGATTGGGTATAGAGTATAGAGAAAGAAGTGTTTTGTCAATAGTAAAAAAACAGCTCAATTGAGCTGTTTTTCTATACACTCACTACGAATAATGAACATATGGAAGTTGCCTAGGAGTAGTCTTTCGAGTATCCCTAGGACTTTTGGAGGTTTGCATGGTTCGGCCTGCTGCTATGGCGCTGCCAAACGCCTGTGCACCGTCTTGTAGTACACCCGGGCTGCATCGTGGAGCCATGAGACGGGCACGGCTTCGTCCAGCCCGTGGTAGTTGATGGGCGGACCCATCGTGTCTACACCGGGGATGTTGTGAAGCGGCCCGCTGGCAAGCAGGTTGTCGTGGCCGTGGGCGTCTGTTCCACCACCAATCGCGACTGGCTCACATAGCTTACCGAAGACTTCGCCGTACGCCGTTTGCATTGACTTGAACAACGGCGTATTGACGTTCTTCAGGTCGGGGTAGTGAGGGATGTTCGGGTTCTCGTAGGAGATCTCCGGATGATACTTGACCATCATGTCAAAAAGCCCCGAGAACTCGTCTCGTCCGTTTTTGAGATGCCCGTGCGACTTAACCGAGGTGCCGCTGTCGCCATCTGAAGGCCAGCTTTCGGTGTGATGTGCGTCAGTGTAGCGCACATCAATTTTGAGCACGGCATCCGAAGAGTCGGTGCTCATGCGCGTGAGCGCGTAGGTAGTTCCGTCTATGAAGATGGGACTCTTACCCCAAAGACCAATGACCTTACCCGACACGTCAGTACCCCAGTACCGTTCGACGAAGTGAGCGAAATCAGAGAGGTCATTTGATCCGACGAATCCGTTCGATTGAAGCCAAGAAGCGAAGTTGAGCAGTGAGACCAGAGGATTTGCACCGTTTTGTCGGTTCATATCCGGCACTGAGCCATGCTGCGCACCGGCCACCAGGGCAGTGATGCGAAGTCCGTTGCTGTGGAGTTTCTCCACCAGCGAGTTGGGACGAAGGCTTTCGTTGGGTCCACCCGGCATTGCCTTGAGCTTGGCCTTGCGGTACTTCGGGTCGTCGAAAGTGGCAGAGTGATACGCCTTGTCGATACCAGCTACTAGATCGTCACGGTGGTTTCCCGCTGCACAGTGGATTTCAAGATGAGCTTCATCGGCGATTTGATTCACCGGCCCTTCAGGGGTTGCTATCTTTGAAATCCAGCAGTCTCCAGACTGCTTAGTCTTGAGCTTCTGCGTGAAAGTGGGTCTTGCGACGCCCTTTTCCGCAAAAACGCACCAATTGGCGTCCAGGACGAGACCCTCTGTTGGCTCTCCACCGCTCGCTACCGTATCGGCGTAGTAGTGATGGATCGACATGCCGGTTTCCTCGCTGGTATCAAGTACGAGTTCGATCGTCCACTCGAGTGGAAGACCAAATTGCTCGAAGTTCTTCGCGAGAGAGACCATGACGGTGAACAGGGCTGCTGCAGGACCTTTGTCGTCGACAGCTCCGCGGCCGACGAGAAAGGTAGTCTGCTTGCCCGCGAGCTCGCGCGTTTCGATGTGCGGAGTGAAAGGCTTCCACGTACCGGGGCCGGCGTTTGCAGGGACGGTGTCCAGATGGGCGATCAGTGCAAGTCGCTTGGGGCCGTTGCCCAACTTGACACCAAAGACCCACTTGTCGGGGTTTTCCTGTGCCCTCCACTCGAACGTCCTGAGCGGGGCGATCTTCAGGGGCGTCTTGCTGTTGACCAGCGCGACGTCTGAAAACAGGTTGTCGCGGATGGCTTCCATGTTCTGTCGGAAATATCCGCTGGTTTCCCCCGGCTTCTCGCGGAAGGTGGGTAGCGCGATCAACTTCTTGGTTCGCGGAATGATCCACTTGAGCTCATCTTCCAAGATCTGATCGACTGGATTTGTCACCTCGGTCTCGCTGAGCTGCGTTGCCTGTTCTGGTGAGGTGGAAGCTCCGTCAGGCTCGGACCCCTTCTTGCTGCACTGCGAAACGATTGTGATCAAGGCAACACAGCCCATCGCCATCCAAAACAGTGCCGCGGGCGAAGTACCCTGATGCTCGTAATCCTTAGCCATTGTTCCCTCCTGGGAGTGAATTGTAGTGTGCTCTCCCTCAAAGAGGGGTAAACGTAGGGAGAGTAGCTATTTTTCCACTCTGTGTCAAGCTATGGTATACTAGAGCGCGTATGAATTTTTCCATGCTTGATTCATTTATGATTTTTGATAATTCTGCTCTTGAATTAGTAAAAGGGCTTATTGTATTTTTACTCGTTCTTTTGCTGTTGAAACTGTTTCAGCTTATTATTCTTGCACGTCTTAAAAAGCTTGCTGAAAAAACTGAAACTGATGTTGATGATGCGCTTGTGGCAGCGGTGATGAGTGTGAGTAAAATGTTTTATATTGTTATTGCATTTTACTTCGGAGCACGGTATGTAACCTTACCTGAGCTTGCTGACAAGATTATTCGTTTTGCGGTGATGTTTGTAATTGTGTATGACGTGATTGAGTTTTTTAGGCAAATCATTCGGTTTTCCGTTGAAAAATACTTTAGCTCAGCTGGAAAGGAAAGTAGTGGATCAATATTGCGTGTCATTGACTATGCCACCAGGCTTGCACTGTGGGCGCTCGGTGCGCTCGTGATTCTTTCAAACCTTGGCGTAAACGTTACTTCCCTAATCGCGTCACTTGGTATTGGAGGTATTGCCATTGCCCTTGCAGTACAAAATATTTTAGGGGATATCTTTTCTTCCGTTGCGATTTTTGTGGATAAACCTTTTGAAGAAGGGGATTACATACAGTTTGATACTGACAAATCAGGGACAGTGCAAAAAATTGGGTTAAAAACTACGAGAGTCAAGACGCTTCGTGGAGAAGAGCTGATCGTTCCCAACGACAAGCTGACTGCTGCACATATCCACAATTTAAAACGAATGAAAGAGAGAAGAGAGGTTTTAACGTTTGGGGTGACGTATGAAACAAAAGGGATAATGCTTGCAAAGATTCCAAAGATCGTGAAAGAGGAAATAAAGAAGGTGAAGGGGGTGAAGTTTGATCGGTGCCATTTTTCAATGTATAGTCCATCAAGCTTAGATTTTGAAACTGTGTACTATGTCCAGTCTCCTGAGTATAAGACCTACATGGATGCGAAACAAAAAGTGAATGTAAACATCTTTAAAAGATTTGCAAAAGAAGGAATATCGTTTGCGTATCCAACACAGACACTACATGTGCACAAGGGGGAGTAATTGTATTGACATATATACATCAGCGGGGTATACTCAACCCCGCTTTTTTATATATGCGCGCCTAGCTCAGTTGGTTAGAGCATCTCGTTTACACCGAGAGGGTCGGGGGTTCGAATCCCTCGGCGCGCACATAAATTGTTTTTTACAATCGAACCCTGTATACTGGATATGTAACGCAAGTATTCAGTATGAGATTAAAAGATCGACAAAAGGCGATTGAGTTCAGGAAGATGGGTATGTCTTATTCAGAAATAATGGAAGCAATCCCTAATCTTTCAAAGGGCACTCTTTCTCACTGGATAAGTCGTGCGAGGTTAACAACATCTGAACGAAAATTTATTGATGCCAGGCTTTCTGAGAAAGTAAGTGCGGGCAGGCTCAAAGCTGCCCAAACACTTCGTGAGAAGAAGCAGAAGAAGCTCAAGGCAATCGAAATCGAGGGAGATCGTCTTTTTAAGAAATATAAAAAGGAAAAGCTTTTCCGTCTGGGTATTGTCTTATATTGGGCTGAAGGAGCTAAAACAACTGAAAGAATATCATTTATGAATTCTGATGTTTCGCTCATTACGCTAATGACCAAATGGTTTTTGAGATATTTTTCTTTTCCTTCGGAAAAGTATAGACTAAGATTGTTTGCTCACGAGGTTTACAAAAATGAGAAATGCGAAATTTATTGGCAAGCGCTTTTACCCTTTGATAAGTCGCAGTACTTGCAAACCGTCTATAAGCCTTCACCACATACTAAAAAAAGAAACAAAGCATATAAGGGTTGTTTGCGGATTGATGCCGGCGGTGTTGAAGAATTTTATCTCTTGAAGAGGTGGCAAACAAATTTAGCCAAAGAGATGAACATTATCCCTCATGGTGAAAGTATGCATCCGTAGCTCAGCTGGATAGAGCGTCTGTCTTCGGAACAGAAGGTCGCAGGTTCGAATCCTGCCGGATGCACATCATGCCGTTGTAGCTCAGTTGGTAGAGCGCAGCCATGGTAAGGCTGAGGTCTCGGGTTCAATCCCCGACAACGGCTCAGGCACAAAAAAACACCAGATATGGTGCTTTTTTGGTTGTCCCCGATATGACTCTCGGGGAGGGAGATCAGGCCTTTTTATAGGCCTTCGGTAAGCTCATCGGTATCTTCCATGACCACCCGTATGCGGCGATGTAATCGGCTACTGAAATGTAGCTCATGGAGATGGGGGCGAGAAGCATGGCCAGAGCCAGGAAGTCCATCGAGCCCAGATCCATCAGGAAAGGAAAGATCGTGAGGCCCCAGAGCGTATGACTGGCGCGTCCGACGAAGCGTGGTCGCGGCAGCTCTCCTGTGCGATGTAGGTATGCCCATGATTGCCACACCCAGATGATGACGAGTAGTACCAGCACAGTGGCGGCCCACCAGGGGTAGCTTCTGTAGATGAGCAGCGTTGGAACCATCGTGACTGCGATGGTCTTGTCCGTGACCGCATCGAAGTACTGGCCGAACTTGGATTCGACGTTGAATCTACGTGCGAGTGGTCCGTCGAGCAGGTCAGTGAGGCCCATGATGAGCCAGATGACGCACTCAAGCAGTGGGTGCTGCACGTGAGGGTGCTTCATGATTTCTTGCACCAGAACGAAGAGCAGGGCGAAGCGCGTTGCCGTTACGGCATTCACGAGTCCGAATTTCCACATAGGTCCCTCCCAGGCTGTGGACATGAGACTATACCATTATGTGAGGGATTTGTCAAGTATTTTTGGCTATAGAGCGCAAAAATGGTTGTCTTCGGACACCGTCAAGGAGATCGGGGGCAATCAAAAAAGCACCATGATGGTGCTTTTTTGATTGTTCTTTCAGATCTGGACAAATCAGAGTATCTATGCTATATTGATTCTCATCACATGGAGCAGTGGTAGATGCCGTGTGGATAATTTGATACTATAGAATCGTATGTCACAAGATAACATGATCAAGATGGAGTGTACTGAGTGCAAGCGTATAAACTATTTTTCTCGCAAAAATAAAAGGACGAACAAAGATCGTCTTGAGTTAAAGAAGTTTTGTAAGCATTGTCGGTCACACCAGGTGCACAAGGAAACAAAGTAGTATATAATTAATCCCGAAAATCGGGATTAATTAATATGGGCGCGTCGTATAGTGGTAGTACAGGGGTCTCCAAAACCTCTAG
>CAZCAB010000020.1:0-15467 GCA_964496615.1 uncultured Gammaproteobacteria bacterium | reverse complement strand
TGTGCAAGGAAGAGATGATCGCTCATGGAATTACATTACGATCTCAAGAGATGATTTTCCAATAGTATCAACAATAAGGCAACACGAGCTTGAAACAATCAAAGATCCAAAAAAGAAGTTTAAACATTTTTTTGGACCGTACCCAGGTATCAATACCAAAGCAACAATGAAGATCTTGCGTAACCTCTTTTATTTCTCTGAATGCGTCAAGAAAAAGAGAAAAAGACCGTGTTTGTATTTTGAGATAGGGAAGTGTTTGGGAGTATGTGCCGGGGAGGTAACGCCACAAGAGTACAGAAAAAAAGTAATTACACCACTGGTCACTTTTTTGAGAGGAAGGAAAAAACAAGTGATTAAAAATCTTGAAAAAGGTATGAAAGCAGCTTCAAAGAGTGAGGCGTTTGAAGAAGCTGCACGCTTGCGCAATCAGATACGATCATTGAAGCGTATTCATGATGTAGCACTCTTAAACAAAAGTTTTTTCAAAGATCAGCTTTCCGGTTCTCATAGACCTCGGTTAGTGGAGCGGATTGAGGGATATGATATTTCGAATTTTGGAAAAACTGGAAAAGTGGGAAGTATGGTTGTGTTTACGCATGGTTTGCCGGACAAAAAGGAATACAGGAAATTTAAGATACGTACAGTTGAAGGGCAGAGTGATGTTGACTGTCTTGAAGAGGTTCTTATGCGAAGACTCAAGCACAATGAATGGCAGCTACCCGACGTATATTTGATTGATGGGGGGAAACCTCAGGTGAATAGAGCGAAGAAGGTATTACAGGATGTTGGCATTGAGAGACCTGTTGTGGGGATAGCTAAAGGCCCTAAACGCAGTAAGAATGAGTTTATTGTTGGGACAAAAGATCCAAATGTTATCAAATGGATTGAAAAGAACAAACCGCTATTAATCCAGGTGCGGGATGAAGCGCATCGTTTCGCGATTGCGTATCAGAAAAAATTGAGGTTGAGATAAAGTAGGTATACATAGAGTAAAACATCCAATCACAGGATGTTTTTCTTGCTATCCACGCCTATCCCTTTGCGGCATAATTATGTTGAATTCACCATGGTTGACAATTCGCAATAAAACCTATAAGGTTCCGCTTGTAATTAATACATGGTATACTCTCGCTATGAGTAAGGGGCTCGAAAAAAATTATGATTTTTTTCTAAAAAACAAGGATAAATTCCTCAAGGAATATCCTGGTAAATTTTTGGTAATCAAAAATCAAGAAGTTATAGGCGTCTACGATGAAGAAATTGCGGCTCTATCTGAAACTTCGAAAGAGCATCAACAGGGCAGTTTCATCATTCAAGAATGTACTCCAGAATCTGTAAATGACCCTCAAATTTTTCACACGAGAGTGATCGTCGCTTGAGATTTATGAGGGAACAGAAAGCTTTTACAAGCCGTGTCAATGGTAGGATTAGAGAAATCAGAACATCGGCAGGGCTTTTTAAAGTAGAGCCAGGTGAAGAAATACGCAGTCAACAGATAGTAGCTTTTCACGCAATCTGGGACACAGGCGCATCGAATACTGCTATTGCCAGCAGTGTTACGGAAAAACTTAATATATCTCCTGTTTCATATACACGAGTGAGTACAGGTGGCGGGGAAGTTCATGCTCCAGTATATTTGTTAAATATAGTTTTACCAAATAACGTAATTATCCCTAACGTGAAAGTGACTGCCTTGAAAGGGATATCAAATTGCGATGTCTTGATAGGCATGGACATCATAAGTCTTGGAGATTTCGCGCTAACTCATGTCGGTGGTAAAGCCTGTTTTTCATTCCGGATACCCTCCTCAAGATGCATAGATTTCGTACCTGAAAGCAATTCCCACAACAGAAAAGTCCATTCTAAAGTAAACAAAAGTAAAAAAAATAAGCCCAAGAGAAAAAAGGTTCAAAAAAGAAAGAGGAAGCGCTGATATGAAAAAGAAAACTTTTTTAGATAAATTGAAGCGAGCCATCACCGCACGACCGCAGAAAGCAAAGCACCAAACCGCTCCCTGTCGTTGCGGTGATTGTAGTGAAAAGCGAAAGCATCAAGATAAGTCTGGAGATACTTCCTAGATACCATCTTGTGAGTTCCTTTGATGGAACGCTTCACATGACTCCAAAAATTTTCAACATGATTGATATGTACGGGACCTCGTACATATTCTTTTTTTCCATGATCTACTGAAAAACGAGTATACTCCAGCATTAAGTTAACATATCGGTTACTTCCATCTGTATACATACTTGTGTTTTCAGGTGTAATATTCTCATGAACAAAGTTCATGATGGTTCTCGCCTTCAAATTTGGGACCTGTTTTACTCTGGTTCTACCACCTCTTTCAATTGCTGCAATAGCACGACCTTTTTTACTCATAACACTTTTGTAATCCTTATTGTATGATCCGCCATCACCACGCCCACCAAAATATGCTTCATCAACCTCAACTTTACCACTAAGCTTGTCATTATCTTGTCCAAGACTTTCACGTATAAGCTTTAACATGCGCCACGCGGTCTTGTAAGTTACCCCAAGCTGTCTTTCCATTTCTTTTGCTGAAATACCGCTTTTAGCGTTAGAGAAAATAAAGATGGCATGAAACCATAATGTCAGAGGAGTTGTGGATTTCTCAAAGATTGTTCCAACCATTGGCGCTATCTGAAATCTGCATTTTGAGCACTGAAATTTTTTGCGATTTTCTTTTGCCCTGAGGCGTGCATATCTACCTCCACATGAGCACTCACGAGAGTGAAGAGTGTCAAAGAGGTGCTCAAGACAAGCTTCGTCATTCGGAAAGTCTTTTTTAAGGTCTCTGATGCTATATTTGTCTTTTTTTGCCATATTTTTGCTATATATTTTGCGCCGACTCTACGCTGCAATCTTTCAAATCTATGGATGTGATGTAATGATCACTAGGAAGAATCAATCTTCTACGTCCATAACCTGGGAGGATAGTCCCTCTAAATTTAATCAATTCATCATACTCAAGGCTAAGTAACATCTCACGCCAAGTGGAGTCCATCTCACATTTGATAAAGGGACCTACTTTAAGACCTAAATGCCCCGTACTCGTACTTCCTGCGATGATTATTTCATAGGCGCCGCCGCTATTTCTCGCTACATCCATGAAGTACCCGCTGCCGCTGCCCAAATGGCCTATGTAATCTTCGAATAATTCTTGAACAACTAATGTCTTGCTTTCAGACGACAAATCCTCTATCAGCTTGAATACCTGCACGCTGGGTACATCCTTTTTTATTCTATCAACCGCCATATCACTCAGGTCTGCCTCATGAGGACTAAATTCAGATTTGAGTTGCAAGAAGATTCCTAATAGGGCTATTAGGGTCAGAATAAGCCAAACATATGGATGACTTCTTAATCTTGTTAGAACAAATTTGATCATGAGAAAATGTTAGGTTAGAGATTGGTTAAATATCCATTTTATTTTTTATCTGCTTGAGGTCCTTTTTTATTTCCTCAACACTTTCCATCAAATCAAAAAATTTCCAAAAAAGGTAGACTATGGCTACAAAGCCAATTATGTTGGTTATCGTATCAAACATAAAATGAAGAGAAATTAATTACAAACATAGTATATCAACCAATGAATTATGCCGTCAAGGGATAGGCGTGTTGTTATCCACATAAAAATGGAGGATGATGGTTGCGAGGTGTTTTGAAGTGGTATATAATGGGTGCACGTGGGGAAAAGTGGGGAAAGTGCTTGTCTTTCCACTTTACGCTACTTTTGCGTATATCTATGTTTATCGGCGAGTATACCCACAATCTAGACGACAAAGGTCGTCTGGCAGTACCGAAGAAATTCCGTGCTGATCTGACGAGGGGAGCAGTTGTGACCAGAGGTCTAGACAACTGTCTCTTTTTGTATACGAAAGCTGAGTGGAAAAAGCTTGCTGATAAACTGGCGGCACTCCCGTTCGCACAAGCGAACACTCGAGCATTTGCACGTCTTATGCTCGCCGGTGCCATGGATGTCTCTACGGACAAACAAGGAAGGATCATCTTGCCGGAGTATTTGCGTTCATACGCAGGACTCTCAAAAGAAGTGATCGTGGCAGGTCTATACAACCGCCTCGAGATCTGGGATAAGAAAAAATGGTCGACGTATACGAAGAAGACCGAAGAAAAGAGCAATCAGATTGCTGAGCAGCTCACAGAACTAGGTGTCTAGTATGCGTCATATTCCGGTTCTTACAGCAGAGCTCATTAAGCTCTTGCAGCTAAAAGCAGGTGACAAGGCTATTGATTGCACCTTAGGTGATGCTGGTCATGCAGCAGAGATACTTGATGCAACCGCCCCTGACGGGGAATTGCTTGGAATCGATGCTGATCCTGAAGCAGTACTTAGAGCAAAAAATTTCTTGCATCGCTACGATGGGCGTACGGTTTTTGTTCGCGACAATTTTGAGCGGCTTTCAGATATCGTAGCTGATGTGAAATTTGGTCCAGTGCAGGGTATTCTCATTGATTTAGGATGGTCTACCCCTCAGTTTGAAGAGCGGGGAAGAGGATTTAGCTTTGCAAAATCTGATGAGCCGCTTGATATGCGCTATGACATGCGTATGGCGTGTCCGCATAGTGCTGAGCCACCTCAGGCAGTTGATGGAAAGCAGCTCTACGGAAAATGTACAGCTGCGGAGCTCCTTAATACGAAAAGTGAAGACGAGCTTGTTAAAATCTTTAAAGAGCTTGGTGAGGAAAAGCTTAGTAAGGAAATTGCAAGCAGGATTGTTGAAAAACGCGATCCATACCCACTTGAAACAGTGTCAGACTTAGTTGAGATAGTGCTCGAAGCGTATAGAGAAAAGTTGGGGACAAAAAAAGACGTTCCATGGGTTGGTGGTCTTCATCCTGCAACAAAGGTATTCCAAGCGCTTCGTATCGCTGTAAATGACGAACTTGGCGTGCTCGAGCGCGTGTTGCCGCAAGCAGTTGATATTCTTGCTCCTGGAGGTCGCCTTGCAGTTATCAGTTTTCATTCATTGGAAGATAGAATCGTCAAACACTTTTTCAAGGCGCGTGACGGTAAAGATCTAAAGATCATTACCAAGAAACCCGTTACTGCTCATGAAGAAGAATTAACATCAAATCCTCGATCACGGAGCGCTAAGCTGCGTGTCGCAGAAAAATATGTATCATTATCTCGCACACAGGACCATGGATCGGATTCAACTTCCGATGCTTGATCGTGTCTGCGCGAATAGATATTCAGTCATTGTTATCACTCTCCTTCTTGCGCTTTGTTCAGTCTTGTATGTAATGCAAAGTAATGCTACAGCCGCAAAGGGATACACACTAACTGATTTGGAAGGTCAGATCGGTGAGCTGCAAAGGGATACACAAAGGTTAGAAGTTTCGATTGCCACACACCAATCATTGCAGAGCATCCACGAGCGTATGATGGATACATCACTTGTTCCAATTGAGCGCATAGAATACATTACCCTTGCAGGTGACAGTGTTGCGCAAAGGTAATTTGTCTGAAGAGGTAATCCCCGTGTTGCGGGGATTTTTTAATGGAGCAAGATATCGATATATGGTATGATATACATACAGTATTCATATGTACGCACTCGTATTACAACGGCTCATTTTGGAATTTGTCGGTGATTTTTTCTATTTACCTGTTTGGTGGTATACCAAGGGGTTACTCTTTGTTTCCAAAGAGTTTTTGGCTTATATAAAACGGGGGAACGCGCGACTCGCTCCCGGACTGTGGCTTAAGAATATTTTTGTGCCCATGTTTGGGCAGACTGATCTGCAGGGTAGGTTCACCAGCGTGCTGATGCGTTTTTTTAACGTCGTTATTCGCAGTTTTCTCTTATTTCTGTGGATTTTGTTTGTACTATTTCTTTTTATTGCGTGGATAGTATTCCCACCGTTTGTTCTCTATATGATCTACCTTACGCTAATTGCTGATAGGCCATTTTAGTATGAAGCGAAATGGCAGTACATACATGTCTGCAATGCTTGGTGATACCACGCTCTATTATGGTCAAAAACTTTCAAAAAAAGACATTGCATACGCGCAATCTAAACATGTATTAAAAGTTGCACGCTATATCACAGGAGCTGTCTGCATCGTTTTTGGATGGGGATTTTTTGCTTTTTTTGTGTATCGGGCGCGTGCATTTGATTACCTTTTTACCATTGATTTTTGGACGCAGACAGCTTTTTCTGCAAAGCTCCTTTTTTGGCTTGGTGTGTATGGGATAAGTTACATGGTGTATCGTATTACAGCCGGTGTAGAGAGGACGCCTGAACTACCTGTAGAAGAGATACCCGAGCAAGCACAGTTTGCTCTTGTGCCCGAGGTTGCTGGAGGAAAGAAAGAGGATATTTCGGTATATTTTACAGAGCATGCGCAGGATGCAGTTCGCGCGAGCGTACTGATTGCTATTTCTGCAAAACAAGAGGTAGTTTTACCGGTACATGTTTTTATCTCTCTTCTTCGCACGTCAAATATTTCTGCTGTGTTTTTACGACTTGGGCTTACTGAAAAAATTGTCATGACAAAGCTCAAAGGGCTGCATGTATCTGGGCAAGCTACCCATGAACCTGATACTGCCCAGTTTTTGTCACCAATTATTTTTTCAGCGTATAGAATTGCGCGGGATTTAGAAAGTCGACGTGTTCGTGAAACTGATCTGCTTCTTGCAGCAGTGCAAGCTGATGAACGGCTTCGTGATGCGCTCTATGAGCTTGGAGTTGATCAAGAGAAGTTGCATAATGTTGTTGCTTGGGCACGTATCCGCGAGAGGTTACATGAGCAATACGTCCTCTTTAGACGGGCAGCATCTCATAGGAGTAAACATGGGATGGATAAAGCGATGACGGCGGTAGCAACACCGTATCTTAACAGTTTAAGCCAAGATCTTACTCTTGCTGCACAAATGGGCAGACTTGCTCCTTGTGTAGCTCGTGAGCAACAAATTGATGAGATATTTCGTATTGTTGAGGGGGGGAGACAGAGTGTCCTTCTGGTGGGGGAGACCGGTGTTGGGAAGATGAGTATTATTGAAGGAATTGCACAAAAAATGGTTGAAGATCGGGTCCCGGGGAAGCTTCAGGATAAACGGTTTATCCAGATTTCAACATCAGCACTTCTTGCCGGGGCGACAGTATCAGGAGCGCAAGAGAGGTTGCTGCGCATTTTTAATGAGGTTGGTCGAGCAGGAAACATTATACTTTTTATCAACAATCTACATGATCTTGCAGGTTTGACTGATACTGGTGGTGAAGGTGTTGATGTCTCTGAAACGATTGCGGAGTATTTGGGTCCTGGCAACTTTATGCTCTTTGCGACGACTACTCCTGAGGGTCATAATCAGCACATTATCAACTCGCAAATTGGTTCAGTCATGGCTCCAGTTCAGATTGGTGTTATGAACACAAATCAAGCGATCCAAGTACTTGAATCAAAGGTGGGTACGGTCGAGTACAAGCATCATGTTTTCTTTTCATACGACGCGCTCGAGGCATGTGTTCAGCTTTCTCAGAATTATCTTCATGATCAGAATCTACCTGATAGTGCTATTTCATTGATGGTTGAAGCAGCGTCTCACGTGAAGAGTGCAAAAGGAGAAAATCAGCTGGTTTCGGCTGACGATGTCGGGGTAATTGTGGGGCAAAAGACCGGGATTCCTGCAACGACAATTACTGAGGATGAATCAAGTAAGCTTTTACGTCTGGAAGAGCAGATGCATGCGCGTGTTATCGGGCAAGATGAAGCAGTGACACTCGTTGCAAATGCGCTTCGTCGGGCACGAGCTGAGATTCGATCGCAAAGTAGACCTATTGCGAATTTTCTCTTTTTAGGACCAACGGGTGTTGGTAAAACAGAACTTGCAAAGACGATAGCTGAGGTATATTTTGGTGGTGAGCAGCGCATGATTCGAATTGATATGAGTGAGTATCAGGATAAGTCGGGCATTCATAGATTAATTGGTCAGCCGGGACAGCAGGGAACAGGAATTCTCACAGAAGCGGTGCGGCAAAATCCTTTTTCTCTTGTGCTGTTTGATGAAATGGAAAAGGCTGATAAGGATGTATTGAATTTGTTCTTGCAGGTATTTGATGATGGGAGGCTTACAGATAGCGTGGGTCGTGTTATTGATTTTACCAACACCATTATTATTGCAACCTCAAATGCAGGGACGCAATATGTGCAGGAGCAAATGCAGCAAGGAGTTGATACTGCGAGCATTCGCGAGAGCCTGATAAGAGGTGAGCTTAAGCAATACTATCGACCAGAGTTCTTAAATAGATTTGACGGGATTGTGCTGTTTAAACCGCTTAATAGAGAGGAGATTAAGCATATTGCTGGCCTTATGCTCAAGCGGGTTGCCCGAGATCTTGAGAAACGAGGAGTTGCGCTCAGAGTGGAAGAGTCCGGGCTTGAAGCGCTTGCCCAAGTAGGGTTTGATCCTGAATTTGGTGCGCGTCCCATGCGGCGAGCAATAGTATCAATGGTGGAAAACAAACTTGCAGATTTGTTGTTGCAAGGGAAGTTGAAGAGACGAGATACTGTTGTCTTTGATGGGCAGACCGGGCTTCGAGTTGAGCGGCCGGGCAACTAATATGAAAGGTAAGTCGCCGTCATTTTTTTCAAAGATTTTCATTGTTGCTTTTTTGCTTGCAGCGGCTTTGCTGCAGCTGCAAAAGTTGTATTGGTCAAAAGCAACAATTGGTATACATGATTATGAACTGCGCGTCCTGTTAGCTGAGGATCTGTATGAGCATAAAAAGGGGCTTGGCGATCGAGATTCGCTCGTGCCATATGATGGCATGCTTTTTATTTTCGGACGATCCTTCAAGATATCGATTGTCATGCGCGATATGCGTTTTCCAATAGACATCATATGGTTTAGCGATGGCGAAATTGTTGATATTGCTAAGAATGTTCAGGTTCAGCCTGGTGCTCAAGAGAAGGAATTGCATCGGTATCGGCCACGAGTGAACGCAGACATGGTACTTGAACTTCCCGCAGGCAGAGCAGATTTTTTCGGGCTTTCCCTAGGGGACAGGATGCGCATGCTTGACGTGTAAAGAGTATTGTGGTACACTGGTCACGTTTCCCAAAACTTAGCTATATTAATTACTCTCTATGTACGCAGTTATTGAAACTGGCGGCAAGCAGTACCTCATCAAATCAGGCGACACCCTCAAGGTAGAGAAACTTGATGGCGAAGAAGGAAAAGACGTTGTATTTGATAAAGTGCTGATGCTTGCAAAAGAAGACGGATCAGACGTGCAACTTGGTACTCCATATCTCGACGGTGTCAGCATTTCCGCGACGCTTGAACAGCAAGGAAGAAGCAAGAAGATGCGCGTCGTAAAGTTTAAACGAAAAGTACGCTATAAACGCGTAAGAGGTCATCGGCAACATTTTAGCAAGGTGACCGTGAAGGAAGTAAAATAATTAAAACCGCCTCTGGGCGGTTTTATCGTTGACATACAAAAGTGTGTTTGCTACTATCACTAAGTCCGAAAACACCGCATCTTCCTAGCCCCAGGGAGTTGGCATGATGCCGGGGGGTGGTCTCGTGCTCTGTGACCAAGAAGCCCCACGGAGTAACATCCAAGAGCCACAGGGCGTCGATGGGAACACCGACGCTAAGGTGCAGTGTCGAAGACCTGGATTCGTGTAAATTTACTGTTTCTCTCGCTCGTCGAGAAAAAGCTAGCACAAGCCGAAGCAGTGAGGGAGCACGAGTCCAGCTTCCTCATATACAAACTGCCACATACAGTGGCGGTTTTAATTTTGCACTCTGTTTTCAAGCGCGCTTTGAAGCGTTACATCATCTGCATATTGCAGATCTGAACCCATCGGGAGCCCACGTGCAAGTCGTGAGATCGTAGTGTGCGGCACATGTTTTTTAAGTTGACGTTCTAAAAAGATCATAGTAGTCTCTCCGCTCATATCAGGATTAAGCGCGAGTATAACCTCTTTTACGTCACTATTTTTTATCCGGATGAGCAGTTCCTTTATCTTCAGATGGGGTGGTATGGCGTCAAGCGACTCAGCTTTAAGCGTCCCACGCAAGATATGGTACAAGCCGTTGTAGGTGTTCGTTTTTTCTATTGCCTGCATATCTTGAGGTTCTGCCACGACGCAGATAATGCTGTTATCTCTTTTCGTGTTGCTACATGTCACGCAAGGACTTGTATCTGAAAAGATAAAGCACTTCTCACAGCTTTTGATTGAATCAATAAGGTCTTTCAGAGCGAGGGTGAGCTCGCCCACATCTTTTTTGCCAGATTTGAGTAGATAAAAAACAAAACGCTCGGCAGTGCGCCTGCCGACCGTTGGTAGCTTCGAAAAAGCTTGTATGAGCTGCTCAATTGGTGGGCTGTAGCCCATATTATGCATTGATTCCTGGAATTTGCGGCAAGCCTCCCATTTCCTTCATTTTCGTTGCCATGACACGTTGCATTTTTTTGAGTGCATCTTTATGTGCGTCTTTAATGCCATTTTGAAGTTTTTCTTTGTTGTCTGATGAAAGAAGTTCATCATCAATAGCAAGGCCGGTCATTTCTAGGTTTCCGTTGAGTGTCATGACTATCTTATCACCGGCAGCATTGACCGTGACAGATTCATCAGCAAGCGCATCTTGCATGCTTTTTGCCTGACTGCGCATGTCCTTAAATTGTTTGAGTTTGTTGAACATAGTACATGGTTACTAATTTAGAATTGTGGTACTGGGGCAGGTTGTGGCTGCATAGGACTTGGGGGTGGCGGAGCAGATTCGTGTTGGATATCAAGATTCTTGAAACTCGCTCTTGATTCGTCAAAAAAGACTTTGACAACTCCTGTTGGTCCGTTTCTGTGTTTCGCGATGTGGATTTCTCCAATGTGCCGTTCATCTGGAGGTATATCCTCAAGTCGGTAGTTTCTATCTGCCGCCTTTCTATAAAGGAACATAACTACATCAGCGTCTTGCTCAATACTACCTGAATCTCTCAAATGTGACAACTTTGGAATCGCTGGCTTAGTTTGCTCAACAGCGCGAGAAAGCTGTGAGAGAGAAATAACAGGGACGCTGAGTTCTCTGGCGATTCCCTTCATTTGTCTACTCATTTCAGCAACTTCCTGGACACGATTACTCCCGTGTTTATCGGTATGAGATTCCATGAGTTGGAGATAATCAATCACTACAAGACCCAGCCCATGTTCTGATTGCAGTCTTCGCGCTTTCGTTCGAATTTGCATGACATTTGTATTTGGTGTGTCATCAATAAAGATAGGTGCTTCGGAAAGAAGACCCATGGCCTGTCCGATTCGTGGAAAATCTTGCGAATCTGGCCTATCTGAAAGATTTCCTGTTCTCATTTTCCATAGATCGACACCTGCTTCAGCACAGATCAGCCTGTCTACGAGCTGCTCTTTGCTCATTTCAAGAGAAAACATTCCAACAGGGACTTTGTGTCTCACTGCTGCTGCGCGTACAATATCAAGAGCAAGCGACGTCTTTCCTACTGATGGGCGTGCTGCGATAATGATGAGGTCTGATTTTTGAAATCCTGCGAGTAAGTTGTCGAGTTTTTTAAATCCAGTCGGGATACCACGCATCTTACCCTTTTCTTTGTGCAGCTCGTCAATTCTATCAAATGCAGAACTCAGGATTCCCTTGATGGGGGTAAACGCATCTTTGAGATGTTTTTGCGATACCGAATAGATGTGTTGCTGTGCTTTATCTAGAATTTCTTCTACATCACCCTCTTCTTCCTGATACCCCAGACGCGTTATTTCATCTGCAGATTGCAAGAGTTTCCGAAGTGTTGCTTTTTTAGTAACAATAGTGGCATATTGTTTGATATTTGATGCCGTTGGCACAGTCGTTGAGAGCTGAGCGAGGTATCCTCTACCACCAACGTCTTGGAGTACCCCCTTTTCATCTAGTCTGGTCGAGAGTGTTAATAGATCAATCGGCTCACTTTTGCTGTACAGATCAGCCATGCCTTCGTATATCTTCTCGTGAGATTTTTTGTAAAAATCCTCCTGATCAATACCATCCGCCACCTTCATCATTGCATTTTTATCTATCAAAATAGCGCCGAGAAGCGACATTTCAGCTTCGATGCTATGTGGCGGGACTTTTTGAAGATATTGAGTATCACTCATGTCTACGTATAGTACAGTAAAGGTATATTGCCTTCAAGCGGGTATGTGCATCTCATGTGAAAAAGGTGTTGAAAAGAGCCGTTTGGTCGGCTATACTGCGCTCACTATGAAAAAATTGCCTCAGATACAAGATGGGTTTCCGCATAGGCTGTATGAAAAGAATAGCTCGATCCATCTATGCTTTTCAGAGAATATGAGCGAGCTTGCAAAGGAAGAAGCACACCATCATGATCATGATGAGGATGACCCAATTGAAACGCACCAACTGACAACATATCGAAATACATTCTATCACGCGCGTATTTGGGACAGGCTCAAGCGTTTAGAGAGAGGATCACATATACTCGAGATCGGAGCGGGGAGTGGTTTTGATGCAAAGGAATTTGCCGATGCATACGCACTCACCCTTTCAGATGTATCACCGGAGACGCTTAACAGAACATATGCGAAGATGGGGGAGAAGGCAACATATGTTGCGGCCGATGGAGAGCATCTTCCTTTTGCCCATGAGTCTTTTGATGCAGTGTACATGATTGCTGTTTTTCATCATTTTGAAAAATTTGAGCGTGCGCTTAGTGAATGCGTCAGAGTGCTCAAACCTGGTGGTCAAATCATTATTGGTATTGAACCAAATTCCTTTTATTTTAAACCACTCAAGTATGTGCAAGGAATTTTGTACAAAATAACGAAGACTGATCCACATCATATTTCAAAAGCAGATCAACAGATGACCGGCTTTTCACGTGCGCAGCTGCTCCAGTTTTTTTCTGAGGCCTCATTGATTGATATTGATATCACGCCAGTGTGGTTTCTTGCTGGATGGGTACACTACATCCTTGAGTTTATTTTTCGAACATTCTCATTACGAAAAAGAATCGTTCTTCCACGATTCTTTGAAAAAGTGCTCGTTAGTGTAGATGAGTTTTTCTTTTCTCTTCCTTTTTTCAAACATCTTTGTTGGCACTGGACCGTTATGGGTAAGAAACCGGAATAATTCTTGTTATTTTTTGACAAAAATTGATGTTTCATCTTGAAAGAGACCTGCTGTGCATATTTTTTTTCGCACAAGATTATACATCATCGCTTCGACAGGTCCGACGATGAATCCAATGAGCGCGCAGATGACCGGCATTCCAAATAGCGCACCGAACGCAAGGAGTGTTCCGCGGCTAAGTCCGGGTGTTGATGCGACCTCTGGCACGATCATTCCAAGAGTTACAAGTAGATCGATGATTAGGCCGCCGAATGAGTAGAGTATGCCAGCAAGAAGACCCAGCAGGCCAAACAGAAGAGCTTGGAATTTAGCAAATTCAAGAGGATTAATTTTGGTGTTTTTCATATATCTAATCGCACAAATTATCGATAACAGTTACATCAGACATATTTCTGTGCCCAGTAAGTCCGAGGAGGACTTTTTTCGTTTTTTCGTCGTAGTAGTTAAGCGGACAGTCGGCATATGCCTTCTCTGAGTGTCTGTATTCAGGGAAATTTTCAAGTGTTGTAGTTTTGTATGTGTTAAGTACGCCAAAGTCAAATTGCCCACTCCACGAGTATCCGAGGAGTTCTCCAGCTTTGATTTCTACTCCTTGAAAACGTACATCTGAAGTTGTGTCGTGCTTTGCGGGGCCCGGGAAGAGCTCTGCAATGTGATTAGGAGGGTTTATAAGATGGTCAACGTAGTAACTCACTTCGCAACTTACTTGTAAAAACAGCGTATATTGAATTTGGTTGGGGTCTATAAATGATTCAGTATATTTAGCTCCGGTGATAAGGAGGCTGTCAGCTGGAGCATATACTGGTGTTGGGCCATTAACATTGATGTAACTGTGAGATTTAACTCCTGTGCCTACTTTCATTATGGGTGGTGCTATCTGTGTAATTTTTGCTATGCCCGTGGGGAATACGTCGAATATGGGATCCGGATTACTGACACAATTGAGCGTATGCATTCTTTGTCCTGCGAGTGCATACACGATAGCGACAATTCCAAGGATGGTGAAAGTAACAGATAGCAGAATTCTTTTTTTCATATGTATCAGTATACAGCTAAAATCTTCCTCATGCGAGAGGTATGTGCAGTATTGACAAAATAGTTTTCGTTAGCTACTGTTAAGCAATCGTGCATTGGATTGGTCAACGCACACATCAGGGAGTAGAGGAGTATGGCAGCACATGATACCCTTTCGGGACTTGCCGAGCTTGCAAGGCTTGTAGAGCAAGATGTGGCCAGGCTGGACAAGGTCACCGATGAGGAAACCTACGACACGATGCGAGAAAGCCTGAATCGGCTACAGGTCGTTGCGGGCGAGTGCGCAGGCGTGGTGGGGGCGCGGGTCGCGTGGTTCAACCACGGACTGGCGAACTTCGAACGCGCTGTCGACGATGTCGTCAATGGTGGCGCTCAGTGGCAACTCAGCCCTGGAGCATCCGCTGATCGGCCTGAATGGCTCTTCATGAGGTGGAGCACTATCGATTACTTCCTTCGGCGCAGCTACCTTGGCACCGATGCCTTTGTCCAGATGTTCGCTCGGGTTCGTCTGGCCTGCGCCGCTCTTGCTGACAAAGAGGGCTACGCAGATGGTGCTTTTTGGAAGACTGAGGGAGAGCGATTGGAGGCCAAGCTGCTCAAGGGAGGTTTTTGACGCCTACTCCGTGGAGTCCTTTCTTGATGACGACACGGAGGGGCAAAGCGGATGACACCTGTGAGGGTGTTTTTTACATCTATTTAATATAAATTATGTATTCATTGTGTAATATTCTATCATAGCATCCGGTATCACTTTGTCCTCAATCATTCTTTTTGCCTTTTGCTCAACAGTGGCAAAGTAGGGTTTTTCACTGAAATGAGAATTCAATATTTTGCAATTCTCTTCCAAAGTGTGATCGAGTGTTCCATTTTGAAGAACTTGACCTTTCGAAACCAGATTTTTCGCTTCAATAATATCTTCATCTTTTTCGTAGTGTATTACCCTAATTTTGCGCCCTGTCAGCGTAAGTCCAGTCGTTCTGTGGCTACCATCTATCATAAAATAATCTGCCGCTCCATTTGATTTTTCGAATTCTTCAAGCACCTTACAAAGTTTGTCACTAAGATATTTTCTGACAACACTCTTTTTAATAACTGGAACCAACGGCAATTCTTCTCCCGCCTTACTTTTCTCGAAATACTCACTCAGCATCTCGCTACTGTGTACGGGATAATCATTCAAAGTGATAATTTGGGTAGGAGATAATTCTTCTGTGTTCATAAATAATTTTATTTCTTACGAATCGGATATCGCGTATCGGATGCAGTAAGGACACCTTTTTATTTTTC
>CAZCAB010000019.1:0-15543 GCA_964496615.1 uncultured Gammaproteobacteria bacterium | reverse complement strand
GTTCAATGAGATCATGGTGGAGTGCAAGTGCTCCGTTAAGACTTCGCACGTGGTATGAATACTGTTTAGCTCCTGGGACATCGAAGTAATTGACACGACTTCCAAGAGTGGTAACGCAGTATTCATATGAAATGCTGCCCATGTCAGTTTGCACGAGTTTCTTGTCCGGTAGTATTTTTTGTACCTCTGCTTTGATAAAGGAGTGAGGCGTTTTGTAGACGAGCTCACGAAGTGGTACCGCACAATGGTGTGGTTCAATAGAACCTGCTGCAGCTTCATGAAGCATAGGAACAAACGTAAAATAGTTGTTTTTATCAACTATGGTAATACGTGTATCTGAACCCTTGAGTCTCTTGGCGAGAGATCGGAATGTTTCATAGCCGCCAATACCGGCACCGAGAATAAGTATGTCTGTTTTATACGTCTTCATGTGTATATTTTACACAGGACAGACAATGTTTTCCAGCTCTTCATCAAACACACGTTGGTTTTGAGAGTAATCAATAGGACATTCGACAATAGCAGGTTTCCCAGACGCAAATGCTTCTTTAAGTTTTGGCATGAGATCACTTGCTGACTCGACACGAAGTCCAAGTGCACCATAGCTTTCTGCATATTTTACAAAATCAGGGTTGGTAAGTTCCATGCCAAATTTAGGAAGGCCCATATTTTTTTGTTTCCATTCAATAAAACCATACGCGTTATCATTGAGAATGAGGATGACCACAGGAATATTTTCTCGTACAGCAGTAATCATTTCTTGGGAATTCATCATGAATCCGCCATCTCCGCACACCGCAAGAACTTTTCTTTGCGGATAGAGCAGTTTAGCCGTCATGGCACTCGGAAGACCTGCCCCCATGGTTGCAAGCGTGTTATCGAGGAGCAGCGTATTTGGATAGTAGGTTTGGTATTGCCTTGCGAACCACAGTTTATATATCCCGTTATCAAGCGTCACGATGTCTTCCGGATCCATGACTTTTCTCACATCATGCACAATTCTCTGTGGGAGCATGGGGAAGGCATCACTACTTGTGTGCTCACGATACTTTTCAATCAAAAGCTTTCTGAGATTTCTGTAATAACTAGCTTCAAATTTCACTCCTTGGAGTTGTTTTCTAAGTGCCCAGAGCGTATGAGAGATATCGCCAATGACTTGAAACGTTGGGATGTAGTATTCGTCTGGTTCTGCTGATTGAAAATCAATGTGAAGAATTGTTTTGTCTTTGTTTTCGTTCCACACGCTTGGGGGGTGTTCGTTTACGTTATAGCCAATGGTGATGATAAGATCAGCTCTTTCAATGGCGCAGTTGACATAGTCTTTTTTGTGCATTCCCACGGCAAAGAGTGAGTGGTGGTCATCGTCAGGAAATACTCCTTTACCAAGTTGCGTTCCGATAACACGTATGTCGGTTTGGTGTACCAGTGCTTTTAACTGTTTGGTGACCAGCTTTCTGTTTGCACCTGATGATGCGATAAAGATGGGGCGCTCCGATTGTTTGATAAGGCGGGCTGCTCGAAGAATTGCCTTGTCATCGGCGACAGCACGCCGATTAATGTATGTTCCACGTGAGGTTGTTCCACTCCCCCATGTCATGCCAGCAATGTCTTCAGGGATTTCAACGTGCACTGCGCCAGGCCTTTCTTCCATGGCTGCAGTGACCGCATGTACAGCAACTCTACTCATAGCGCGTTTACTTGTCACGCTTGTCGCCCACTTGGTGATTGGTTTCATCACATCTACGATGTTCACCATTTGAAATTGTCCCTGCCAGTTATTCACGACTGCTTTTTGCCCAGTGACTGCAATCATGGGCATACCCCCGAGCTGCGCGTGCGCTACGCCAGTAACGAGATTGAGTGCTCCGGGACCGAGTGTTGCAAGGCATAATCCAGGTTTTCCAGTTAATCTTCCGTAGGTTGCTGCCATAAAGGCTGCAGTTTGTTCGTGCCTCGTTACAATCAACTTTATTCGTGACGTCCTAATGGCTTCAAGAAAATCTAAATTCTCTTCTCCTGGAACTGAAAAGCAGTATTCTATGCCATACTGTTCTAAAATGCGTACAAATGTCTCAGATGTCGTCATGTATTTTTGTTGATAACAAGGGTTTTGAGTTCTGTCATGTCTTCAATGGCATAGCGTACACCTTCTCTGCCAAGACCAGAGTCCTTTACTCCTCCATATGGCATATGATCTGCTCTGAATGTCGGAACGTTGTTTATAACAACGCCGCCAACATCAAGCTCGTCATATGCGTAGCCGATTTTTTTTGCTGAGTCGGTAAATATTCCCGCTTGCAAGCCGAATGTGGAGTCATTCACAAGAGACACTGCTTGCTTGAAGTCATGGTATTTTTCGAGAATAACTATTGGTGCAAATGCCTCATCCGAACATACCTGCATATCCTTATTCGTATTTGTAAGAACTGTTGGAAGATATCCCGCGCTTCCTTCCCTTTTTCCACCGCAGAGTAGCTGTGCGCCACTGCGCACTGCTTCCTGCACCCACTGATCGATTCGCTGTGCATTTTTTTCATCAATCATAGCTGATATATTGGTTTTTTCATCGAGTGGATCACCGAATGTAAGTTTTTTTACACCATTTATAAATTTTTGAGAGAATTGATGGAACATACCATCATGCACATAGATTCTTTGCGTGTGTATGCAGCTCTGTCCTGCAAATGAAAAGCCTCCGACAAGAGATTTTTGTACTGCGAGATTGATATCAGCAGATTCAGTCACGATAAGTCCGGCATTTCCACCAAGCTCAAGGACGACTGGTTTTTTACCGGCTCTGCTTTTCATGTCCCACCCAACGGATGGTGATCCGGTAAAGGTGAGAAGTTTGAATCTATCATCAGTCACAAGCATATCCCCTGTTTCTCTGTCCATGGGGAGTATGGATACTGCCCCTTTGGGAAGTGATGTCTCATCGATGAGCTGCGCGAGAAGAAGTGCAGAGATGGGGGTTTTGCTTGCGGGTTTTAAAATTATGGGACACCCTGCAGCAATTGCCGGTGCGAGTTTGTGCGCAACAAGATTGAGGGGAAAGTTGAAAGGCGCAATTGCCGAGATAAGTCCAATTGGGAAACGTCGTATGATTGCTTCGTGTTTTGTGCCTGATGGATGTCGATCAAGAGACATCCATTCTCCATATATTCTCTTACATTCCTCTGCAGCATCTAAAAAGGTTTGGATGGCACGTTCAACCTCACCACGGGCTGTTGTAATTGGTTTTGCTGTCTCTTTGGCGAGCGCCTGTGCAAATTCTTCTTGTCTTTTGAAAATACCGTTCGCAATTTTGGTAAGCGCATTTGCTTTTTCGTACGTTGGGAGATGCTTAAGTGCGCCTTGTGCCTCTATTCCCCTTTGTATTGCAGTCTCGACATGGTCACGGTTTGCGAGGTAGGTTTTCGTCCATACTTGGGAGTCGTACGGGTTACTAATCTCGAGCTGTTTGTCTGTAGAGATGAATTTACCAGCGAGGTATATTTTGTATGAGGTATTCATATTTGGAGTATATAAAAACCCGAAGAGTTCGGGACAGGCAGAGGTATGGTACGATGAGATGCGTCTTTTGTCTAGTTGTGGAGAATCTGTTATTATTCCTACCCTATGATTATCTTCCTTCATGGTCCTGATACCTTCAGGAGTCAAAAGCAACTCAAGAAAATGATGAGTAAGTTTAAGGCGGACAGAGATCCGCAGGGATTAAATGTAGTGAGTGTCGACGCAACGCAAATCGATCCACCTGCGCTACTTCAGGAGATGCTTGCGACCCCTTTTTTGGCGGAGAGAAAGATGATTGTTGTAAAAAACCTCCTCTCATCAAAACAAAAAGAGTTTCATGGTGAACTTCAGGGACGACTTGAAGGTGATGGATTTCCTGAAAGCAATGTTTTGGTCTTTTGGGAGGGTAAAGGCGATTACCGCGCAAAAGCGACAAAGGCACTCTTTGAGTATTTGAAAAAAGAAAAATTTGCTCAGCATTTTGAAGAACTTAGTGGGGCACCGCTTTCATCTTGGATAGCCGCTGAAATCAAGGAGAGAAAAGGGCATATTCACGCTCAAGCACTGAGGTATCTTGTGAGCCATGTTGGTTCTGATACATTTAAGCTTCATCATTTGATTAATCAGCTCACATCGTATAAAAATGGTGGAGAAATCCGTGTTGCTGATGTTATGCAGTTTGTTGATGAAACTGCAGATGACAATATTTTTAATCTAGTTGATGCCATTGTCGCAAAACAATCAAAAAAAGTGTTTGCTATGATGCGAGAGCAATATAAAAAGGGTGAAACACCGCAGTACATTTTTGCCATGGTGCTTAGACAGTTCAAAATACTCCTGCAATTAAGGGACGTGTTTGAGAGAGAGGACAATCCGAGATCAGATCAACTCGCAAAGCGGCTTGGATTGCATCCGTTTGTTGTGAAAAAATCACTCCCCATGGTGAAGCGGTATACGAGTAGTGATTTGAGACAAATATATGAGCACCTTCTTGATATTGATATCAAAACAAAGACTGGCCAAGGGGACCAGTCAGTAATGCTTGATGTGTTTGTAGGTACACTCGCACTGCAAACCTAATTATTTTTTCGCTGAAACCGCTCGTATTTCAGGTTCTGTCCGCACGTGCTCGATAAACAGTTCATTGAGAAGATCTTCACTAAAGTCTTCCTTCTGGAGTGCTCTAAATTTTTCAATTACCTCGTCAACGTGCTTGGCTTCGCGGAAAAAACTGGCATTGTCAGCTATAGCTTCTGCAACTTTGTTACCCAAATCCACCATCGCTTCAATTTCCGGATCTTCCATTAACTCTTCAATGGTCATGCCAAATTCCTCGGCAAGCATGTAGGATTTTTGCATCCCTTCTGCATATGCTTTCTCTACAGGCTGAATGGTGAGCTTAATTGATTTAGGTGCGGCATCACTTTGTCGAAATTGAATTTGCAAGCGTGTGAGGGCCATACCGACTTTGTCCGTGAGATAGTCGTGCATGACAATCTTGAAAAAAGTATTCCGATGTTCGTCTGTGAGAGTAGGCATACAAAAAACCCCGATTATGTCGGGGTTATTGTATAGTGTGGCACATTATTTCGCAACCGCATTCACCTTTTTCATAAGTCGAGAGAGCTTCCGTGCAGCAGTATTTTTTTTGATAACTCCTCTTTTTGCCGCCTTATCCAGTGCTTTTTGTGCTGCTTTTGCAAGATCTTTTGCGTCTTGCCCAGCTTCGCTTGCTTTTCTGGCAGCTTTTACCGCTGTTTTGTAGGTTTTCTTTCTTTTGAGGTTGAGTGCGTGTCTTTTTTGCGATTGTCTGAGTGCCTTTCGTGCGTTTGCTTTATTTGGCATATGTGAAATTCAAATGTGAGAGCTGCATGAGTATAGCGCATAGAGGACATTTTGTCAAGAGACTTGATTTGTGTTTTTACTTCGTGTATACTCCTTTTCATTCGCTAGGATATGCGCTCACACAAGGAGGAAAGGCGCATGCTCGAGGTTTGTGATGGTGGAAGGCGGTATTCGTTTTGCGCACGTGTTGCCCCGCGGGAGGTGACGCAGTCGATGGTTGGCTCACAGGTCAGCCGTAGCCTGCGCATCAGCGAGGAGGACGTGGGCAAGGTGCTGCTCTTCGGGCGGCGTGGTGGCACGGACGGGTCGGATCGCCACGTGATCGTGGACAGCATCCGGACGGTCGACAGCAGGCCGAAGAGCCGCAGTCTGCGGCTGGTCAACTAGAGGAGGAGGAACTCTAGCTACAATCTCGCATCGTGTTGTATGGTGTTAGCACACCTAGGGGGGCCAAGATGCGAGATTCCCCTTTTGTGTTCTGAGTTTTTGCTGAGTATACAAAAGGGGTTTTTTATTTTCCCCAGGAACCCTTGATATATATGTAAAAGACATGTATACTCTTGCCGTCGTCTTTTCGTACAATTCGCTCAAAGAGGAGGAGTTCTTGTCGACAGCCGTCATTCAGTCGTCCCCTGTTCAGCTTCGTCATCCAAGCGCGCAGACGTGGGAGGTGCTGCCCTGCACTTCCGTGAAGGAAGCGCGCGATGGGTTGGAAGACCATCAGCGCGCGTACCACCACAGCGAGTACAAGCTGGACGGGAGCGAGCCTGTCAACCCCAACACGGGTGCCAAGGTGCACTTCGCTGCATTCTGCGTCCAGCGTGACTGCCGTCATAGCTGGGTGGTTCCCATCAAGTGGGACGTGGTCATCAACTAGCAGTAAGCGGTAGCTGTACAAGGGGGAGACTTAGGTAGTGCGCGAGACGACCCCTTCAAAGAAAAACCCGGCCTTATGGCCGGGATTTGTTATATGTAACTTTTTTCTTTTGGGAATCGCAGATATGCCCCCCACGATACGATGAGCGCTATCCAATATATGGTGTGCTCGAGAAGTTCGAATCGGTCACCAAAGATTTGATCCCCAATGGTGAAGAGAGAAAAAAGAACAAGACCGGTTAGCGTACCCCAAAAGAAATAGATATGCGCTTTTTTCTCTTTGGATTTTACAAAATATATAAAGGCAAGGAGCAGCAGGATAAAGGCAAGAAGTTCTATCATGGTAACTGCGATGAGTGTCCAGAAGGCGATGCTTGGATTCGATACACCAATGGAGCCAAAATATTCAAGAAATTGCCCCATCCTATCTTTGCCTGCCCACAAAAAGGTGGGGTCGGTGATAAATTTATCGATCACATTAAAGAGCCAAAAGAGCATCCAAAAACCTGTGATGCCAAGTTGAATAATTCGTCCTTCAAGGTGTCTGTGGTTCATATATGTTGGAGTATATCACATTTCATCTGGCGATTGTGGCTTCTCAAGTGTGAGCGGCTCAATTGCCCGTTCCCCTTCTGTTATCTTTACCACGTCTTTATCAATTTTACCAAGCTCTTTGTATGCTGCATTGTAATGGTTCACTGTTGTGCTCATGCTATTCCCAAGTTTTTGCATATACTGTTCATATGCCTTCATATGCTTACCAAGTTTTTCTACATTTTTCCTGATATGCATTGCTCCCTCTTCAATTTGAAGTGCGCGTAGTCCTTGAAGAACGGTTTGCAGGTATGCAGCAAACGTCGTCGGTGAAACAATAATGACCTTTCTTTCAGTAAAAGCATAGTCAATGAGGCTTCGCGTGTTAACTTTTACAGCACCGACCTCATTTACGAGAAGATCGTAGTATATCGCCTCAGCTGGGATAAACATAAAGGCAAACTCCATGGTTCCGTACTTCGGTTTAATGTACTTTGCGGTTTCATCAATTCTCTTTTTGAGATCCTGCGTAAATTCCTTTTCATATTTTTCCCGTTGCGTGTCATCAATTGCTTCCACTACCCTATTGTAGTTATCAAGTGAGAATTTAGCATCGACAGGAATGAGTCCGTCCTTTGTTTTAACAATCGCATCGACTATGTCCCCATCCTCAAATTGATATTGCAATTCGAAGGCTGTGGGCGGGAGTATGTTATCAAGTACAAGCTGAAGACCTGCCTCACCGAGCGCCCCTCTTTGTTTTTGATGCTTCAGGACCTTTTCTAGATTGTGAAGTTGCTCCGAAAAACCAATAACCTGTTGGTTTGTTTTATCGAGGCTAGTCAGTTTTTCTGTAATTTCTGTTATAACCTTGGTGCTTTGACCAAACTGTTGCTGGATGGTTCTGTGCAGATTAGCTTGCGTCTCATGCATTGCTTTATGCGTATCGCTCATTTTTTGGTCCATCGTACGTGTCAGCTCCTGCATTTGATTCTGAAGAAGCATAAAGATGTTTTCGTCCCCTTCTTGGAGCTGGTTAGAATTCTTGATTTTTCTGAAAAGCGCGAGAATCAGTGCGATTGTCACAACAAGAAGGAGTAGTGTAATGATGAGTATAGTTTGCATAGTTATTATAGGATACTAAAAAAAGCTAATTGACTCAAGCGCTGCTTTTGGCATTATTTTGGTGGTATCTTATGGTTTCTTTGACCGCCTCAGTGCTTAATATAAGTGTATTTATGCGTCGCACAACAATTATCGCTAGCAAATGTATTCTCTTTTTTACCATGATAGACACCAAATACGTGATAAAATGTGTTGCTGAGGAGCAAATGCTTGAAATTTGATGTGCTGGAGTGTATGATTGCTGAGTCAGAAACATATGTCCCGGTAGTTTAATGGATAGAACGTCTCCCTCCTAAGGAGAAGATCTACGTTCGATTCGTAGTCGGGACACATGAGGAAATTACATCTCTGTACATCAAATCCAGCGAAGATTGTTCGGTATAATCGGTTCTTTGCGGATCATGAGCAAGTAACATTAGTCGTACCCACTTTAAATGCTCCTCCACCAGATGAGACAGGGTCCGATGTAGTAGAGAATGCACACGAGAAGGCCTTATACTATTCACAGCATATTGACGGGGATGTGCTGTGTATTGATGAAGCGCTGTATTTTGATCATCTTGATGAAAAGAGTAATCCCAGCATTCATGTAAGAAGACATGCTGGAAAGTATTTGGATGATATGCAGCTGCACGAGTATATAGCTGAACTTGCAGGGAAGGAGGATTTTATCGTGAGGGGTTACTATGAATATGGGTATGTAATTGTGTGTGAGAATGGCGATACGCTTACTGCCAGAGATAAATGGCGCTTTTACATTGACTTGAGGGGTAGAGGAGTGGTTCATGAAGGATATCCAACAACATCTATAATGTGTGATGAGATAACTGGAGCGAGGTGCTCGGAGCTAACTGATGACCAGTTATTGAAACTTGATGTGAGAGACCTCAAGGATTTTCAAAGAATGGTTTGCGAGTATCAGCGAATTGTCTAGACTAGTCTATACATTTTATCTGGTTCACTTTTAGTGTTTAGGCTCGAGTAGGCAATAATGCATCATCAGCTATACCGATCAATGATGACATCGCTAGTAGAGGTTAAAGAGTTTCTCCGGGAACGAATTTCGACTCATACCAAAAAAATAAAGAGCTTACACAAGCTCTTTATTATGACGTACAATCTGTCATAGAAAGCGCATTGTGGGCAATGCTTGAAATTGAACTGGACAGATTCTGTGTCTTTGGGTGAGAAATATCCAGTTTGGTCAGGTATTCCGCCGTCCATGTCGCGGGGTAATCCGAAATGAAGTCCTTCGGAACATCAATGAAGAGTCCTCGACCATATTTTTTCATCAATTGCGCAGCGGTAATCGCATCAGACATGGGGTGTGGATCATCTGCTGCATGGTCAAATCTTGCTCTATTAAGCACATTTTGAGCGGACTTTAGTAGTCGTCCATCCACCAGTTGAATCTCTGGGTCCTCGATCGTGTGTGTTGCCAGGTTAATTCGCCTCCTTATACCCTGATTGTCTAGACTAGTGTATACATTTATGTACTCAGAGAGTGTTGCTGGAGTCGGCTTAATCGGGTCAGGACCAGAGTTATCAGCTCTGGTCGGGTCCGGATTGAAGGGGGACATGCTGTGGATGTCTATCCATATGCCTGTGTCAGATAGTGTATCTAAGGCGTGTTTTAGATTGAGAATAGCGATTTCATGCTTTTTTTTGAGTTCCTCGTAGATGTTTGGGTGTTTACTGTATTCAATGATTGGTCGAATTGCCCTTTCTGCGGTCCACCTTCCTATATCAAGAACTCCTCGCGGTATTTGTGCGTCAAAGACTGCAACATGTAGGTCATTATGCGTTGAAATAAGCTGTCTTGCAGCTATATGAGAAAGTTCGCGGGTTCCAATATCAGCCTCAAGAGCAATATATTTTTCAAAAATATCGACGTCCTCTACCGCACTGAGGATGTCAGGGTTAAGGTTGAAGAAATCCACACCAAGGTCGGCGTGTAGATTCAAAAAAAAGCAATCAACATGTTCCTTTTGCGTATTGCCGTAGTGGGTTGTTTGTGAAATATTGTTCATGTGATTTGGTGAGGGGGCTCCACCGGGTAGTGGAGCCCCCTCGTGTTATACGCGAGGGTGCTTGGGAACGTGCTTCTTGACGCCCATTCTCGTAGCCCGGCACCAGCCATGCGCTAGCCTCTTTAGATGGATTGCCATCTCAGCAGTTGGAGCTAGTACGGTGTATGACATGGCGCCATCGCGAGGGGGGTTGGTTAGGATTACCCCGCTTTGGCGCTCCTGATCCCACCCAATACCGCCAGGGGTATTGAAAATGGACAGGACGTCGCTTGTGCTGACCGTAGGGGATACGCGCACGAAATCGATACCGAGCGCTGCTCCCTTGCCTTCAGCAAGGTGCTTGCGCAACGCAAGTTGGGTGTTGGTGGCGAGCCACCGCGCATTGCTCTCAGCGCCGAGAAGCATTCCGGGGGGCATGTACATACCACCCTCTGGCTTGAACTGGTCGCCAAGGACGACCCAGTCGATATCCAGAAAGCGCTCGCCGTACCCCTGGGATTGTCGATGGAGCGCGTACTCCATAGCTCGGCTCTCCATGAGGTTCAGGATGCTTGCATGGTATGAGCTGGGGAACAGAGAGCCGGATGACTCAAGCTTCCCGTTGTCAACGCGATCCGCGTGCCCGTAGATTCTGGGTCCCATGGCAGTGTATTCAACGATCGTCGAAAGCGCTGTTTTCACTGGGAGTAGGGGTTCGACCAGGGTTCGTCCTCGGACCCACCGACTTCGGCAGGAAAGGACTTCTAGGAAGTCGATGAGCTCCTCTCTGACAGTGAAGCTTCTGTTCCCGAGACCACCTGCTGAATACGCTTGTCGTAGGACAATCGCTCCGTAGTGGTTGAAGGCCTGGTGAGCTGCATTGAAAAGAGCTGATTTACTTCCCTTCACGCTTGTGCCCGGGATCGTCGCGATCTTGAGCTGTCTGCAGGTCCGCTTGAATTCAGCCTTGTCGTTGCAACGCCGGATGAGACCGTTTAGGACTTTTTCGGCTTTCGTACCCCTGACGTCCATGGAGACATCTTTGCCCAGCCATGTCAGCTTACGGGTGTTGATGATACCCTCGAGCATGTAGTCATCCCTCAGGTCTTCCATCTGCTCGAGGAGATCTGTGTCCTCTGAAAGTTGGTCAACGAGAGAAACGTCGCCGTGAGCATCGTCGCCCGGGACCCAGATGATGGGTCTCACGCCGTGCAATCGTTCCATCTCGTCAACGAAGGCCGTGCACGGCTCTTCGTAGAGTACGAAGATGGGGGGCGGTTCACCACTTCCGATGAACTCGCCCATGAGTGCGAGTGAGCGCGTGGCTAGCCGGATGACTTTGGCTGACTCGTAATCGGCTGGCGTAAGGCGTCCGGTGAAGTACCCGTCCTTGCCTGGGATGAAGATGGTCCCCTTGGGCTTCTCTCGACCATTTGTATTGGTAGTTGTCACACGTCCTCCTCGTTTTAATTCTCTCTACCGGTCTACTGAGCAGACCGCTAGAGAGAATTTGCTCATTGTAATCGGGAATTTTTGCTATGTCAAGGTAAATAAAAACCTCCGCATCAGCGGAGGTAGTATTAATTATATTATAAATATTACCTGCGCTGATCGCGAAGTCCCATGTTCATCATCATTTTCGGAAAATGTCTCCTCATATGTGTACAAGCCTACCAAAAGGGAGTGTTGCGTGTCAAGTGTCTGTGATATACTTAGTTTATATGAAAAGAATACTGATGGGAGCCGTACTCCTTGGTTTTGCAATAAACGCGGTTTGGGTCGGCAGCACAAGTACAGAAATGAGTGGAGGTACTTTTGCGATAACTGATGATATTTTTGTGACTGTCGAGGATGGGAAGCTCACCGGAGGAGATTACACGCTGTATGATAGTTCTGCAAGCTATGATACTGATACTATAACAGCAGGAAACCTTTTTTTGGATGGAGGATTGTTCACACATGATGAACTTATACTAAGTTTGAGTGCAACCTCAATTGATTTGGGCACTCTTTCAGCAGATTCAGTGGCTACTGCATACGTGACATCAACTATTACAACTGACTCAATTACTGGATATGGGCTAACGGTTACAGAGGATGGAAATTTAAGGTCTGGCGGAAACGATATTGATGATGTGGGTGATGGTACTGTGACAGCAGGATCGGAGGAGTATGGAATCAGCACAACTGGTGACGATGGTCAGCTTTCGTCGGATACTGCGATCGACGGATCAGTGACTGCAGCGAGTAGTTCAGGACGTGGGTCAAAGCGGGAGGTGGTGCTTTCCTTTAAAGTAGGGATTGATGGAAACACTACTCCGGCCACGTATACGCATACGATTACTCTTTCTGTAACTGCAAATCCATAAGTATGCGCAATTGGTTAGGGTTTGGGTATGTGCTCGTGTGGGCAGTGTGTGTGACAGGCTTGGTTTCAGATGTTTTTGCGGTTAGTATTAGGCCGACAAGACATGCGCTTTTGGTGGATCCAGGAGGGCAAAAGTATGTAACCCTTTTAGTTGAGAACGATTCTGATGAGCCAAAGGTCTTTACTCCTGATGTTGATGCATTTACTATCGAAGAGAAGACTGGTGTGGCACATTTTGGGGAAGATGAAGAGGCGATTACTTGGGTTTCCGGGGAACCAGCGCAGCTGTCTCTTGATCCTGGCGAGGGTGGAGAGTTTACGTTTTTTGTGTCAGTCCCGGAAAGAGCAGAGGTAAGATCGAGATACCTTGGATTATTCGCGCAGGAAGTCGCAGGCGTTGGTCAAGTCGGCATAGGTACGCGTGTAGGCTCACTACTTTTCCTACATATAGGAGGACAAGCACATGAACATGTTGTTGTAACCTCGTTTACTAGTACGAAATCATTGGTAACGGGGGATGGGTTGAGCTTACTACTTACTTTGCAAAATGTAGGTACGATTCATGCGGTGCCAAAGGGAGAAGTGGTTATACATGTGGGCGACAGGGTGTTAGGTCGCTATAGTGTGAATGAAAAAAATAGAAAGGTATTACCCGATGGCGTGTGGCAAGAGAGTTATGTCCTCGATGGGCTAACAATAAAGGACACGGGAAAGATTACCGCAGAGGTTTCTGGTGAGTATGGTGTGAGCGATCAGCAGTTTTCTCGCGCTACGACCCTTTATTATTTGCCATGGCCCATCGTCATTACCACTATCCTGTTTTTTATAGTTGTACTTATTGTGACTATGCGATTTCGATTGAAGAAGGTGTATAAAAAGAAATCATGAGTAAAAGGCTTAACAATTCATCGATCTCTTTTTCATTTTTTTGCATAGTTTTTTTTGCTCTTTTTACGTCTTCAGTTAATACTCAGACAGTTACAATAAATGCTACAGCTCCCGGGTGTGGGAATAGTGTTGTAGAGTCTGGTGAAGAGTGTGATGATGGGAACACTTCTTCAGGAGATGGATGTTCTGCAACATGTCAGGATGAAGAAGATGCTGGTGGTGGTGGATCAGGTTTGCCACCGCCACCACCTGGAGGCGGAGACGACCCTGGAGATGACCCTGGCGACGACCCTGGCGACGACCCTGGAGATGATCCGGGGGGCGATCCAGGTGACGATCCTGGAGATGATCCGGGCGACGACCCCGGAGATGATCCGGGGGGCGATCCAGGTGACGATCCTGGAGATGATCCGGGGGGCGATGGGCAGGGAGATGATGGTCAAGATGGATCGAGTGCTCAGCCGGGAGGCGATGGAGGAGGCGATAGTGGAAGTGGTGAACCACCTCGGCTTGAGCTTCGTGATGAAGATAAATTGCGGCTAAGTGACATTTCTTTTTTCATTGCAGATGGAACAATACCTGTTTCCCCACGTGAAAAATCAGTATATGTGCTTGCTGCCGGTAGTTTGGGTGTTTCCATCGACGCGGATGTACTCCCGGATCATCTTGCTTTGTCCTCGATAAATATTCTTGAAGGAAATAGAGTCCATCCGTTTATATATGATGCCCAAACGGATCGCTATCTACTTGAGATCCAAACAGATAGTGCACGCACGCGCGGCATGGTGGTCGTTATAAATTACGAAGAAGGTTTTAGTGATGCGATTGGATTTCGTTTGCGCGTGATGCCAAGCGGTATTGTCTCAGTTGCAGGATCAGACGACATAGTCAGCGATGTGCTGGTTACACTCTTAGTGATTAACTCACCTGGTGTTCGATGGCCGGCAGAGAGTTTTGCCCAAACAAATCCGATCACTACTGATGCCTCTGGCTCTTTTGGATGGATGGTGCCAAACGGTACGTATCAACTTGTAGCAAGCAAGGAAGGGTATCGAGATTACAAAAGTCTTACGTTTCACGTGCGCACCAACATTGTGAATCGTTCCATAGAAATGGTGCATAGAGGTATACGCTTTAAAGACCTTATAGACGAAGATGCGTCGCTTGCAGAAAACGTAACCAATGTTATTTCAAATCTTGATGACCTTGCACGGTCATCAGGTCAATTGATCGCTCAAGGTGTTTCAGAAATTGCCCAAAAGGTAGAGGAAATTGCAGATGACCCGCAAGTTGAGGAGGTCACGAAGAAGGTTATTGCACCAACGGTGGCAACAGTGGCTGTAGCCGCTACTGTGCCGTCTCTCTGGAGTATCTTGTTTCCATTGCTGCGTTTCTTGTTCCTGCAGCCACTGTTGCTTCTCGGGAGGGCACGTCGAGAAAAATGGGGGATTGTATATAACACCCTCACAAAGATGCCGGTAGATTTAGCCATTGTGCGTCTTTTAGATCCGAAGAGCGGGAAAGTATTACAAACAAGGGTGACAGACAAAAAAGGACGATATATGTTCTTAGTGGATCCCGGAACATATCTCATTGAAGTAAGTAAGCAAAAATTTAGTTTCCCGAGCTTACTTTTGGCGGAGGTGACCACAGACGGACGTGTGACTGACATATATCACGGAGAACTCATTAAAGTTGAAGAGCAAGGGGCAACCATTACGCCAAATATTCCTCTTGATCCGAAAGAAGCAAAAAGCGAGCCAAAGCGGATTGTTTGGGAAAAAAGATTTCGCTTTGTACAGCACATTATTTCACTTTCTGGTCTTATCATTACTATCATATCACTGTATGTTGTACCTGTGTGGTATATATGGTTGTTTCTGTTTTTCCACATTGTCTTGTATATCCTATTTTTGCGCCACATTAAGCCAAAAAAACCTAAAGGTTGGGGTATAGTATATGATGAGTCTTCACGAAAACCGGTTGGAAAGGTGGTTGCTCGTCTTTTTTCCCGCAAATACAACAAATTGGTTTCCACAGAGGTGACTGATGCAGGGGGTCGATATGCTTTTTTGGCAGGACCAAATGACTATTATGTAACCTTTGAGAAGGTGGGGTACGAGCAAAAAACAGAGGAGCTGAGTATTGACGCGGAAAAAGGAGGTGTTGTGGCTCGAGATGTGGGCATAGATCGCGTGAATGGTGCTGCTGCATCTCAAGAAAAGGTATCCGATTTACCAAATTTGGAGGCTCATGAGGTCAATTCAAATGTCCAGAGTAGTGTAGACAATCCTCATGCTGTGGAAAAAGAGGAGATCCCTGAATAGATTTCCTCTGGATTTATATTGAAATCGCTTGATTAAGCGATTTTTTAGGTCCAGTTAT
>CAZCAB010000018.1:0-15836 GCA_964496615.1 uncultured Gammaproteobacteria bacterium | reverse complement strand
GTAGGGAAATCCAACATGACCATATCTATAGCAATCCAATCCAAGGTTCTAAACATATCCCATATGGGACCTCGTTGGAGGTTTGCGTATAAATAAAAACACCGCGGATGCGGTGTTTTTTTGTCTAATATACTATGCTCATTTCCTGTAGCTATACGTCAGCATTCCACTCTTTAAACAACTTTTCCCTAGCACGAGCAACTACTGGATCTGCATGATTTGTAGCAATCGCCCCCGAATGAATATCCGAAATGACCGTATCTAAAATCTCATGGGCTTCCTGGATATTCGAGCCTATCAGTGCCATCTTTGCATAATAGAGGTGATCTGCGACCTCTTCATACAAACGCAGAAATACCATGGCGGGATAAACCTTAATTTCTTCATCACTTGGGTCAGAAACCCCCAAATCTCTCTGACATGCAGCAAAGAACGCCATATCAGCAGCTATTCGTCATCAGCAGTAAAATCTGCTAATTCCTCTACCATGACCAGTGCCTGCTTCGCTACCTGACGTTCAGATACCTTTCCTAATCTCTCTGACAAAAAAGTGTGGACTTCCTGTATCTTGGCCTCAATCAAATCCCACCTGACGGACAACTCATCCATCTTTTCTTCGTAATCCAAATCCTCTTCAATTTTTTTAATCTCTGCAGGATCCACAAAGCCCTCCAATTGGCCCTGATCTTTCATTTTCGCCTTCAAACGAACTAGGTCATCGTCTCTTGTGTCCACATGAGGACCGTTTCCTCCACTTGATCTCTCCGCCATATATTCTAACTAACATATTATTAGTAAAAGTATATCAAATCTTTCAGACCAACGGAATATCTGATCTGTACACTAAAAAATGAAGAGGTGATTCTAGTTAGCTCCCAAATAGAGTCCCTGAGGGTCTACACATAGCAAATGCAATTTGTTGTGTTATCTACATATACATAGTAGAATGAATAAAATGCGATCACATGGGAGAGACTGCCAAAGAAATTTGTCCGATACATAACATGCCGAGATATGCGTGTCCTTGTGATGGATCAGAACAAAAAGAGGTGGAGTCAGTAGATCCAGGGCAAGTAGAGGAAATACATACGAAAACGGATATGCTCTCTTTTTTTGAATGTATGCGATCAGTATATGCCACCGAAGAGATGATGAAACCAGAACAGGAGCGTACCCCGTATCAGGACGCAGAAGCTTGGATGAAGTGGTCATTAAATGATTTCAAAGAACGAACGCTCAAAAAAGATCCTGATGCCCTGAATTTATTTTATGGTGTGTCAGACAGCAATTCAAATGAGATGATTGCGACTGCAGGAATGGTTATTGAAAAAGACGCAGATGGTCGGAAAAAAGCGTATCTGCGCATGCTCACCGTAAGGGAAGATGCTCGCGGGGAGATCGGTGAAAACAAACGTCGGCTGAACCAGGAACTGACAAAAGCGCGAGTCGATCGCGCTAGAAAAGAGGATGCTGATTATCTTGAAATGCATATTATTACTAATAGAGCGATATCTCTAATGGTAAAACTCAGAGAAGGCTACACTATAGAAGATATATTTGGACCGGAAGACGGGACAGTGTTTGAAGTACGAAAAGAAATGAATCCATCCGACACCTCCACTCTATCGGATGAAGAACAAAAGATAAAGCTCAACAAAACTCAGGAAATTTCAACTCTTCTTAAGGATGGATGGGTAGGAGTCAGCATTGAAAATTTAGAACCTGACGAATCCGGGACAGATGCGACCAAGTGGGAATTAGTTTTGAAGAAAAGGAATCTGGACCTCACTTCTTGAGGAAGTTCTAACGTGCTCTCACGACCTACCCAACTACAAAACACCGCAGTGCGGTGTTTTGTAGTCTCCCTCGGACCCCTCTGTTTGGCTATCTAGTTAAACGATACAATGGTCGCAAGGACAACATCCATTTCTGCCTGTTGTGAAGGCGAACCTCCTATCGTAAGATTATGTAATTGTCCGTTGATGGACACATCGGGCACATAGTAGCTGACAGTTGACACTCGCGCTTGCATAAACTCATTAAAATAATTACGATATACTTTCAGCACATCCTTGCCATTTATTTTGACCTTCTGCACTACAGGATTATCACTTTCCAAAAAAAGTCTCGCGAGTTCAAGCTCATCTTTACTGAAATCAAGTAGATCCCAATCTTTGATAGGAGGCGGGACATCACTATCACCTAACTTTTTGTAATCTTGCGTATAATAGGTGATACCAGGTGCTCCATAATTGGCAACGCCGCTGAACCTAATTCGGTACAGATCACCCCTCTGACCTTCTGGACCCACTCCACCTTTCTTAAAAGATGGATAGCCCCACGCTGTAGAATAACAGAAAGACAATGTTGTTCGAGCATCACTAAAGACCACCCATGATTCACCCAAGTGAAAACACCGATATGTAGTCAGTTCCGAATCTTCATCCGTTGATTGAATATTCGAATCTCCAATCATCGATAAGACACCATCTTTTACATAGACAGGCATTTCCCAATCAGGATGATCTGTCCATGGATCATATATCCATTTCTCTAAATCATGTTCTACTTGTATTATATTCAATGGCTCCCCAAAAGCATCTAGGATCTTCTCACTACTCCACCCTTGTAGACTTGTTCCGACATGCCCAATAAGACTACCTCGCCGAGTTTTTTGCACTTTCGCTTTCTCCTCAATTTCACGCTGTTTGATTGCTTTTTCTGGAAAATAAAATCCTTTTTCCCAAAAGTAAAATGACGTTCTTCTGATTGTTGATGCGTCTGATGAGGAAAATGGATCGAGACCTAAATTCAACTCTGCACTCCGTTTATACGGCGGAGAAATCATTGCATAGACAAAAAGACCAAAGAGAATGCAAGCTGCTGGCACATACAAAACCACCAACTTGTGGTCGATACGTCTTTTCAAAGCGAGCCAAAGATAGTAGAAAAAATTTGCAAACAGCGAGATTATAAAAACAAGAAGATAGGGCTTTAAATTTTCCCCCTCCATTCCCGCACGAAGCCCAACTAAAAAAACGTATGACGAAAAATAAATGAGGAAGATTGATGGAACTAAGAAAAAAAATTTGTTCTTCATACTACCAATATACGACTTGACTATAGTCCTTTAATTAAATACATATTTAAACCTATCACAAAAATGGCACCATGTCCATCTCCTCGCTTCAGACAATACCCACACTTTTCATTAACCCTCAGGCCATGTCTATGGAGGTTTGTCTGTAAAACAAAACACCGCAGTGCGGTGTTTTTGATTCAATTACTTCAAATCTTCTCCTTCCTCATATTCTTCGTCATCGCTCAGGGTGACGATCCGATCGAATCTAAAATTAAGTTCTCGAAACACCTCTTCTGTCTGTATATAACGTTTTACCTGTCGATTTGGATCATCTGGATGAGGTTCGAGCCGATACGTTCTGGGACTATTCTCATACTTCACCAGTGTATAGTTTGGATGACGATCAGTGTAATTAATTTCAGACCCCACCTTATACTTCTCAACAAAATCAGGGTGCACATCCTCTATCCATCCCCAATCATACCCAAGCGCGTTAAATACTTCTTCGCTCGTGATCCAATATTTGGTGTCTCCGAGAATAAGATAGACTTTAGGATCAAATGGATGTTTTACGAGTGCTCCAAATTGGGGATCGTACAAAGGTCCTGCTGGCATGAAGCCAAGAGGATCCTGATCAATTGCATCAAGTAATGCCTGCGACGTAGTCATCACAGTGTTCCAATTTTCAAAATACGTAAAGAACGTTCTTGAATGATTAAAGGCTCGCTTATAACATCTATTTGGATTTGGTGCGTCAGGGTTTGTTCCAATAAACCAAACCGATGATGACCCAAGGCTTCTATATGCTCGGCCCGCCAGAAGGGGACAAATCACGTCAGCTGCGTCCACACGCTCGTCTTCCTCCTCTTCATCATCCACATTTTGAACCTCCTCTTCTTCATTATCCTCAGGCGCGTTGGGGAGAATCTCGCTATCACCCGGAGGAATATCATCAACTTGATCACCCTCAACAGAAATCACATGCCGTTGTGAATTCGTAATACGTACATCGGGATACGTAGCGTTAGAAGTCTGCAAATTTCCAGGTTCAATATAGAACTGAAGTGTGTCCGCATCCCTTGCATCATCAGCGATTCCAACAGTTACGTACAGCCTCGAGCTGAGTGCGGCAATATTTTCACCACGCGAACGGGCATCCCACGACCCGTTTGCTGCATTGTAAACGAGTGTTTCAACGATTCGATCCTGTCCTGGTTGAAATCCATCTTGCCCATTACTCTCAGCCCACACTTCTGCTCTATCAACCACAGAATCAGGAGCGCTTCCTGCATTTTTTACGCTAATCCACTGGAGCCAATCGGTATTGTAGTATCCATCTCCATCAACGTCTTTTACTATATCATCCCCCATGGACCAATCCTGCGTTTCACTATACCACCCATGCACGTCACTGACCACTGCAGTCCCCGTAACCGTAATCCATGGAAACTCGTCAATGGAACTATAGAGCAACTGCTCATCTGCAATAACGCCGTTTATGCGCTGATCTTCCCCTGTCACCACCCCATCTCTATCACCATCAAAGTATACTGGCTCTGTTTCATCCCATGCTCCATCAGCATCTTCGTCTATAAATCCTAGTGGATATGGCGTCCGCCCACTCATTGCTGCCGTAGTTTCACCAAGGATTGCTGCATTTAACACAATTTCTGCGCTCACAAAAAGTGAATCCAAATCTTCTCCTTCCACAAACTCAACTCCAAGACGGTCATCAACCGTCGAAGCGTACGTGTCAACCTCAATTATACGAAATGTTATCTCTTTACCCCCCGCGGAGAACCTGACTTGATCTCCAACAGCTATTCCTTTTGCAGATCCAGTATTGATTACAATTTTTGTTGTATTACTGTTCAACGGATCCCCGTCTCTAGCAGGTTCTTCCCGGGCTTTACTGATATCAAGCTCCCCCTCGTATTGACTAATGCGTACAACGGGCACATTTAGTAGGTATGGATATGACGTTCCTCTGTCTCTCATTACTTGCGCAATACACAGATCACCTGAAATATTATTGAGTACATGTTCAACTGTCAGATCATACCTCCCACCCTGGTACCGAATCTTATCTCCAACAGCAATCCCCTGCGGACACGAACCATCATCAGTACGCACGAGCATCGCAGCTTTTGAACCATATGCTTGCGGAGCCCATTGTTTTACTTTTTCTCGATCTTCATTAGTCAACCCAACCTCAAACCGCTCATCATTGTCATCGACAAACCACTCAATGTCTCCGGAATCAATAAATACTGCATCGGCGGAGTGCAAAAAACGATCTGGATCTCTACTCGTTTGACCATTTACATATTTAATAGAACCTGCAAACTCATCTGTCTGCTCATCATATATACTTATCAATGGGGCACCAAAATCAGGATCCACACGTGCGCCATCTGATGCGTTTGGATCAAACACTACGTCATATACTTGCTGGTCATAAAAACCCTCGCCGCGTTTTGCAATAAGATCATTATATTTTTGACTCCCATCACGATCCACCCAAATATACTGAATTGGATCATTCCCATCAAAATATAACTTCTTTGAGGCAGCGATTGGATACAGTTGATCTCCAGAGGAAATTGATGGAGCACCGACGGCCACCGTGCCATCACCGTCAGCATCAATAACGACATCTCCACCTTCATACTGTGGCAATGTTATATCAAGAACAAGCACTCGCTCCTGGCCTTCAAGGACGACTTGGGACGGGAGTGTGCTTTCTAAAACGGCACTAGAGACAGCCGACGGAAAAATAGTGCTCACTACCATTGAAGTGACAAGGAGTGAAATAAAGGAAAAATTGTATTTCATATACATCTAAGTATACCGTATTAGGTGTAAACTCACAAAAAAACGGGTAGTTGCTCTCTATATTGACAGCATGCGCGATGCATGGTTATATACCCCGGCTTCGAAACTTTTTTTGCCAGTTGGCAGGAGGCCACAGATGTCAGCACCTCGTTTCCACCCGGATAGCCCCGGGTTTGACGGAACAACGTGGACGGATTCGGTGCTTCACAGCACCATCGGGGAACTTCCGGATTGCGACCTGCTCGCAATTCCGGTCTTCCAGAAGGACGAAACCACCCTCAAGGCCACCTGGGCCTTCAGGCAGCTCAACGAGCTCACCGGTGGTGAACTCGGCAAGATCGTGTCGCGTCGACAATTCGCGGGAGGACTCGACAGCACGCTGGGCATCGACATGACCGGCGACCTACCCAACAGGGTGCTGCTGGTCGGGCTCGGCAAGGACGCAGAGTTCGATGACGAAAGTGTCGGCCCTGTCGCTGCGCTAGCCACCAGGGAAGCCGCTTCGTACGGTCTGCAACACGTCGTGATCGCGAGTCCTCTGGAGAAGCGCTTCGCTGACTCCGAGCCACTTGCACGTCGAGCCGGCGCCGGCGCGATGCTCGGCGCCTACACGTACGACCTGCACATGACGGTCAAACGTCCGTGCAGCATCAATACGGTAACGCTGCTGCTCAACCACCCCTGCGATCCTGAGATCGAGGCTCAGTTCTCGATCGGAATCTCGGAAGGCGCTGCTCAGAACATCGCCCGAGATCTCGTGAATGGCCCGCCGGGCTTGGTCACACCAGACTACCTGGCGGACGTGGCCGGTGCTATCGCCTCACGACACGAGATGCTCGGCATCGAGGTTCTCAACGAAGATGAGTGCCGCGAGCTCAACATGGGATGCTTCCTGTCGGTGAATGCGGGTTCAGTTCTCCCGCCTCGATTCATCGTGATCAGCTACAGGCACCCGAAGGCCAAGCGGACCATCGGCCTGTGCGGCAAGGGGGTCACGTTCGACAGCGGTGGTCAGTCCCTCAAGCCCGCCGAGCACATGATGGACATGAAGACCGACATGGCCGGTGGGGCAGCAGTGCTGGCAGTGATGGACATGATCGGCTCACTGGAGCCCGAAGACATCAACGTGTTCGGGATCATCGCCGCAACGGACAACCAGCCTGGCAACACGGCAACGGATCCCGGCGACGTCGCCACGGCGATGAACGGAACCACGGTCGAGATTCTCAACACCGACGCTGAAGGTCGTCTGACCCTGGCTGACGCGATCTGCTACGCTGACACGGTGCTCGACTGCGATGCGATTCTCTCTATCGCAACGCTCACGGGCGCGCAGGTCATTGCCACGGGCAACCACTACCCGACGCTCTTCGGAAGCGATCGTGAGATCGCTGAGTCGCTGATGTTCGCAGCAGAACTGGCTGGCGAACCCGGCGCTCTGCTCCCCTGGTCGCTTCGCGACAAGAAGCAACTGAAAAGCGAAATCGCGGATCTGAAGAACATCGGGACGAAGGCTGGTGGATCGATGACGGCCGCGCTCTTCTGCGGTGCATTCACCGACAAGTCGTACGCTCACATGGACATCGCTGGTCCGAGCGCAGCCGAGAAGCCTTGGGGCGAATTCACGACCCCCGGCGGAACCGGTTGGGGTATGCGTACCCTGCTCCAGTTCGTACTCTCGCAGCGAGACTGAAAAGACGCTCCCCTGCCTTACCCAAACAGGTCAAGGCAGGGGAGCGCAACCACACAACCTCGTGTGTTTTTTTATTACTTCATCTCTGCTACACTAAGATATATGAAAAAAATACTCATTATATCAGTATCAGCTGGAGCCGGACATGTGCGAGCTGCTGATGCAATCAAAAAAACTGCTGAGCAGTCTTTTTCTGATATGCATGTTAAGCACATTGATATGATGGATTATGTCAGCAGTGCCATGAAAACGGCCATTGTTGACAGCTACGGACTTTTGGCAAAACAAATTCCTGAACTGTGGGGTATGGTATATGACAGGACAGACACACATAAAACAAGTATCCGTCTTCAAAAACTAACCAAGCTCTTAAACCAAATAAATGCGAGAAAAATGTTTGACTATGTGAAAGCATATACACCTGATCACATCATATCAACTCATTTTCTCCCATCGCACGCGCTTACCACAGCGCCGAAAAGATGGGGCATTGATGTTCCTGTCTCGATGGTCATGACTGATTATGACAAACATGCCATGGTACTCGCACCTGGTATGGACAGGTACTTTGCATCGAGTAAAAAAATGATGTGGAAGCTACAACAAGCCGGAATCCCTCAGGGGGATATTATAAACAGCGGCATCCCCATAGATCCCATCTTTTTTGAAAAAAAGAATACTGCCCGTATTAAAAGAAAGCTTAAACTTCCTAAGGAAGGACCAATCATCTTGGTCCTATCAGGAGGAGAAGGGATGGGAAGAGCAGATAAAATAGTAGAAGCGCTCTTTGCAATCGATACGCCTGCAACAATCGTTGCTATCGCTGGAAACAATACAAAACTCCTTCAAAAACTTAAAAAGGTCCGCACACCGGGGCACCTGACTGTCATATCATCTGGATGGGTCAACAATGTCGATGACTATATGCGCGTTTCAGATGTCATCATCAGCAAACCAGGCGGCATGACATCAACAGAATGCATGGTGCTTAAAAAACCACTTATAGCAATAGCACCGCTCCCAGGACAGGAAGAGGCAAACGCACATTTTCTCGTGGAACAAGGGCGTGGAAAACTTGCTGATGATTATGATGACGTTGCATACTATGCTCAGGAATATCTCGCTCGCACTCCACATCTAAAAATGTTTCAAAAAAAGCCAGCAGCAGAGATCATTCTAAAGACGATTGGGAAATAACAAAAAACGGCCAGTGGCCGTTTTTAGATTTACAAATTCTCGAGTATCCGTGGCCTGAACGGCACTATATCCTGATCAAGCCGATCTCTGTTATGAATGTCCTCGAGTGAATCTTGAGTGTATGATCTAAATTCTACGTCCTCAAACGGATCTCGTTGTGCATTTGATATGATCTGAGCCGTAAGCGCCGCAACACCATATGCACTGAGAATTACTACAACTCCAATTGCTCCATTTCGGATAATCTTTTTCCCGTTCTCTATATGCTCACTGACACCTCGCGAATTCAAGATAAGCCACCCACCATAGATGGTATAGAGCATAAAGATAATCCCAAGAAAACCAAGAAAGATACGAATAATGTTCGCCGCGATAATACGTGGGTCTTGTGCAACTTTCCCATACCCCCCGCTTTCAGCGAGTTTCTGATTTTGCTTATTAATATCATCTGCAAGAGTCGTCTGCGCATGAGCTGATTGTGGAGTAACAATACTAACACCCAGTATCAAAACTGCTGTAAGCATAAATATGGTAACTGCTTTTCTCATACACTATTTACATTGATTGACCGGGATGTACCCGAGATATTCTGAGTGATCTGTCCTTCCTCTGCGATCAACTTGACCATCAAAGAGGCCATGAAGATCATCACATGCGTCTTTATCGAGCGGATCATAGTACACAGTAGTTCTCCCATCATCCCCAACTTTATAATTTGCGCAGCAATGCTGGTGCTCCCCCATCTCTATCCCATGGGGAGTATCGCCAAATCCTGTAGCCTCAATTGCAGATTTTGCGGCAATACGTGAAAGGCCATATGATGACATGACAACAATCAGACCTATAATCGCATTTCGGATCGTTTTATGAGCATTCTCCTCTTTTTCCGCGACTCCATGAGATGTGATAAGGCTGTATCCAGCGTACACCATAAGGGCAATAAATACGATCCCATATCCCATCAAGAAAATTCTCAAAAAATTGGCGATAAATATGCGAGGGTCAGTCGCCTCTTCCCCGACCACTTTCACACCAGCTGATTCTCCACTAAAACGCAAACTTTCTTCGACAGCAGTATTGAGCTGCTTACTCTTAGCACTCACACTGCCAGCAAGCAAGAATACAAAAAAAATCGACAACGCGACGATACTTAGACTGCGAAATGTGATATATCTTGCTCGCATATTAAAAACTATCACCCACCCCAGTCGCTTCTTCTATAAGTGCATTGACTGCAAAATTCGAAATTGAATACGCAGCCGTAACAACCACAAGACCAATGACTGAACCTACGATCATTTTCTTTGCCTTCTCTATGTCATCTTGATTCCCACGGGCATTGAGCCACATATGACCTGCATAGAGCATAAGGACAGTAAAAAAGACACCCAAGAGTGATAGAGCGACGCGGATTGCAGAACCTACCATCTTAGCAAGACTCGTATCATCTGTGGCTGCATCATACCCCGCACCATATGTTGGGTCAGTTGCTGCCTTTTCTGCACGATCAAATCCAAGATCAAGCGCATGAGCTTGCGACACGACCATGAGGCACAGAGTAAGCGCGATAAAAAATGATTGTACTGCTCGCATATAGTTTATGATAATCTGCTACCGACTAAAGTGGTAATAGCGTATGCTGCCACGACAATAAACAGTCCGATGAGTGCAGACGCAATAATCTTCTGGGCCTTTTGAATTTTATCCTCTTCTCCTCTGGCACCCATCCAGAGAAAACCTGCGTACACCATAAGGATAAAGAAGATGAGGCCAAGAAGACCAAGAAGTGCATTCAAAGTAACCCCAACGACATTCTCAACATTTTTAAAATCTTCAACTCCGGCCTTTTGGGATACAGTATCAAGTTTATTTCCTGCATTTTTAAGACCTTGCGCTCCTACGGTTGATACTGTAAAAAGCAACGCAACTGATGCAGTAAGAATAATATTTCGCGCAGTCTTCAATTTCATATTATGAATTTTCTAAATTACTACACAAGTCGAGACATCTTTGGATATCATTTTCATTCCCTACCTCAAATCCTTCTTTATACATCCAACATCCTGGACCAGAGTTAGGACATGCATGCCTATCATATCTATCAACATGACTACCTTGAAACTCACAATCTGCAGCCGTCGTCACGCGACATCCATAGTTTGGACTGTCAAATAGTGCCGCATCTGCATCACGACCAGCTTCACTTGATGTCCAATCTTTACAACAAACCCCTGGCCCTTCATCCAACTTGGTACGAGCCTTTTCCTCTGACGATCTCGAAGTCTGCTGCTCAACCACTCGTTTTTGAATAAAATTAGTGGCGCCAAATGATGCTGCCATGATTGCAATCCCGATTACGGCTTGCGTCACTATCTTTCTCCCTTTCTCGACACGATCATCGTTTCCTTGGGCAGTCATCCAGACCATCCCTCCATATACCATGAGGATAAAGAAGATAAGACCGGCAATTGAAAGGAGTGTTTTAATCACTCGTGCCAACACTTCTGTTACATCCTCCTTTTCAATCCCTGTTGGCTCTGCTGTTTTATCAAGAACATTCCCCGCCTGACCTATGGTGAGCCGCGCGTGCACATCAGTCGTTACTACTGCGTTAAGGCTTATCGCAAAAAAAGCAATCACCACGCCGATATATACTATTTTTGCGTATGTGCGTAGCATGAAACGTAATTACAACTTCACACACGCATCAACAACCCCATCCCATTCACACTGCACTCCATCTTCTTGTGTGTTTCCACATGAATCGAAATCAACTTGGTCCGCACAGACTCCTGCAACTAATGCGGCGCCTGCTTCGGCCGCCTCTTCCTCCGCAGCATCCCCACCTGACTCAACAACTTTTTGTGCGGCAATACTCCCAAACACGAAATTCGTAAGCGCGTATGAGGCAAGAATGATGATAATACCAACAGTCGCGGCAATAATCGTACCAAGGGCTTTTTTTGTCTGATCATCATTCCCTCGAGCCGTCATCCACAATATTCCACCGTAGAGCATAATCAAAAAGAACAAAACTGAGACAAACGACAGTCCGGTACCAATAACATTACCAACGATTGTTGGTAAATCTTGATCTGCATTAATCTTAAGCAGACCTGCCTTGTCAGCAGTAGTGCGTAACCCTGTTTTACTTGCATCAAACGCAAGCACTGATCCGGTAAGCGCAAAAACAGTAACGAGTCCAAGCAAAAAAATTGTTACTTTCTTCACAGACCTCATAGCGGCAACTCTCCTCCATATACCTGACCTTGTGTGGCGATATAGAGATTCTTAAGTACGTACTTTGAAATCGAAAATGCTGACAGAATAATCACAAGTCCAATCACTGCTGCCGTCAAAATCTTTCTTGCTTTTTCTACCTGCTCAGTATTCCCTCCACCGGTCATCCATAAAAATCCAGCATAGACAATAAGACCAACAGAGATCATTCCCAAAAGACCAAGAGCAACATTAATAATACGACCCACAACAACGCGAGGGTCAGTTGGATTCAATCCACTCGCTGCACCACAATCAAGACCAAGTGGATCATCAGGACTGCTACATTGCGCCTGCACGGTTTGTGTTGGCCCGACTAATGCGACTGAAAGCAGTAGCCCAAACGCAGCAGTAAGAATGAATCTATTCATATATTATGTGAAGAAATGTAAATGTCCCTCCATCATCTACACTTCTACAAAGTGGACAGGGACTTCGCCCTGCCCACTCACTGTAGAATCTTTAGACGTCATCAAGAAGTGATTCGTCAAGGCCAGTTCCTGTCGTAGCCTCTGCCAATTTGTCGATAACAAATGTGGCAATAGCCCATGCTGAAAGAACAATAGCAAGACCAATAATTCCAGAGAAAATCCATTTTCTCGCCTCAGCTACCTTGTCATCGTTTCCACCAGCTGTCATCCATCTAAATCCACCAATAAGGATGATGACTACTGCGATAATACCCAGAAGTGACAGAGCAACATTAATGATTGATGAAACAGTCTTCTGCAAAGTTTGTTTACCAAGTTTTGTAGATGCTGCAATCTCATCCACACCGTAGATGTCTACTACATCACCGGCGGCATCACCAGCATCACCAGCACCATCTTGTGCAAAACCGTATTGTGGCGCGAGCATAGCAGCCATCAGCGCAGCAGCTGCTAAAATAAGCAAACTGCGGTGCTTCATAAGCTTCAAAATCGCTACCATAGTATCACCCCCCTTCGTTGTCGGATCAAATACATATTTTATTATACAAACAACCCACTGTGCATAATATTTACGTGCCCAGCAAGCTGTTGATAACCAAAGTTAGTATAGCATAACTCGCAAAAATAACGAAAATCCCTACCGCTGCCCACAACATGGTCTGAGACCCCTTTTTCACCTGTTCCTGATTACCGGCACTGATAAGCCAAAGTAGGCCACCATAGACAAACACCAAAAGAGTTATTGACCCCATAATACCCAAAAGCGCCTTGATGATTCTTCCATAGATGACAGCTATCGGATCCTTTTCTAAACTGATCCCCTGAGGTTTCAGCTGGGTCCCGCCGAGCGGATTTACGAGCTGGATCGCACCAGGTCGTGCCGGTGCAGGCACCGCCCGCGCCGCAGGAGCTACGCCTGCGGCAGGAGCAGCACGCGCTGCAGGTGCAAGAGCAGGAGTGAACCCAACAAGCGCTCCCCCTGCAAAATCCGGAGCATCACCCACGACCGAACAGCGCACAGTAATGTCATTGAAAGCTATGCTTTGGTTCAAATTGGCAAAATCATTACACACTGCTTCTGTTACATCAGCACGATCTCTCCCACCTGCAAATTGCCCCAATATTTGGGGCAAGAACGCATCTACGGCACCGCAATCATCAAAATTCAATCTGGCACGGATATCATCAATGCTTACTGACTTATCCATCGGGAGCTTTATGGTCGTTGTAGGTATAGTACAACCAACCACCGCTAGACCGTTCACACTCCCGGTACAACTGCATGCGACGGCGCTTGCTTGAGCTGGAAAACTAAACAAAAAAACAGCGCATGAGATCAAAAAAAACAATAGCGTGTATTTCTTGATTCCTTGATGTGCTGCTTCGTACATATGTGCATTATACAAGATAGTCAGAACATTGAGAAATAACATGTTGATAACAGAAAAGCCATATTGAGCAAAATCTGTACATGTCTCATATTGACATGATAGTGTATACTTACTTTCAAAATATGTCAAGTCAAGGTGACACCACAAAAAAAATAGCCCATAACACAGCCATTCAAATCATTGGAAAAGCTATTTCCACTTTTTTGGGCCTCATAGCGATCGGGATGATGACTCGCTACCTTGGTGCCGAGCAATTTGGATGGTATGTAACTACCATTGCCTTTTTACAATTCATCGGCATTCTTATTGATTTTGGACTTATACCTGTCACCGCCCAAATGCTCTCAGAGCCATCATATAATAAGGAGAGGCTGCTCCAAAGTCTACTCGGTTTCAGACTCGCAAGCGCAGTCGTCTTCTTGGGGATTGCTCCGTTGATCGCACTGTTTTTACCCTACCCCCCGCAGGTCAAAATCGCTATATCCTTTACCACAATTTCGTTTCTCTCCATTGCCATGAATCAGGTGCTCGTTGGATATTACCAAACGAAGCTCAAAATGCATATTCAGGCAGTGGGTGAAATTGTTGGACGAATTGTTCTTGTTGCAGGACTGTGGATCCTCATGCAAAAAAATGCCGGCTTTTTGCCCATCATGTGGGTGATTGTCTGTTCAAGTCTGGCCTACACAATATATATGTGGACGATTGCATCAAAAGAAATGCCTACTCGTCCGGTATTTGACAAACAGTTGTATAAAGCTATCGCGATAAAAATGTGGCCAGTCGCTATTTCCATTATTTTTAACGTCGTGTATCTCAAAGGAGATACAGTCCTGCTTTCTATACTACGAACACAGCAAGAAGTAGGTATGTACGGTGCTGCGTATCGGGTGATAGATATCTTATCGCAAACAGCAATGATGCTCATGGGCGTCATTCTCCCCGTACTTGCATATCACTACTCGCGCGCTCACAGAGATACATTTCAAAAATACTACCAACTCGCATTTGATGCCATGATGATGCTCGCAGTTCCCATGACCGTTGGAACCATCATGCTGGCAGAGCCGATCATGATTCTCGTCGCAGGTGATCAGTTCGCCGCCGCCGCCCTTCCACTTAAAATCCTCTCAGTCGCTGTCTTTGGGTTATATTTAGGTGCAGTATTTGGCCATACCGCGGTCGCTATAAACAAACAAAAGCAAACCATGTGGATCTACATCTCAGATGCGATTCTTACATTCGTCGGGTATCTTTACTTTATCCCAAAATTTGGCATGACCGGCGCAGCAGGCATGACTGTATTTTCAGAACTTTACGCTGGTCTTTTGCTCCTTATTGTCATCTCTCGATACACTAAGATGTTTCCAAAGCTCTGGACACTCTTTAAGATACTTCTTTCCTCTTTTGTCATGGCCGCAGCTTTGCACAGCTTCTCCAGCTTACACGTCCTCTGGCTTGTGGCGCTCGGTATTTTCACCTATGGGGCTATGATGTTTACCTTCGGTGGTATCTCGGTTGCCACCATAAAGGAACTGGTAACGATACGAAAAGAGTAATATGCTGATGCACTCGCTCGCCCTCCTCTTCCTGCTTCTCCCAACATATTTGCTGCGATTCCACCTCGGCCCACTCCCCAGTACTATGCTTGAAGTACTACTCGGCGTGGTTGTTTTGATATGGATCTTTGAAAACGTCAAAAACAAAAAGGTGTGCATCACCACTATACGATCCGTACAGGAAAAACATACGATACTTCTCAAAGGGATCCTCCTTTTTGTTATTGGAGCCACAATCTCCATTTTTACCGCAACAAACATCGTCTCAGCTGCTGGCGCATGGAAAGCCTTTTACATTGAACCTCTCATCATTTTCTTCATTCTCGTTTGTGTCCTGATAAAAAATACAAAAGGGTACCAGATTATCAC
>CAZCAB010000017.1:0-16178 GCA_964496615.1 uncultured Gammaproteobacteria bacterium | reverse complement strand
GTTTTGAACGATCTTAGGGCTGTTATCAAACTTAAACGATGATTGAATCGTAAACGTCTGCACGCTAGGATATCCCGCAAGCACACGATCAACAGTTTGTGGTCTCAAATTCCCGCGAAACGGAGCAGACCCTGCTCCTAGAATTGGGTAAATCGGGATATCCAATTCGAGAGAAAGTTTATGTAATCGTTGCAGTGCAACTTTGTTTATAAGTACAGCTGCGACGGTGCCGTAGTTAACTGCCGGATCTGATCGTGCAAGAAAAACTCTTTGATACTCCACTTGCTTGTCCTTCAGATACTCCCTCAAAATATCCGCGCTCCCGGTCATATGCGTCAAATCTTCAAAAAGTGGAATCACATTAATTCTCTCTGGCTTAAACTCACCAATCCACTGTGCAATCGTGATATCTCCATTTCGAATCGATTTGTACTGTTTTCCTGAAACAATATCTGCGTAGTAGCGATACACACGATCGATGGACCGCGCTGTCGTAGCCATCGGCACAATAACTTCAAAAATAGGGGCGATGTTGCCCCCATAGAAAAGTTTCGCTGCATCGTACGACCTGGGTATACTCTCAAGCGTTTCAAGAAGAATTTTTGCTTCTGCTTTTTCGACTTCTGGATTAGGAACGCGGAGGGTAAGGCGCAAATCTTTTCCCAAAATATTTTGTTTAAAAAAAGACTCATTTTTAGTGAGTAATTTTTTGACAACAAAGGTGTCGACTTCTTTCCCTTCAAAATCCCACATTTGCTCATCACAGCCAAGATGTGAGTACCCGTAGAAGGCTTCTTGAATTTCGTCCTCACCACCAATCAATCCATTTTGTACAAAAAATGGCTGGTTGACGTTATCAGGATGTTGAGTGCTCATGCACCGTGGAACATTGCCCATGCTATTTTCTTACCTGCGCCCCAAACTCCTTTTGTAATTTTTTGATCACTTTTTCGTGAATAGTATCTACATCAGCAGCTTCGAGTGTTTTCTCACCTGATCGATAGACGATACGATACGCCATACTTTTTTGACCCTCATCAATATGAGTGCCGGAATACACGTCAAAAAGCTCTACTGATTCGATAAGCCCATCAATTTCAGTAAGTGCCCGTTTCACTTTCACATGTGATGTTTGTGCTTCCACAACAAATGCAATATCTCGCTCAACAGACGGATATGCAGCAAGTGGTGTGTATGCCGATGCTGTACGCAGATAATCAACAATACTGCTTAGATTAAGCTGCAAAACAGAGGTGCGCTCATCAATACCAAGTCGTGCCTGGGTCTGTGGATGAATCTCTACAACCCTTCCAACCCTATCACCACCGACCACAATCTCAGCATATCTTCCCGGATGCACAAAAGGAGCTTCCGCAGCAAGTTGATTAAGTCTATACTCTACACCGAGTCTGTCGAGTAGTGCACTCAATGCTTCCGAGAGTTCAAAAAATGGTTGTTCATTTCCTTTTTTGGAATATGCCATCCCCAGCATCGTATCTTGAGCAGGGAGTCGATCGCTATTCTCTTGTGTTGCCACTTCTCCATCGCGCTCTTTGATAAATGTCCGTCCGATTTCAAAAATGGCTACTTCATCAAAACGATGCGCATTTGATTCTACATTTGAAAGTAGATTCGGAAGCATGGTCCGTCTCAAATATGGTCTGTCCTTAGCAACCGGATTATCAAGCTCCAGATGTGAATCAGTGTCCATTCCCAACCGAGAAAGCCAATCAGGTGATACAAAAGAGTAATTCAGCACTTCATTAAAACCGCACTCGAATGCCAAAATATGCTGCGTCCTTCGTTTCAGATCAAGCACCACATCCTTTTTCGGTGGAGCAATGTTCATGTCAGGAAGGTGTGCTGGAATTTTTGCGTATCCATACATACGAGCAACCTCTTCAACAATATCCTCAGCAATTGAAATATCCTTAGTCGCGCGCCAAGAAGGGATATCAATCATATATTCCCCTCTTCTGTCTTTTACTGAAAATCCTAGATTCTCAAGTGTGACAACCACATCTTTGCTTTCAATCTTAAGTCCGAGTCTTTGCTCAATATACTCGTGTGAAATACTAATCGGACCGAGGTTAAGCTTGAAGTTTGACACGTCTGCTACACGACTCACGACCTGCGCGTCTTTGCAACACTCACGGATAAGTTCAACTGCTCGTTTCATGCCAAGTTCAGCGAGGTTTGGATCAAGACTCTTTTCAAAACGTGTTGAACTATCTGTTCTGATTCCCAATTTTGCTGCTGTTTTTCGAACAGAAATCGGATCAAAGTTTGCAGACTCCAGCACTATTCGTGTTGTTTTCTCTGTCACTCCGCTATCATCGCCTCCAATAACACCAGCAATGGCGATAGATCTATCAGCATCAGCAATCACGAGCATTTCGGGTGAAAGTTCATACTCCCCGCCATACAGCGTCTCAATACGCTCACCTTTTTTTGCTTTTCGCACGACCACTGATGCAATATGATCTGCATCTGATTTTCGATTAAGCGTGTCTGCGTCGAATGCATGCATGGGCTGTCCAAGCTCAAGCATCACGTAGTTCGTGATATCCACAATATTATTTTTTGGACGAAGACCTACGGCTTCGAGTCTCTTTTGCATCCACCCTGGGGATGGACCAATCTTCACACCTTCCATGACCGTTGCCATATATCGAGGACATAAATCAGGGTCGCGTACATCAACGGTGAGTGTTACATCTTGCCTTTCTCTCACTTTTGCAGGTTTTGGCTGTTTGAAAGGTTTTTGCAACAATGCGGAAAGCTCACGAGCAATCCCAGCATGCCCCCACAAATCTGGCCTATGCGTCATTGATTTGTTATCAACCTCTAAAATGATGTCATCAAATGACAGTGCATCTGCGAGCGGCATTCCGATAGGCGCGTCAGAATCACTTAAATCCAAAATTTCCATGTCAGATTCTTTTGGAAATATATCTGACAGTCCAATCTCGTCGCTTGCACAAATCATGCCAAAAGACTCTTCACCTCTGATTTTGGTTTTTTTCAAAACCATTTCCTCTCCACCGTGCCAGCGCACAGTCGCGCCAATGTTTCCCATAACGACTTTCATTCCTTCTCGCACATTACTTCCTCCGCAGACAACCTGCACCTTTTCTTTTCCCGTATCAACAATACACAGCTTCAACTTATCAGCATTTGGATGCGCGTGCACTGCCGTCACTTCTCCTACAACAATATGCTTTAAATCAGCACCCTGCACCAAGACCTCTTCAATCTCAACAGTACTCATCGTTAGTCGATCAGCGACCTTTTGTGGGTCGATATCCTTGATATCAACAAAATCATTGAGCCAGTCAAATGATACGTGCATGGTACATGTTTAAAAAACGTTATCTTCAAATCCAAGTGCGTGAGCCCGCTCTCTCTCCTGAGGGTTATTCATAACAGCAATAGTCACTTTTCCATCTCTTTTAACGATGTATCGATTATAGTTATGTTCACCAGCGATAAGCAGACCCCTACGGCGAACTGCACCAGCTTTAAGATCCTCAAGTGCACCAAAGACAGTGCCATCTAGCTGACCTATTTCCCGCTGCTCTTGCTGAAAGTCCCACCAATTTTCTCCCTCTATGTCGCGCATTGCTGCAATCGTATCTTCAAAATGCGTTAATAAATTGCGAGGTGCTTGTCTTTTAATCTCACTGTCTCCGACCGCATTATCCTGTGAATTATCTCCACGATATGTATGTTCTTCACCCATAGCCTAAAATTGAGTCGCAAAACGAAGATCTCCTGATCTAAAGTGACGGATATCTTCAATTTCATATTTAAGCATCACCAGCCGATCCAGCCCCATACCAAAGGCAAGTCCTTGCCACTGCTTTGGATCAAGTCCAGCACTTTTCAAAACCTGTGGATGCATGAGTCCGCATCCAAGCATTTCAAGCCATTTTTCATTCCCCGCTTTATCCGTGTATTTCATATCAAGCTCAAACCCAGGTTCAACAAATGGAAAATAACTTGGTCTAAGTCGAACGACGACTTCTTTACCGTATAATCCTTTAAGAAGTTCCGTTATGATACCCACTAAATGACCAATGTTAATTTCTTTATCAACCACAAATGCTTCAAACTGACCAAAGGTATGCTCATGTGTTGCATCAAGCGCTTCGTTTCGAAAACATCTTCCTGGATATGCAGCGCGAAGCGGTGCACCGTACTTTTGAAGCATTCTCACCTGCATGTTAGACACATGCGCTCGCATACACCAATCAGGGTGATCTTTAATGTAAAATGTATCTTGTGAATCGCGCGCTGGATGATGTTTTGGAATGTTAATCGCCTCAAACGTGTAAAAATCGCTCTCAAGCTCAGGACCATCTTCGACGATAAAGCCCATGGCGATCGCAACATCAACCATATTCCAGTATGCCTGGGACAGCGGATGCATACTTCCACGTCTTTTGTTTGGTAACTTTGGCTGCGTGACATCAATACGCTCAAGCTCGCCGATACGCGAGAGCTTTTCTCGCTCAAGCTCATCTTTTTTGACGTCCAAAAGATCTTCAATAGTATCTTTTACTTCATTGGCAAACTTTCCGGCTTCTTTTCTCACATCACCCGAAAGATCCTTGAGTCCCTTCATAGCCTGAGTAAACACACCATGCTTTCGTGAAAAAAAAGCTTGTTCAAGCTCTTCCAAACCTAAAAGATCAGACACTTCTGAAAGTCCTTTTTCAAACTCTTTTTGTATTTTTTGAAGTTCTTTTTTCATTCTCTTAGAATGTGTGAAACAGAAAAATTCTTCAAATCTATCAAAAATGCTCTACGCTCATCGGCTTTCACCTGTACATCAAGATTCAAAATATGTTCAACCTCACTAAGTAATGTTTCTTGCCCACCTTGTGTTTTGTCATCCAGAAACGCTGTAAAGTGTTTTTCAATCAAATCTGTTCTTGTGTTTCTAAAACGTTCTCGCCAAAAATGTTGACGCATGAGATCTCTCAGATCACTGAGCACTGCCTCTCCTTGATTCTCCATTCGTTCACCCATATTACAATAATCGTATCACATCATAATAGGTTACGAAAATGACGAGTATCATAAGCAGGACAAACCCGATGGTATGCGCAAGCTGCTCATATCTCATCGAAAGTCTTCTCCCAAGCATTTTTTCCAAAATCACAAATAGTGTTCGTCCGCCATCAAGCGCAGGAATAGGGAGAATATTAATCGCTGCTAGCGAAAGACTAATCATTGCAGTAACTGACATTAAATGAGAAATACCAAGTCGTGCGCTCTGCCCAATGATCACGGCAATACCGACAGGCCCGGATACATCAAACGCCATACCTTGACCGAGGATAAGTCCTTTCAAGAGAATCCAAAACGCAATGAATATATTTATTAGGCCAATCACTGCTGAAACAATACCTTTTTGAAGCGCCAGATACCACGGGTATCTGATAATGCCAGCATCGGCCAGCGTAATACCGATGCGCGCTGGGTCACCTTCTTTTTCAATACGCGGGGTAACAACCACATCTCTTTTTTCTCCTTCTCTAAGGATCTGAAGCGTGAGCTGCTGCTCACCTTTTTCTTTTACGTACTGCGTCATAGCAATAGCACCCTGCGCATCATTTCCATCGAGTCCAACTATCTTGTCACCAAACAGGAGTCCGACATCATCTGCAGGCGAACCATCTTGGATCTGTTGAATCACGATACTCGGCTGCTCCACGATAATTGCCTTTTCATCAACTCCATGCGTAAAATCAGCAGGAAGTCCAATGCCAAATCCAATACCAAGAAGCAAAGCTGCCAAAAGAACGTTCATTACCACACCGGCAACAAGCACAACAATACGCGTAAACGGTGGATGATATGAAAAACTGTCTTTTTCATCCGCATCTTCCCCACTTTCTCCCTTTATCTTCACAAACCCCCCAAGTGGAAGCCAGTTGAAGCTATATAGTGTTGAGGGATACTCCGCCTGCCGCTCATCCCCACCAACAGTTTCTCTCAAATTACTTTTCCCTCGTCCCCACACGAACTTCCATTTCCCTTTTTTGTCCTTATACATCCCAAACGCACGCGGAGGAAACCCAAATCCAAACTCATACACGCGCATACCTGCACGCCGCGCTGCAAAAAAATGACCCCATTCATGCACCAGCACGAGGAGTCCGAGAATGAAAATAAACAAGAGAATCGTAAACATGATTGACGAAAAAAGCTAAATAGCGGTACTATTATGGCATAGCTTCCTAGCTAAATCAACCATATGGAACTCCCCAAAAACGCAAAAAAAGTTTTTTCCGGAAAGATATTTGATGTATATCAATGGGAACAAAAAATGTTCGATGGATCATTTACAACATTTGAGATGCTCAAACGTCCCAACACGCTCAATGTGATCGCGCTTGAAGGCGATCAGATATTGCTTTCACGTGAAGAACAGCCAACAAAGAAAAAAGCGTTTACACTCATTGGCGGAAGACAAGACGAAGAAGAAACACCCCTTGAAGGCGTGAAGCGAGAACTTCTTGAAGAATCAGGATATGTCTCAGAAGAATGGGAGTCATGGAGAGTCTACAGACCGTACGGAAAAATTGATTGGGAAGTGCACATCTTCATCGCTAAAAACTGTAAAAAGATAGCGGAACAAAATCTTGACCCGGGAGAAAGAATTGAAATCACGAAAGTAGATTTTGATGAATTTGTCGAGCTTGCTAGCAATCCAGGTTTTTGGGGACGAGAATTGCAAGCAGAAATGCTTCGCATGAAACTGGAACCGGAAAAACTCGATGAGCTCAGAAAAAAATTGCTCACCTAACAAAAAAACCGCACAATGCGGTTTTTTCATTTTCCTCAATTCCCACATAGGAACTAAGGGAATGCGGGCTCGAAATTTCGAGCCCGGTGCTCAACGCTGGCTTTCGCCGCGGAGCTATAAGGTGTAAGACGGATGTTCTAGTCCGGAGGCTGAGCCTCGGGATTATCCGCGAACGAGAGTCGGCCCCAGCAATGGACGCCACCGTCTAGCGTGGTCCCGCATGCCGAAAACCATGGACCTACGTCCAGATGCGTGAACTTCATGTCTTCGGGCGGTAGCGGTTCATAGCGAGACGCTGCCATAGCGTCAAGCCAGCCCCAACAAGCCGCCTGTCCGTCCGGACGCAAGCCGCAGGCGTAATGCATACCTGCTGTTACCTGGACGAAAGGACCTTCAGGAATTTCCTGATCATCGCTGAAATGATGTGGGAGCGAAGACCCGCCCCAGCAGGAAATCTGACCGTCCTCGCGCAGACCGCAGGCAAAGTAGTTACCAGCATCGATTTGGGTGAACACGCCCTCTGGATCGACCTGACCATGATCGGGATCTTCCCCGCCATGCCAACCGCATTCGACGCGGCCGTCCTCGCGCAGACCGCAAATGACACCGAAGCCAGAAGCGAACTGCACGTATGTGCCCTCAGGTGTGTACGGGACATCGATCCCTTCAGACCAACGCCAGCACTGAATCCGTCCATCCTCACGAAGCGCGCAATCTTGAGTGCCCCCCGCTTCGATTTCGACGAATCTTCCTTCGGGAACCTCTTGTGGGGAAACATCCGGCCTGAACCACGCACACTCCAAGCTCATGTCATCGCGCACACCGCAGTACCTGCCGTGTCCGGAACTCAAATCCGTGAACGGACCTTCGATGAACTCGGAGACGAAGCCATGTTGGTACACATAGCCCCAGCACCCCATGTCTCCGTTCCTTCTCAGCGCGCATACCATGCCGCCCGGCCCGTGGACGGCGACCTTTGTCCACTCAAGAGCGGGGTCAGGCAGGCACAAGCCCTTCTGGCAGACGAAGCCGTCAGTGCATTGCTCACGACATTCAGCACATCCGTACTCGGCACCACCCACGCGAGTAGGACGCTCAACGCAGGCAGGCTGATTCTCGGAGCAGCCCTCGTCCACGCCGTCATCGTCCTCATCCGTGGGAATGCATGTGTGACAGGACCGTAAGCCCTCAGACCAGTATGGCACGGCCACGCAGAACGGTGCCTCGGAGGGGCAATCGCCAGCCGTGCAATGCTCGAGGCACTGCCCGTTTTGACACCCATGCTCGCAGATCGTCTCATCGTAGACGCAGGTGTTCTCCTGCGTGCAACGTGCATCCGCAGGCAGACCCAAGACAGACCAAGCACCATCGTCGTTCACGACGCAACTAGGACCTGCGTCGAACATGTCAACGCACTCCTGATCAGAGAGACACTGTACGCAGTCCCCCTCGTGACAGTAGGACCCGTCGACACAGGCGACCTCGAAGCACGGGTTATAGCCCGGACATTCCGGCCGCGTATTGGCCTGAGGTCCTGAGCACTCATCCGACGAGGTAGACTCGCATTGGCACGGCTCCCAGCCCATCTGGTCGCTTGCGCAAGACTGGGCGCCCTGCGCTGAGCTTACGCACGTGCATGCCTGGGTTTCTCCAGGTTCGCACACGTGTGCTGAGCCGGCAGATCCCCCACGGGAATCGCTGCAGCCGTAGATGAACAAAACGATGAAAAGAACGTGAACCAAAAACGTACGCATGATATCCTCCTCAATGTACGACCCTGGACCAATTCCAAGGCTTTCCTCAAATCCGAATATTTCGAAACTGAGGGAATGTGGGCTCGAGGTTTCGAGCCCGGTGCTCAACGCTGGCTTTCGCCGCGGAGCTGAAGACTTACTCGTCAATGAGCGGTGGCAACCGTTCTGGAGCGAGTCGGTGGTCGTCGGTCAGGTCGATGAAGTAATGACGATTGGACGGAACCAGAATCCCGTGCACAGCGTCATGACGCTGCTGACTTCCAATGATCTCGTACTGCATCTCGCCGTACAAGACCCCCTGAATACGATCCCCATCGCCATTGTTCATGACCATGCCAGCCAGGCAAAAGGCGATGACGTCGGAATCGTAGCGCCGATGAATCTGGATCCGGTGACGTTCTTCGCCCTCATTTGGACGAAAATCGTAACGCTCAACGTCGATCCTTTCACGACCGATCGTGTAGCACGTCACGCGAAAGCGAATGTCCTCAATCCAATCCGGTAGCCCTTGCTCTTCGTGCAAGTGACGGACCGCGTTATCCTCGCTCTGCGTGTAGATCACGTCATCAGACCAGAAGAGGTTGAACGATCGCACAGATCCCAAGCATGCAGTCGGATTCCCGTCCACACACTCATCACAGCGCCCAGGGAAGTACCCGATTGCGCAGTACCCGACGTCCTCACCGGGAAGGATCTCACACCTGCCGCTATATGCACGGCCTGCAGCGCCACCTCCCTCGAGACAGTATTCCTGAGTCAACCCGTCCGGACACGGTGGGTCGTCATTCCGACCGCAGGAGATGCAGGCGAATGCGGAATCGTCACCCGGGTGAACTGTGGCATCGTTGCTGCTGCAGTCGCCTTCGAGTTCGGAAAATCCATCACCATCCCAGTCGTGCGCAGCGTCGCATCGTCGCATCAGATCGTCGCTTTCGCATCCCTCTTCGCAGGAGATGCTAATAACGTCTTCACCACATGAGCCATCGACACACCGACCAGTACCTCTCCTAAGAACCCGAGTGTCGCCACCTTCACAGGTGACATCGAGATTCTGGAGGCAATCCCGATCGGTCTGACACTCATCCTCGATGGGCTCCAGACAGCGTGCGGGCAACTCTTCGTCGGAGCAGCCGAATTCGCACTCCTCCAGCACATTGAGAAAACGGCACCACTGCTCAGTGGATTCACAGCGAACACGATTGGAGTCGACACACATCTCGTCGCCAACGCGATCACACTCGTGCTCACACGAGGATGGGTCAGCGCAATGGGCTTTGATGTTTGCTGTTCCATCAATGCACCCAAACGGACAGTCGGTCCTTCCGTGATTGCAGATGCCACGGAAGCAGTACGAATCCTGTGGCAGGAAAGTGACGTAGTCGCGTCCGGTGTTTGGATCGACACCGCACATGGGAGCGGCTTCGAGTTCGTCCACGCAGTGAAAGTCCTCGAGACATTCCACGCACTGCCCCTGAAGGCAATACGTGTTATCATCGCACTGGACATCATCGCATGGATCGACCTGTACAACCTCGTCCCAGTCGCACTGCTCCCAGGTGCCATCACCAGCGCACCGCTGACTGCAGGTGCGAACCGGATCTAGCGCCGGGCACGGACACTGCTCGACCCGACCTGGAACGCAGGTTGGAATCTCCACGTCCTCTTCGGGAGTCGAAACTTCCGACTCGGGTGGTGCTTCGTCGGTCAGACCAACTCGTTCGTCAGTGCAACCGGAAATGACAACAAACAAAATGGCAAACTTTCTCACGGGATCCTCCTCACCGTCAGCTATCGCGAAATTCGCGACCATTAGTTGTAGTAGAACAGGCCTCGGAATACATCCAGAGGCTTCCAAAAACTACCAACTGCTCACTAAAAGTAGCTTTTGGAAAAGCAAGGTACTCTACACAAAAAAATACCCTTTGTCAAGGTATTTCCCTATATTAAGCGAAATTTTGTGAGTCAACTTTGTATTTTTTCGCTAAGTTCCGCCAATTTCTCAGAAAGGAGCTCCTTTGTCTTCGCTTCAAGATTCAAGCGTAAAACCGGATCGTTGGCAGATGGTCTCACGTTAAAGTGCCAATCAGACATTTCTACACTCAAACCATCCATTTTACTGACTTCGCCATGCTGACCATACTCACGTTCCAGCTCCTTAATTTTTGCTTGAATATCATCTACATCAAAATTGATTTCACCTGAGACATAGTAATCTCCAAGATCAGAAACCAATTCGGAAAGTGTCTTTCCTGATGTTACAATCATATGCATGATTATGAGCGCGGGGATAAAGCCATTATCCATGTACTTATTCTTTTCAAAATAATAGTGTGCGCTCATTTCGCCACCAAACACCGAGTTCGTGTCACGCATCCTCGGTTTGATAAAGGTATGCCCAACACGCTCAACATATGCTTTGCCACCGAGCTTTTCAATCCAATCTCTCACGGCCCAGGTACAGCGCACATCATACACCACGCCTGCCCCTGGATGTTGTTTGATAAAGAAAATCGCAAGAAGTGTGGTGATAAAATCACCGTTGACAAACTCCCCGTTTTCATCGATAAAATAACAACGGTCACAATCAGCATCCCACGCAATACCAAGATCTGCCCCCACCTCTTTTACTTTTGCAATAATGTCCTCTCTATTTTCCGGGATGATCGGATTTGGATCATGATTTGGAAATGTGCCATCCGGTTCAAAAAACATCTTCGTCATCTGTATATCCATGTTTGCAAATACCTTTTCTGCAACAACACCGCCCATCCCATTACCCGCGTCCATAACAACAGAAAGTCCAGATATCTGACTGCTATCAACAAATGAATGGACAAAGGTAACAAAATCGTCCCAGATATCTGCCTCGCTTATACTCCCTTTCTTTTCACTCTTTTCTCCCACATTGTTTGCTGCGATCTCAAGCTCCTCCATACCAAGACCACGACCAATCGGCACCAGCATACCACTATCATCAAGACGCAGGAATTTCATGCCATTGTATTTTCCAGGCATATGCGAAGCGGTAATCATAATGCCGCCCTCATACTGCCCATGCCATGTGGCAAAATACAAAAGATCAGTTGAACCCATACCAATATCAACCACGTCTACCCCACTATCAGTAAGTCCGGCTACGGCTGCATCTTTAAGCTCTGGAGATGAAACGCGTGCATCACGCGCGATAACGACACGCGTTGCCCCAGAAAATGAAGCATACCCCTGCGCAATTGCGTAAACAGCATCTGCAGTCAGTTCCGCGTCATATTCACCTCGAATATCGTAATTTCTGAATAGTCCTTTTGGCAGCATAATTTGGCTTGAAAATAAGTAAAAACCAGTATATACTAACACTAGAATCAGGGCAACCTGAATGTTTTGAAATACGTATAAAATGCTTTCATGAATACGCAAAAATTGATCGACAATTTCTCCAGTCATTTGAAAAATGTGATAGCGCGGGCTATTTCGATTGCTTCGTACCATGAAACAGTTCATGTTGAACCGATTCACCTCATTGCAGCGCTCGTACAAGAAAAAGGATCTATTGCTGCTGAGATGCTTTCAAAACATGGTATCGCCGATGAATCTATCACACCGATCATTGAAGCGCTCAGGCCACCAATGACTACGGCGCGCACACACCCTGCCACAAAACAACTTCCCGATCTGTCCACGCGCTCCCGAAAGGTGCTTGAAAAAGCGCTCATGACCGCATATGACAGATCACATAACTATATTGGAACCGAACATCTCTTGCATGGAATCTTGCTTACAAAAAGCAAAGATACTGATGCGCTCTTTCGGTCACAAAAAGTGGACATAGAAAAGCTGCTTACACAAACTGAAGGAACACTCAACAATACCAGTCGTTTTTCTGGCATTGAAGAAATGGGTGAAATGCTCGAAGAAATAGGACAACTCCCTGCAGCACCCACGCAGGAAGACGCGGCAGCACTACTTACAAACAAAAGAAACAAAGAACAAAAAGCTATTGATTATTTCACCACTAATCTTACTTCAGGTGCACTACAAAAAACCATTGATCCTGTCATAGGTCGAGATACAGAGATAGAGCGAATTATCCACATTCTCGCACGGCGAACGAAAAACAATCCAATTCTTGTTGGAGAACCCGGTGTTGGAAAAACCGCAATTGTTGAAGGACTCGCGAAGCGTATCTACGCCGGTGAGGTGCCGAGCATTCTGCGTGGAAGCAAAATCCTGTCACTTGATATGACAGCACTACTTGCGGGGACGATCTACCGCGGAGAATTTGAAGCGCGTCTCAAACAAATTGTTGAAGAGATTGCAGATGACGATCGCGCTATTCTCTTTATCGATGAACTACATAACATCATTGGAGCAGGATCAAATCATGGTGCTATGGATGCTGCAAACATTCTCAAGCCAGCACTCGCACGCGGCACCCTTAGATGTATTGGCGCAACAACACACGATGAATACAAAAAATACATAGCCGCAGATCCTGCACTTGAAAGACGCTTTCAAAGTATTGATGTTTCCGAACCATCCCGTGCAGAAACACGACAAATTCTGGAGGGGGTCAAAAAATACTACGAAACATATCATCATGTCATCATCGATGATTCAGCGCTCGATGCTGCCGTGAATTACTCGGGGAGATATATCCATGACCAATTTCAGCCTGACAAATCACTTGATTTGATTGACGAAGCATCAGCACTGGTTAAATCACGCAAAAAACCGTCTGCCGATGAGGAGCGACTTTTTGAGATAAACACAAAGCTAGAAGAAATAAGACAACAAAAAGAACAAGCAATTGATGAAGAAAAACTTGAACAGGCAGTGCAGCTCAAACAAAAAGAGACGCAGCTGCAAAAAAAAGTAAAACAGTTGGAAAAAAATCGGAAAAATACCAAAGGGAGACGACTTCGGGTTACTGATGCAGATGTGACAACGGTCCTGAGTAACCGCCTTACCATCCAGAAGGACATTATTGAAAAGAGTGATTGGGAACAACTTGAAACACTCGAGGAGCGGCTTAAATCTCATCTCATTGGACAAAATGCCGCTATCACCAGCGCAGTGCGCGCCATTACGCGTGGATATATGCGAAAACATGAAAAAAGACCACTTGCATCACTTTTACTTGCAGGTCCGAGTGGTGTTGGAAAAACCGAGCTTGGAAAACGCATCGCAGAGGAGCTCTACCATGATGCAAACGCGCTGATTAAGCTTGATATGAGTGAATTTTCTGAAGCACATAGCGTATCAAAGCTTCTTGGCTCTCCTGCCGGGTATGTTGGATTCAAAGAACGCAATTTGATCACTGATGAAATGAAAAGGAAACCATACTCGGTCATCCTGTTTGACGAAATAGATAAAGCGCACACCGATGTCATGAGATTACTTCTTCAAATTCTTGATGAGGGACAGCTGTCAGATAGCGGAGGGAAAAAAATTCATTTTCGTCACAGTATTGTGATTATGACGACTGATGTTGGTGCTGATCTGTTTCATTCTGCTGGGATAGGGTTTGGAAATCTTTCAGGTGATGGCGGGGATGATAGAGTGCAAGGAGCGGTCAAAGATGCTCTCAAATCAGAACTCTCAAGTGCCCTTTTGAGCAGAGTGAGTGATACGATTCTCATGCACCCGCTTTCTGAAAACATTATTTCACAAATCATCAAAAGAAAGATTGACGCGCTTGCATCACATATATCTGAATCTCAAGATATTTCAATTTCAGCAGCTGAATCTGCGCTCAGCTCGCTCACGACTGAACTTTTCAACCCGCACCACGGAGCAAGACATATTGATACAAAAATAGAACACATACTGCACGAACTTGCGCTTGATGTGCTCAAAAGCACGACGCGTAAGAAAGCATATACGCTTTCTTACGATAAAGAAAACTATCACCTTATCTAATGGAGGATCAAGAAATGACATGGGCGACGCAGCTCAAAAGGGCCAGACAACAAAAACGTGGTACCCAATTTGATGATGCGCAAAAACCTGACATGATCCTTGGACGCATAGATACACTTGGCGTGCAACTACAGCAATCACTTGCGAAAAAAGATATGGATAGTGTCGAGGATATCTTTTCTAAAATGATAGATCTACGAGCGCGTCTTGCGGCCAAGGAACTCGAAGAGGTGAACCAAAATGCAAAAGAGAGTGATGACATACTGGAGAGATATGCTCATGATTGCGCGCGTCTTGCGTATGCGATTGATCAGCACACAGCCGAGTAAGTATGCCTGAAGCATCAAAATTAAGAGCAAAAGGTGAGGGTTTCATAAAGACGGTAATACAAACAGACGCATTATTTGATATACTATACCGAGCATTGAGCGGGTCTGCCCTTGGCGATGCCGCACTCTGGGCAAAGAGGCTTAATCTCACGCCTCAAAAGTTAATGAACTTAGCCAGCAATCCGAAATTGTATGCAGGCATGGCGGAACTGGGTGCACGGCAAACGTTGGGGAATGCGCTTCGCGTATTTGGAAGAAAAAAGAAAGGTGATGCTGATCCAATGCAGGCTGCGAATATTGATGAAGAGCAGGATGCTGCGAATATTGATCTGGAGATGCCGCAGCAGGCTGCGAATATTGATAGACCGGTAGCCCCACGAGCTGCAAACATAGATACAGAAAAACCAAAGAAAGTTGGGCCGCAACAAAAAAAAGCAGGAACTGAAGCTGCGGTGCGTATTCCTACACAAGGACTAGAACCAAGTCCAGCATATATCGATCCGAGAGATGAGGTACCAGAAGACGAAGAGCCAGAAGACGAGGAAGGGGTAGATGAGCCTGTTGAAGATATCCTGGAAGATGCCGACAAGGCACCAGAAACAAAGCAAGTAAAACCTGCTACAAAGAAAAAAGAGAAAAAGAAACAAAAAAAAGAAACGGAGGCAACAGAAAAAAAAGAAGATCAAGATAAAGAAGAGGAAGAAGGTCAGGGAGAAACTCCTGAAGGAGCCTCCTTTGATCCATTTACAGAACACGGCGGAAGAGCAGATGAACCTGGAGAGGCACCTGATCTGGGGAAACAAGAGGAGGAAGAACAAGAGGAAAGTCAGGAAGAGGAAAGTCAGGAAGAGGAACAAGATGATGAAGCCAAAAAAAGAGAGGAAGAGCGAAAGCAAAAAAGAGCACTATTTCGTGCGCAAACTGCTGATAAGCAAAAATCAGAATTGGTAAGACAGCTCAAAGACATTGAAAAAGACATTGCTGATTTTAAGCAGATGCAGGAGGAATTCCGCCCTGATGCATGGTGGGTGGTCATTCCTGCCACGAACGTAATTCTGGATTTTGCACAATTTTTTGACGGCGGCTTATTCACAGCACTCTTTGCAGTACTCACGTCGATTGGAAAAATTGTATGGTACTTTTCGCGCGGACCAGAAATGAAAAAATTCTTGCGCAAGAGGACAACGCTTATGATCCTGCAATGGACCCTCAACGCAATCCCGTTTATCGGCCCCTTTTTCCCTACAGCGCTTGTCGAAGGGTATGTGCAAATGAAAATGAAAAACATGCATGACGAAATTGAAGAAAAAATCGAGGATCTTGAATTCCAGAAAAAAGAAGTGGAGAAGAAAATTAATGAAC
>CAZCAB010000016.1:10735-16844 GCA_964496615.1 uncultured Gammaproteobacteria bacterium | reverse complement strand
GTCATGTTTCTTCCTCCTCAAGAATGACATGTATTTCGCTTTGTTTTGCGAATTTTACTTTTTTTCGCAAAACAAAGCGAAATACATGAAGAAACTAGACAGGGGATCATACCATAAAAAAGGATGTTTGTCAAGTGTCTAGAAAATAAAACTCCCACCATTTCTGGCGGGAGTTTTTTATTTTAGGAAAGTGTTCCTCCCCTAACCTGCATCCAAGAAGGTGGGTCAGAGGTCAGGTGCGAGCCGGAGCCTGCACAGGCCTTCAACACACCTCCATGCTTGTCGTGGATACAGGAGCATCCTGAGTTTACCCGGCAACTAAGGACCGCTCCTATACTCGATGTGTGTACTGTGTTGTATGTATTCTGTCGATAAGTATCTTGGACATCTGCATCTCGCAATATACTCCACAGTTGTTCGATCGAGGAACATACTTGGTAGCACGCCACAAGGGCATGTACCAAGTAGGTTTCTAGATCAAACCTTCTTTTTGGACGCTGAACAATACCATATATGAGGTAATCTGTCAAGGGCAAAAGTAACGAAATAGCAAAAAATTGGCTAAAATTAGCCAATTTTAACCACCTCATTCACCATCAGTTATGGCTGCAAAATAAGATCATCAGAGGGATCGAAGACCTTACCATCATCAGAAAGCTCTTCTACTCCCACAAGGCATATTTCCGGTAATGGCCGATAATAGCTCTCAAATATACGCTCATCAACAGCGCCGTCAGATCTCTCTACAAAGTAGGTAAACGACGCATGTGCTCCATTATGCGCCCCCTGACACTCCTCTTCTCCTGGTTCTAGGTCAAGGGTTTCTATATACTCAGTTTCATCGTGTGGAATCCATTTTGAGACGGTCGGCTCAGAATATGACCCCTTCCTTCCATCGCTTGTCCCCCAAAAGGTAAATCTTAGATCAGCGGTTCGCTCATCCATCTGTGTGGTCAAAAGCACATGACCGCCCGTATCATTTTTAAATTTAAAGTCAGGTGCATTCTCATATATGGTCGCGTCAGTTCCTGGCAATCCGTTGCGCGGATCGTTGTAATAGCTTACGACAAGTGAATGATTGCGACGCTCAACAATTGGAAACCCTGAATTCATCGCTGCACGAAAGACTGTGCTCCCAATCTGACAGAGTCCTCCACCAATTTCTGGCTCTATTTTATCACCTTTAATGACCAGTTCTGGAAGGTACCCTGCTTCGAGGGTAAATGGTTTAAGTGCTCCGAGCAAGGAAAAAACCTCCCCTGGCTTTATAAGCAGACCATTCAGTTTGTTTTTGACTGCATGCCTGATATTTCTAATACGATTCCGAGGACTCCCCCCGTAATTTGAATAACCAATACCAAGTACTTCACTAATGCCCAAATCATTTACATCCCCAGTTTTTACTTTTGGCTCAACTAAATCTGGCAGAAGTACAATTTCTGATCCAGCAGTGCTTTTGGCATTATTTCTCATTATGAGAAGATCATTCATTTGCTGATACACACGCGCAACATCAAGCGACTTTCCTGGAGACGAACCTAAAAACTCGGATACTTTGCCTGAACTCCCAATTGAAAATTTCGCTTCTATCGGCTCTTTATCTATGCCAGGAGCTACAACATTTTGCAGATATGCGGTTGTTGATGTGAGATCAAAACCAAACACAAAACTACTCGATGGAGTATTCTGTACCTCAAGAAGATCAATAATATCAGCAACTGTCAGTAGCCATTCCTTTTTTTTCTCATGCTCATCTGTATATACGAGATGAAGCGGACCCGCCGCAATGATATGGGGAAGCCTGTCTGTGATATTCTCAACATCAAGCGCAGTCACCTCAGGCTCCTGAAGCTCTATGCTCAAAGCTATCTTAGGTGAACGCAATGCTTCCCACGATGCTTGTATCTCCTCTTTAATATCTGAAAGATCAAATACACTCCCTGGTTTTTCGTCTAAAATGATATGTCTGATTGGAGAAAGTGAGAGTATGGATATCTGTGCATTTTCCATGGGCGTTTCATACGCCGCTATCTTCTCTGAAATCACCCCTGACAAGCGCTCCTTATCCACATACACACTATGCAGTTTTACCTGCCGGGGCCATATACGGCCAGCAAGCGCAGCAAATCCTCTGGTGAGTACTGAATAATTCTGATGTCTCCCGATAATGGCAGAAATCTCAGCATCTATATCAATCGTCACCAGCTCAAAAAAATCATCGTTAAGAATGACACGTGGTCGAACCGTAATCGTTTTTTCTTCCTGAGTTAAAAGTGTGACCTGAATACCCGTATCGATCAGTTTTTGCTGCATGGTATGCAAGTATTCACGAAGTTCAGGTTCGTTCATGCCGGAAAGTGAAATTTCCCCAACGCGCACGCCCGGGAGCACCTTTCCTCGAAATCCCTCACCATATGCAATAAGACCAGTAAAGGCAATGCCTAAGAAAATCACGCTAAGAAGCGTGGCGACCCATAGTCCTCCACGCTTACTTTTGATATACCCGTACCAATCTTTGTCGTTCATATTATTCGTCAACAACCTCAACTGGAATACGCGCCCCAGCTCCTCGTTTCGGAATTTTCACGGTCAAAATACCATTTCTATACTCTGCCTGAGCAACTTCAGATTTAACATCAGCTGGAAGTACGATCGTTCGAGAAAACTCCCCCCAAAAACATTCTTGATAATAATACTCATACACCTTTTCTCCCACCGGCGATACTCGTTTGCCACGAATGGTGAGAACATCGTTATGAATTGAAACATCAATTTCACCTGCAACAGCGCCGGCCATAGTAGCAACAACAAAAATATGACTGTCATCTTGGGCAACATCAACACTCAAACGACCCTCGTTTTGCAACTTCCAATCCCCGTCACGGTCTGAAGATGCACCTCTATCAGACATGCCGGCCACTGTCATCCTAAAAAATTGATCTCTATCTGGATCAGTGTATTTCATATAACCACAGTATACCAAACAAATACAAAAAAGGCATCATGTGGATGCCTTTTCTTGCGGAGGAGGTGGGATTCGAACCCACGAGACCCGTGAAGGCCTAACGGTTTTCAAGACCGTCGCATTCGACCACTCTGCCACTCCTCCATTCCTTCGCGGAGAGGGCGGGATTCGAACCCGCGGTACCGCTAAATCACGGTACAACTCATTAGCAGTGAGCCGCTTTCGACCACTCAGCCACCTCTCCGTATTAGAACGTAGTGCATAATATACAGATATTGATGGATTTGGTCAACCCTTTTAAAAAACGATAGTGCTTGTACACTATCGTTATTGATCTAGCTAATCTATGATTTGAGACGCTCGAATTGATCAAATATCGCCTCAGGAAAATCCTTCTTCATTGTTCTTGTAATCTCCTCCTTGGGATCATACATTTCAACATTAAACGAAGGCCATCTGATAATCTCATCATCAACGGACAAAAAAGACTTGAGCATACGATTTGGCGACTCACCACCCGCTTCAAACACGATCTTTATAGAGTGACCATCCACTTCGTGCTCAAAATTTCTTGGCTTTTCCCTCTCATCTAGCCAATCTATTTTACCAAGTAGCTCTGATCCCACTTTTTCAATTGCGTGAGCCTTCATTACTTCAGGATTTGATCCTAATTCTGACATACAAATTTGTTATGAATAAATTACTATGATAGGTATCATATACAATTTATTTAAATCAAGCAAACAACATATCAACATGTATCAACCCCTCGCCAAGGTCAAGCCATGTACTGGACCTGCCCCAGCATCTTTTAATACTCGAGCACATTGTTGCATTGTTGCTCCGGAAGTATATATATCATCAACGAGTAGATAGGTGCTCCCTACAGTAATCTCGCCCGAAACTGAAAAAACACCAGTGACATTGCTGAGCCGCTCACCCTTGCTCTTTTTTGCTTGTTGATCTGTGTAAACAGATCTCTTTAAAAGTGGCATAAGAGGAACTCCCACCTCAGACGCTATGATCTTTGCAATCTGCTCAGCTTGATTGAAACCTCGCTCTGCAAGCCGACGTGCATGCAATGGAACAGGCACAATACCCGCTATCAAGTCACTATGGGTATGCGCCGTGCAAAACGCGCGCAGTGCACCCGCAAGGCGCCCGAGAATCTCTTCACAGTAGTCGTATTTATACATTTTCAATAGTTTCCCGACAACACTCTTCTCGTCATATACCCACATGCTACACATATGATCAAGCTCATCCTCCTTAGTGCATGAGGGCTCTAAACTGAGCTGACCAAGACATGCATTGCAGATATTCTCCCCTTCAAAGCCACAAGACACGCAGAAAGAAGGAAATAGATAATCTTGGATTATTTTTCGCAAATTCATAAACAGAAAGAAAGCGGCAGATGCCGCTTTACTTTTTACATATGCGTGAGGTTATTCCCAATAAAATCCATTCACTTTCCATTGGTTCTGTTGCTTTAGAAGCTCTACCCTACCCTCATTTTGCTCCATACGAGTTTCCCCATTTTTTTCACCAAAACTTCTTTGTACCGAAACACCAACTGTCGCACGATTAGCCGCAAGATTACGAACTTTTATTGCTTGCACGCGTGTGGTAACTCCTGTGTACTCATTGCTCATCTGCTGACGCTGCGTCTCAAGCCACTTTGTCATGTTACTGGTTGAAAGCGCCAGAGCATCCTCTATATGCATATTTTGATTTTGATTTGAAAAACTGGCGAACCGCTCAACAAAAACCCGAGCGGTCTGACGAGCAGCCTGCTCATCTGGTCCATACTCAGGAAAGCTGCCTTGATCTGTTTCACGCTCTGCAGGAACACTTACAGAACGATCAATATCAGACACAACGTCAGTTTGATCATCAACAGTCGTTTCTCCCTCACTTCCCACCTCTGGATCGTTATCTAAAGAGACGACGAGAATCAGGACAATAACCAGTCCAACGATAACACCAGAGAGGATAAAAATACGTTGTCGCAAGGTAATCATATGCTATAAAGTTATTGTTCAGATTCAGGAGAAATCTTGCTCATTTGCTGCTGAAATTCCTTCTTTGCAGCTTCAATTTCCATGAGCTGCTCAGGATTGGTTGTGACGAGCTGATCTTCGGTATATGATGCAACTACCTTGACCGCCGCATGTTTATTACCCGCAAAGAAAATACCTTCTCCGACGGCCCCTTCTAAAAGCAGATACTTCTCCCCTTCGGTAAGAAGAAATACCTTTTGAATCATATCAATCGCTGAAGGACTCTGTTTTAAAAGCATCTGCAGTGCAGAGTTTGTCACAATTGCTTGCCCATATGGAGAACGGAGAAAATCATTTACATCCTGAGTGATAGTCGTGACACCAAGGAAATATTTTCGCGCGCGCTTCACGAGCGCAAAAATGAATTTCGCGGATTCCTCGTGGGTCATCATCCACCATGCTTCGTCAATAACGAGCATACGTTTTTTCCGCTCAGATCGAACAATGTTCCAAATATAACTCACGAGCGTGTAGACAGCAATGGGTCTGAGTTCATCTTCAAGATCCCGCACACTAAAGACAACGAGCTGATTATTTACATCGACATTGGTCGGTGAGTTGATAAGTCCGGCAAAGGTCCCTTTCGTGTATTTCTCGAGCTTTGTCACTAAATTTCCAGCACCATCCATGCCCTCAAGGACATCAACCAAATCTTGCATGATGGGTGGCTCAACCTTGGTTAAATCACTTGACGCGGTAATATCTTTCTTTGCGTATGCTTCAAGGAGCCCTCTATCAATAATGGAATCCTCCTCAGCAGTAATGGTACCGAGCATGATTCGAAGAAGTCCTTTGAGTGTGATAACCGCACTTCGAATCACATCCTCTGTTGAAATCTGTTGCCCAACTGGACGCGGCAAATCAAATGGATTGACTTTACTCTCTGACGCGAGGGAAATATTCACGTACGTGCCACCAACTGCTTCAGATAGATGGTTATACTCCATCTCAGGATCAATCACAATTACTTCCACACCAAACATGAGGCTCCGCAAAATTTCAAGTTTCACAAAGTATGATTTACCAGCTCCTGAGGTCGCAAATACCGTCATGTTTGCGTTTTGCAAGGAAAATCGATCAAACA
>CAZCAB010000016.1:0-10725 GCA_964496615.1 uncultured Gammaproteobacteria bacterium | reverse complement strand
TACCAGACTGTTGTTGTGTCTATTAATTCCATACAAAATTCCATCGTCAGACGAAAGCTCTGAGCTCATAAACGGAAACGATGCAGCAATAGGGCTTGAATTCATGTTAAATGAAATCACAAGCTCATCAATACCAAAAGGTACCGTTGAATTGAAACCCTGCTCTGCCTGATATAAAACTTTTTTACTGTAGATCAGTTTGGATCCAAAAATGTTCTCAATATCCTCGGTTGACTGATCAAGTGTTTCCTTGTCACGGGCATAGAGCGTGACGTAAAAAGAAAACTGGAAGAAATGTTCTGTCCCTTGCGTTAAATCATCTCTGAGCTGCTCGATATCACGGAGCGCCGTCTCTCTGATTGGATCACGAGGCGCGCCTTTTTCTGCGTCAGCACTGATCTGTGCCTCAAGTGCACCGACTTTCTTTTTGAGCTGTTTGAGGATAATCGCAGACTTTACTGGATAGAAAAACATTGAAATATCCATGGTCATATTCAGGTTCAACACGGGGGCACTCCACCCCACTGAAATATATCTTGGATATCCGACAACATACATGGTGCGCACAAAAATATCACCAAGCTGAAGGTAGCTTGACTCAACACGAAGTGCTGCCGGACTAATCAAATCATGAATAGATACTGTTCCTTCCCTATATGTTCGCTCTTCTTCCAGCGATACCAAATCACCAGCTATTTGCTGCTTCTCTTTGCTTTGCCCGACAAAACCTCTTCCTTTCTTGGAAGTTTTTTGTTTTTCCGATCGACTTGCTATTGGTTTAAATGGCATACTACATTTTTTCAACGCGGAGTTGTGCTATATCAGTAAGCGGTTCTGTAAACGCAATATCAGGGTTATACGTACCATAATACAGTTCAATAAGCGCCTGGGTATCAAGCTGCGCCGCGTTAAGTCCCATGCTCTGCAATCCTGAAGTCACCTGGCGAATACGCAAATTAAGGTCACGCTTTCTTTCCTGAAACTTTGTGTCCTTGAGCTTGAGTGCAGCATGAGGCTTTATTACTTCTTTTAGTCTAGACCAGTAACTCTTCTTTTTATTCGTAACAGGATCATACGGGACAACAATATAGTACCTTTTTGTCATAATCTCTCCCATGTCAACCAACTCACCAACAAACGCGCGGTAATCTGCTGTTTGAATTCGCAAAAGTTCATTTGCCTGCTCCCGCTCAATCTGCGCAAGTTTTTCCAAATATGGTTTCACCTGCATCTTTCGAGACTGTACCACAACTTGCAGTGGAAAATCGATTGAATTTAAAAAACCAACATAGCCAGATATGAGAGCATTTTGCTCATCTTCTGATTTAAGAGCAAAATTCACACTCGACACCATGAGTACTCCTCGCAGGGTGCCATCTTTGAGAATAACAACATCTTCCCTGATTTCCGCAATCGGTAAATGGGTCTGGGTTGAGGGCATCTTTTTTTTCTTTGCTTTCGCTTTTTTCGACTTCATATTATTGATCAGGTCGATAAAAACCACCAGTATTTACCATGAGAGCAAGATCTCGTATACGCTCCTTTTTAACCACTTTTTTCTCTACAGTCACCTTGGCGTCGGCTCCCGTCATATCCATTTGCCTGAGCATGTCGAGTTCCTTTTTTGTGTATCCTTTATTCCAAATACGTAGTGACGGTCTTTTGGTCGTCTGAAAGATATTGAGCACAAAATAATGAAACGTCTGTCCGTTCACTTTTACAAAAGCAAATACCACGGCTAAACCACCAACAAGTAGTGCTATAAGAATGAAAAGCTGAAAGTCTGCAAGCTTAAACGTGATAAACATGATAATGCCAGCACCAAGCAAAATTAAAAACTGGCGCGTCGTAATGGGCCCAAATATTTTGTCTTCAACTTCAATAAATTGTGGTACAACAAATTGCTCCATGTTAACTTAGTTGCATATTTACCCCGACAAGCTCATGAAATTCGTCATAGATCATTCCATTATCCTGCTCACCTGCCGAAAGGACACCATCGACAGTCTTTCCTTCGATAAGCGACTGCAAAGCTACATCTCTGTACGCTTTGTATAGCGGGGATGCGCGCCATGCATCGCGCGTTTCCATGTACAGCATGAAAGATTCCTCTTTATACCCATGAAATTTACCGATCAATTTACTCGCCGCCTCTTTTGGTCGAGGGGCCAACCTTCTGAAATCAACCAATCCGAAAGTATGAATTTCCTCAACCGGACCCATTGTTGATTTTTCCTTTATCGGTGCAACAATATCACTGACTGATGATTTTGCTGATGATGAGGTAAGGGTTTGCATCTGGGCACGAAACGCAGAGACATTACCTTGTGGTCTGAGCTGTTTGGCGTGTCCAGTATCTTTTTTAACTGAACGCGGTGCTTTGCGAGGAGCATCCACGCTCTGTTTCTTTTTTTGATTTTTCGATTTTTTACCGCGCGAAACTGCAATTGCCTCATCTTTAAAGATGTCTTTTACCGGTGTCGTGGTTGCAAGCGCCTCTGTGGCTGGTTTTTGAGCTTTCGGTTGCACTGCCTGGACTGACTTTTTTTTCTGCTGCCTCACTTTTGATCGCCTTGCTTTTAATTCAGAAAGGGATATCTTTTCAGTCGTACCATCAGCTTTATGTACCACAACCATGGGCTCGTTTTTCTTTTTTGCTTGCTTTTGTTGTGTTGTCTCCTCTGCCATATGCTAAGAAGCCTTCGCTGGTTGAATAATAGAGGTCTTTTTCTTCTGCGTTGCAGCTTCAAACTCAGCTTGAAGTGCATCAACGACGTCGTCATTCCATTTGAATGACCCACTTTTTTCATCAAAGTAGATAAGTTCAGCACCAAGTGCAAATCCATTATCAAGAAGCGTCGAGATAAATGAAATCAGGTTACTCACATGGGCCTCGTTCTCAAGATTAATTTTGGACGCCAAAATGGCAAACAAATGATTGAGAAAATCTTCCTTTTTCTCAGTAACAACTATCCACGTGTACACCGTCTTCCAATCTGAAAGCCATACACCAAGCTCATATTCATTTGCCTCACTTAATGCTTCAAGATAGTGCTCGGGCGTGGTCTTCGCATTAACAACCTCTTTTTCAGGATACCCCGCTGCCATACTATTGTCAGTGATCTCTCGCCAGATATACCCCCCGCGAAGACCCCAATACAATGTGAGGATCTTGTACAGTGCTTCTTGCGCCTCAGTATCAATACGCTTAATTTCCAGTCCACTGTCCATGAAGTCACGCACTTTATACATAAAGTTACCACTTTCAAATGCATCAAATTGCTGGATCCACTGCCCAATTTCCTTTACTTTTTTCCCCTGAACTCCGAGTGGAGTTTGATTTGCGGCAATAGCATCTGCAAATAATTGCGCATCGGCGCGCTGACCTGAAACAAATACATACCGTTCAAAATATCTCTGCGTATTTACATAAATCGGCATATCCCACGCGCACGCAAGTGGTAAAAACCGACTCCACAGAAGATAATACTGGATCTGAAATTCAAGAAAAGCAAAATTGAGCCATCCCAAAAAGCAGAAATAGCGCTGATAAAAGTCATTCGTTTTATCATCTACCCCTGAAAAGACAAGAGCTTTCTCATCTGAGAATTCAACCAAGCTACGCAATATCTCATCAACAACACCCCAATTTTGTCTCTGTGTTCTATATAAGGTTTTAATGAGATTAAACTGCACCTGTTCAGAACCTAAATCTTCTTTGGTGACTTCTTTCCATGTTCTCCAGTAGTACTCCTCACCTTTTTCTTCAACCAAAATACGGAGCTTTTCAAGTTCCTTTCCAGATGCATCTGGATACAGATGTGTGAGAATGTTAAGAAGTGTCATCATATGCCATTATTACGCCGCAGCTTTCTTTTGAGTATCCTGTTGTGGGACAAACTTCGGAATCTGTTTTGTGACCTTTCCAAAATCACCATTGTTATAGTCTGAGATAAGCTCCTGCACAGTACTATACGGCTTCACTGCTTTCTTTTTCGGATTATAGATCTTGAAACGAATCGCACCAGTTGCGAGGGCATTTTCAGGTGAAATTCCTGTGTTCATTGCAAGATTGCCTAAAAATACATTCATACTTCCACGCATAGCCGGCGCAAAAACCTCCTGCATCTGTGCGGCTGCCATGGCGCCCTCTTGCTCCTCTGCCTGTAGGTCCTCCCACTTCTTACCTTCATACCCTAGATCACCCATAGCAGAAGGATTGTTTCGCAAACGATTTGACCACGTTTTTCCTGCCCGCGTGCGGGTGCCATCAGATTTTGTCATCACCGCTGCTCTGAAGAGTCCATCTTCTGCATCAATAAAGTCTGTTTTCTGATCAGTACCTGAAAGACCAAGTAGATGTTTTTGCAAACGCGTATTCATGGCATTCATGGTACGCGCATCAGCACCACTCATAAGTGAAGCAAACTCATCCTCACGAACACGCGTAAGCACCTGTCCATTGTCCTCATCAAGATCTGCGTATGAATGAGACTGCATTCCCATACGATCACGCAGCGTCATTTTTTGAGCATCACCAAGTACGTGGTTTCGAGCCCTACGGATACCCTGCGCCATGTACATGGTTTGTCCTCCACCAACATCAGCGGTAAGAGCCCATCCAGCATTTTCAGTATGACCATTCTTAAGTGCCTCAGGACGCAGGTTACCCAAAAACTGCAATTGAGACTGATTGTCTTTTTGCACTTGCATCCAGCTCTTCATACTTGCATTTCTCAGTCCCTCATCAGCTCCATCAAATATTGCTTCAAATAACTTTTTCTGATCACCCTCTTCATCTACAAGATGTGCTTGTCTAGTTTGCTCCATTAACTCTCTGACTTTTTTCCTTAACGCTTGAGTGACATTTTCACCTTCGTGTTCAAATGTACCGTTTCTCAAGCCCTCTAGAGCCTGTGCATAACTCATACCCATACTCTGGGCAGCATCCACAACATTGGACATGATCTGATTGTCACGTACAAAATCAATATCAGCACCACTTGCGAAAAGCATTTGAATATCACGCACCTTTGCATCATCACAATCTCTATCTTTCCAGCCAAGTATTTGAGCAATAGCTGCATTTGCTTCAGGGTTATCTTGAATTGCATAAATCGCGTCATCAATCCATGCTCTATCAAAACCTCGCTTAAAGAGTCCCATGATTGACGCTTTATCATTTTCAGTTATTTCCTCACCCGGCTTTGCCCTCTTTTCCAAAAGCTTGTTAAGCATTGGCCCTACATTGGCAACAAAACTGTCCACGGACATTTCAGAAAAGCTCTTTCCGTATTCTTCGATAAGTTCGGTCAGTGTGTCTTTCGGGGTATCAAGCGCTCGATTATCATGCACTTCACGCTGCTCCGCTTCACTCAAGAGTAAGTTATGCGCATACCGATGACCTTTTGACGTATCCGCCGCACGTCCAGACGCTGCTGCATATTTCCATGCCACTTGACCACGCTCCATATTTTTAAATATGGATTCCCAGTTGGCGAGCCTTCCTCTTTCTGCGGCAAGATATTTCTCTGCGTTGTTGATTTTAGTTCCATCTCCACTTGCTCTCGCTTCACCAAGTTCTTTCTCAGCCTTCCGAACATCATTTCGTCTATCTTCCAATATCTCCTCTGCGACTTGCATTGCCCCGGCACCTCCATTACGCAAAAGCTGTGCTCTATCTTTCAGCGCATCCTCTCTATCTTTCTTTTCTTGCTTAGCCTGCTTTAACTGTCTTTGCATTCGTGTATATTGCCAATCACTTTCCATGTTCTTCGCATGGGTGTCTATCTGATCCTCAATGCGAGCAATATTACCCTTTATCTCATCTTCTTTTGGCTTCTCAGCCTCGTATGCTGCTCGCGCTGCTTCATGTGCGTTCACCAATTCTTCCCTTTTGTCATCTAATTTATTCAGATCTTCATCAGCTTTTGCCCGCTCCTCATCTGACAGATCTGGATTGGTTGATTTTTTTTCAAGTACACCTCGTTCCTCTTGGTTCTTTTTCACTGCTCGTTGCGCAGTCTCCATGTCCCGCTTCAGCTTGTCAATATCCTTAAATTTAACTTTCTCAATCTCAAGTTCTGCGCGCAGTCCACCAACACCCAGACGTTTATCAATCGCTGTCTGCGTTCTTTTAATTCGACTATCGATCTCTTTCATGACTGAATCATGATCACCACGATTGATCTCAATCGCAGCTTGATCGAGTCGCTCTGCTAAACGGTAGGCTTCTTGATCAGCTTGCTCTTTTGCGCGTGATTCCTCACTTTGAAGCTCTTTGCCTCGAAGCTCTGTCATGGACTGATTACGAAGCACATCAGCATAGCTATATTCCCCCGTCATACCACGTGGAGCACCCCAATTGCGCTCTGCACCCAGATATTCTCCTTTCTCGTTCGCAACCATCAGTCTGAGCTTTCCTTCATGCTCCATTCTATTCTTCGCATTTTCAAAGTAGGTTGCATACTGCTCGTGCTCCTGAATACGCTCCATCATGGAGCCTTTTGTTTTTTCCCATGTTCCATTCTTGAAGCGAGCCTTGCTCAAAACTTCGTTCAGACCAAGTTTTTCATATTCATGGTCCTTTGCGGCTGAACGCATCTTTTCAGCTTCAAGCCATCCACGCTCAATACGATCTTGCGCTTCACGCGATGAACCTCTATCCATTCCAAGACCGAACTTACTAAACACTATACCTCCAGCTTCTGATCCCGTGCGTTTCCACAAAATTTCTCTTCTAATTTTTGCCTGTTTTTCAGTTTTCGCAAGACGTTTTTCAGTCTTAATACTCTGTGCTGCCAACCAACCAATCGGACCTCTCCCACGAGACTGATCAATTGACCTATCAAGCGTGGCTTTTTGCTTCTCAAGATCAGCAAGTAGATCAGCCTGTTTCTGCCGCTCACCAGCATCAGTTGACGGTGCTTGCGCCTTAAGGTTTTCAATTTGTCTTCCAAGTTCACCAGACTTAGCAGCCTTTTCCATTGCGTCTTTACCAATTCCTTTACCGTAGTACCATCCTTTGATCGACTCCCATTCATTCTTCGCGCGTTGCTTCCACTTCTCAGTACCAATAACCGGAGCATGTTTGAGAACGCCTCCAGCTGCTCCCTTGGCAGTCTTTTTACCTCCCTCGTACAACCACCGTCCTGCTGCATATCCTGTAGCGATGGTCGCTACATTTTTAGCAAAATTGGTTGCGCTTGAAAGCAAACTTCCTCCGGTCACTCCAAGCTCTTGAACTTTCTGGATACCAATCCATAAAAAGGCCATGGCAACAAAAAAACTCGCCATGTTATCCCATGTTGTCACTTCCGACAATGATAGCTTAGGCGTTGATGGTTTTGTCGTCCCTCCAAATACATCAACATTCTCTTCAATGAGCTGTTGTGACGCGTTTTCGTTTATCCTATCGATCACATCACCATTACCCATCGTAGCAAAAGCGAGCCACAGGAAAAATACCATTATTGGAGCAGCAAGGACGTGATGGGTAAACTCCTTCCACCACTCCTGCGCCTTTGACTGTGTCGCAGGTATAACGGAGAGTGCAAAGGCAAGCGGCGCCATGATAATGGCAACCCAGAGCACAACAACACGAATAGCCATGATAAAGACATAAGCACCCATGGTTACCATGGCTAAAAAGGCAAAAACAGTTGCTGCTGCGGCTCCTGCAAATACACGTTGTCCAAAATCTTGTGCATCAATAAAATTCTCTGAATCGCCAACGATCGATAGTATCTTGTCGAGCTTAAACAGGTTTATCAGATTCCCACCTGCTGCAGCTGAGATGGCATTCAAAAATGTCGTGGTAAATATATGAGCTATATCTATAATGAGCTGCGCAATCATGTTTGAAAAATTGATAAAGACTGCCATCAGCAAAATCTTGACCAAACTTTTACGCCACTCATATTGCTCGATACCCAAAATAGTTGCAAAGGCAATCACCAGCATGGCAATAACAAAAAACATGTTGGAAATGTCACGAACCATTGACCACCCAACAACAACGACTGGTGCATCGATATACCCGTTGTAGCTTGCTAGATTGATAAAGAACCGAAGGAAGAAAATAGTCATTTGTATCGCCAGTCCTGCCAGCGAAAGCATGACTGTCACGATGATACGAACAATACCGTTGAGAAGTTCTTTCACAAATGCATGCGCAGGATCAATACCAACAATAACTCCAGCAAGGACTAAAGTAACTAAAAGCACGGCGCCACCATATGTGCGCACGCTCTGTGGCATGACCGTTTTGGCCAGAGTTCGTACTGACCTTAATTTACGTAAAAAAATGTGACGCATGCCTGTGTCTAAATATGAGCATAGTATAGCACAAAAAAAGAAGGGTCGCCATGGCGACCCTGTGCATGTTTATAGCAGCTGCCAGAGAGTAAAAAGATAGTACAATTGCGGCTGATAAAGCGCAAGCATAGTTGAACCAACAAGAGAAAAAATAACACGGGTTGGAATATATGTTTGGATGAGTGGAGTCACTGTGTATGACGGTGCGACATATGGGAACGAATAGACATGAGGTAACACCAACACCTTCCTTTTCAAAGAATTCACAACTCTCTCTACTTGTCTCTGATCGAATATCTCATTACTCAGTACGTACTCCACAATGTCTACAAGCCGCTCTCCAAGAACCGACGGTGTGCGTCTTTCTATCATCTTATCGCGGATAATCTCCATGCTCATGGCACTCAATTTGTCTGTATCGATAATTCCAGGTTTTACTTTTTCCTTGGAAGGCTCTTGCTCAGTTTCCAACTTATCCACTATCTCTTTCTTCTCTGTTTCTTTCACAGGTTTACTCTCCTTCATTTCTTGTATAACAAATCCTTCAAGCGGCGAAGGGATCACATCTATTTGAATGTCTGGAGGAATCTCCTCTGGTGGCGTAAGATGTACAAATCTAGCCTTAACCGGCTGTTCTAAATCGGCGGGAGCGGGGGAAATATCTTGAATCGGCTCATCCCGTTTCGTTGGATCCGGGGCAGCATCCACTAAAGGAGGATCGCTTGGGGGTACTTCTTCGATCTCCTTTTCTATAATTGGCGACTCCTCTATCTCATCATCTTTTGCTTCAAGCAGCGTAAAAAACTGTTCTGCTATCTCCTCGTTGTCAGCCTGATCATACGCGAGTATCTTTATATAATACTTCATGCCACGCTGCAGACCTTCAATCACTACAGCGTGTTGTGAGGCGAACAAATTGAAACTAATCGTACCAAGTTCATATTCATCTGTTAGTCCATATCGGAATGTTGCACGAGTATCTTCATCAGTAAACCATAAAACCCAAGCAGACGAGGTCGCGAGCTCAATAATCTGCACATCGACAATCGTCGGAGCTTTTTCATCAACTACATCACTTTCAACGACATCCTCGTCATCATCAGACTCCACCCCGCCGATTCCCCCAGGAATACCTGGGTCAACGAATATTGGGTTTCGACTGTTTGGTGGCGGAGGTGGAGGGATGATATCAAGAGTAACACTCACATTTTGCGCAGCCACCGTAGAAAAAAATGTGAGAGAAAGCAAAATCCCCCAAAAAAGATATGTGTAGAATTGTTTAACAAAGACAGGCATGCGAGTACTAAGGCCTTATTCGATTAATTAATCGCGGAAATGGAATAGTCTCACGAATATGCTTTACCCCACACAGCCACCCCACCGTGCGCTCAAGACCAAGTCCAAATCCAGAATGAGGAACTGATCCGTACTTTCTCAAATCCAAGTACCACTGGTATTCAGGACCCTCAAGTCCTTCATGTTCAATAGCAGCTTTGAGTAAATCATAATCATCTTCACGTTGAGATCCACCGATAAGCTCACCTGCTCCTTCGATACCAATCAGATCGTTATTTAACACCAAATCTTCATTTTTTGGATCTTGTTTCATGTAAAACGGCTTGATAGCTTTTGGCCACTTGTGAATAAAAATTGGCACAGACGAATTTTCAGTAAGTAAACCTTCATCATCATTCCCTAAATCCTCACCAAACTGAATATCCGATCCAAGCTCTTTCAACCTCTCTAGTGCATCAGAGTACGTGAGTCTCCCAAATGGAAGTTCAATCATTTTTTTAAGTGGCATCGTGTCTCTTTCAAGTATGGCTATTTCTTGCTCACACACTTCCAAAAAACGGTTCGTGATGTACTTAATCATTGCCTCTTGAATATCCATAGACTCATCATGCTCAACATATGCTGCCTCTGCATCCATCATCCAAAATTCAGTGAGATGTCTTTTTGTTTTACTTTTTTCTGCACGAAACGTTGGGCCAAAATCAAACCCCCTCCCAACTGACATAATCGCCGCTTCCAAATATAGCTGGCCAGATTGTGACAGATATACTTCACCAAGATCAAAGTACTCAATACCAAACAATGTCGTCGCGCCCTCACATGCATTCGGGGTCAAAATTGGTGTATCAATTTTGACGAATCCATTTTCATGATAGAAATCATACACTGCCTGGATAACAACATCACGAACTCGCTGAATCGCCCACTGTTTCTTACTCCGAAGCCACAGATGTCTGTTATCAAGCAAAAAGTCAGGACCGTGCTCCTTTTTAGTTATTGGATATTCTGAAGCAATTTGCACGATCTCTAGCGAGCTCACCTTCAATTCATACTCCCCGGGTTTTTTTGGATGCTCTGATACAAGGCCCGTGACCATGAGTGAACTTTCCTGCG